>JANOHI010000411.1:0-28554 GCA_031406385.1 Acidimicrobiia bacterium
TGGCCCCGTGGGATGTGGACCACATCGGCGAGGGCGCCCTGCTCGTACTCGTCGGGCTCGCGTACATCGAGCACCACCGTGCCGACGGCAGCGATGCGCGCCGCCGCATCGTCGGTCGACACCTCGACGATCTGCGACTTGGCGGCCGACAGGAGTTCACGGAACGAAGCCATGCCGGACAATCTAGTTCAAAACCCGACTAATTCACTCGGGTTTCGGTCACACCACCAACATCGGGAGCAGGGTCCCGATCTGACCCCGAAGCACGATGGTGGCGAGGCGGTCCATCTCGGTCGGCTCGGCGTTCAGGATCACGATCACTGCGCCGGATCGATAGGCGAGCGGAACCATCTGGTTCACGGGTCCGACCGAGAGCGTCGAACCCACGCAGAGCAGCACGTCGGCCTCCGTGGCCGCCTCCATGGCCCGGTTGATGTCTGCCTCGACGAGCGACTGCCCGAAACTGATCGTCGCCGACTTCACGATACCGCCGCAATCAGGACAGCGCGGGTCGCGTTCGCCGGAGCGGACGCGGTCAAGGAACACCTCCATCGGCCACTCCCTCCGACATGACCAGCACAGCGCCCGACGCATCGTTCCATGCACCTCGACAACCAGTTCGGGCGATGACCCGGCGCGCTGATGAAGCTCGTCGATGTTTTGGGTGACCAGTGTGTGAAGCCGACCGGAGCGTTCGAGCTCGACGAGCGCTCGATGCCCATCGTTCGGCTGGGCATGCCACGACGGGTTGGCCAGCCTGCTCTGCCACGAGATCTCACGCACCTCGGGGTCGTTCAGGTAGTGCGAGAGGTTCGACATGCGCTCGGCCTTCGGATTCTTCGTCCAGACACCCTGTGGCCCCCGGAAGTCGGGGATGCCCGAATCCGTCGAGATGCCCGCGCCGGTGAGCGCCACGACGCGCCGGGCCGCCGCCAATACCTCGATGGCGCGCGCCAGTGCGCCGTCGGCCACCGCTTCGCCTCGGTGCTGTTCGTCCCCTGGCATGACCATGGCAGCGTTGCCTCCTCTTCCTCGGATCGGACAACGATCTTCCTCGCTTCTGGAGGTCTGCATGAACACCGCCACAACCCCCATCGCCTCGACCACTGCGCCAGTCGGGTCCGCCCACCGCACGCAGCCCCTACCGCCGGCCTCAGTATCGATCGGTCAACGAAACGAGATCCGTGTCGAGCCGTGGCCCGACCACGTCACCACCGAGGTCGGCCAAGACCCGAGGTCGGCCTACGTCGAACGGTTCTGGCTCTCGATCATTGGACCGTCGGCGCTCTGGCTACTTCGTACGTTCGCTTATGGTTTCGATGCCGCACCACAGGGCTACCAGCTTGACGTGCACAACGTGGCTCGCGCCCTCGGTCTCGGCGACCGAGTCGGACGGCACTCCCCCGTGCAGCGAGCGGCGGACCGTCTCTGCCACTTCGACCTCGCCCACTCCCGGGGCGGCATGACACTGCTCGTGCGCCGAGACGTTCCGTGGCTCGACGAACGGAAGGTGTCGCGTCTTCCGGCGCCTCTTCGCGTCGAACACGAACAATGGGAAGCCGCCGATCTCGCCCAGTCAGCGCAACGTGTGGCCCGTCGGAGAGCGGCGTCGATCGCCCTCGGCTGCGCACGAACCGGTGGAACAGCCGAGGACATCGCTCAGCAACTCACGACATGGCGCTACCCAGCGGCAGGCATCGAAGAGTTGACGGTGTGGGCGTTGGAACAGGTGTCGTACTCCACGCGCCGGACGGCGTGAACCGCCCGACCACCGCGCGAACGCGCTAGCGCGCGGGCACGTCAAAGGTCTCGATCACCTGGAGGAGGGTGCGCACCATCGCACCGGTTCCGCCCCGGGTGATGATCCCCTCGTCGGTCGACGTGAACGCCGGACCGGCGATGTCGAGGTGCACCCACGGGGTGGAGCCGACGAACTCCTGGAGGAAGAGCCCGGCGACGCTGCTGCCGGCCTGACCCGGGTTCCCGATGTTCTTCATGTCGGCGATCGACGAATCGAGGTGTTTGCGATACCTCGCCGGAAGCGGCAACTGCCACGTGTCCTCTCCGACGTCCGTTGCTGCGGATCGGACCGAATCAACGAACCCCTGATGGTTGCCCATGACCGCCGTGATCTCGTTGCCGAGCGCAACGAGTGCCGCGCCGGTGAGGGTGGCGAGGTCGATGATCGCGTCGGCACCGTCTTCGACCGCGAGCGAAAGACCGTCCATCAGGACGAGCCGTCCTTCGGCATCGGTGTTGTGGATCTCGACGGTCTTGCCGTTACGCGCCGTAAGCACGTCGAGGAGCTTGAAGGCGTCGGGCCCGGGCATGTTCTCGGTAAGGCAGCAGTAGCCGACGACACGAATCGACGGAGCGAGTTGCGCAAGTGCCGACATCGCACCCAGCACCGCGCCGGCACCGCTCATGTCGCACTTCATCGTGAGCATGCCGTCGTTCGTCTTGAGCGAGAGCCCGCCGGAGTCGAAGGTGATGCCCTTGCCGACAAGGGCGAGGGTCGGTGTGCGCTTCGTGGCGCCCTTCGGCGAGTAGACGATCTTCACGAGGCGGGGTGGTTGGTTGCTGCCGAGCGAGACGCCGAGGATGCCGCCGAGGCGCTCACGGGCGATGTCGTGCTCGTCCCACACGGTCACCGTGAGGCCCTTCCGGGCGCCGACCTCGAGCGCGAGATCGGCGAAGTGCGACGGGGTGAGCGTCATCGCCGGCTCGTTCACGAGGTCACGGTTCATGGCCACCGCTTCAGCCATGACGAGACCACGCTTGATGCCCTGATCGACGAGTCTGCCGACCCGGCCGATGAACACGAAATTCTTCAGCGCCCGGGGCACCGTCTGCGACTTGTAGTTGGTGAATTGGTAGCTCGCGAGAAGCGCTCCCTCGGTGATCGCCTGCGCGACGCTGACGCGATCGAGCCGGCTCGGCGCGGCGTCGACCAGCGCCGTGGCGATCGTTGTCTCGCCGAACCCCGACCGCACGAGAAGCGCCGCGGCGGAGCGGAACGTGTCGAGTGTGAGGTCCGCGGCCCGGCCGAGACCCACGTACACGGTCGAACCGGAGCGACCCGGAACGACGCTGACCTGGCCCGGCTTGGCCTCGAACCCCCGAGCTGCGAGCACGGCCGCCGATGGCGCGCCGACCGGGAGCTCGGGTCCGCTCTTGCCGATGAGGACTCCGACGCCGATGGCGGCGGACTTCGGTGCGAGCTTTGCGGATGAGACGTTCAGCGTGAGGGACACAGGGAATTCCTTTGCTGCAGGCGCAGCGTTGGGTTGGCAGGCGGAGAGGGGGAGAACAGCATTCCGGTCACGAACGGGCGGTCAAGGAGACGCCGTGTTCGGCAAATCGAGCCAGGGTCCACAAGAGGTCGGACAGGCGGTTGAGATAGGTGAGGACAAGGGAATCCTCGGCGACGGCGGCGAGGCTCGACCGCTCGGCCCGGCGGGTGACGGTGCGGGCCACGTCGAGCAGCGCCGACACACGGTTCTGTCCGGGCACCACGAACTCCTTCGGAAGCTCGAACCGTGCCGAGTAACTATCGATCAGGGCTTCCAGGGCTTCGATCATCTCGTCGGTCACGCGGGTTGCCCCGGCCACCAGCTTGGAGCGGTTGATCTCATCAGTCGCCAGGTCGGCCATGAGGACCCAGAGGTCACGTTCGAGGCCGATCAGGGTCTCGTCGAGCCCGGCGAGGCTGGCATCGTCGCTTACCGCGACCCGCACTTCGGCCCGGGCGATGCCGATCGCCGCCTGGGCCTCGTCGACGTCGCCGTAGGCCATGGGAGCCGGATCGTCCTTGCGGACCCGTCCCCCGTAATACAGCCCTGTTGTCCCGTCGTCGCCCTTGCGCGTATAGATCTTCATGAAGGGAAGCCATCCTACCGGCGGCAGTTCTCGCAACACGGTGACCTCGACCTTGCGAGAGAGGTTGCCCCCTGAGCTGGCCCGGCGCTGCGCCGCTCGCTCCGCTCAACTGCTCGCAACACGGTGACCTCGACCTTGCGAGAGAGGTTGCCCCCACAGATGGGGGCAAAACGCCTCCCAACTGCGGTGGGAGGCGTTTTGCCGCACTTGCGGACCCCGGAACGGCCTCGCCCCCACCGAGGAGCCGGCTGCGGCGACGCGCCTTCGGCACTCTCAGTGCGCGCCGGCCACGAGTCGGAACTGCGTGCCGGCAATGGTGCTGGCCCGGCCGACATCGGCCGAGTCGACGGCCACGAGATCGATGCCGACGAGCCCGTCGCGCCCGTTCGCAACGGGTGCGTCGAGGCCGACGAACGAGAGACGAGATCCATCGCCCAACACGAGCGCGCCGACTTCGCCGTCGACCCCCGGCTGGGCCGGCAGGGCAAACGCGCTTGCCCATGTGGCCAGCAGCCCCGCTGCATCGTTCGCCGCCATCGTGATCCCGGCCACCCCGGTGACGGCGTCGGTTCGCACATTCGCCCGCCAGTCCGGCCCTCCCCAACGCCACGATGACGGCGGACGAGGTTGGTCGATCGAGACGATGGCGCCGCCGATCGACGCCGGATGGAGATGGTTGGCCGAGATGTCGCTGAGGTCGACCGACCACACGAACCGGTGGCCCAAGGCCGTCACGTGGGCGCGGGCGTCGTCGATGGACGCCACCTGCACGATCACCATGTAGCCCCGGTCGCCGCCACCGCGCTGCATCCAACGCCCGGCGGCGGTCCCATCCGTTGATGGGGTGACCACTTCGATGAACTGATCACCGACCGGTAGGACCCCGTTGACCAGCCCGAACTCCGCCACACCGGGATCGGCGAAGGCCTCTCCCAACCCGAAGGCGGTCTGGAGCGAGGAGACCGTCGGCTCCAACTCCGCCGCCGCGACGACAACCTGACGAAGGCGGGTGACGAGCATGTCCCGGACCGTACCGTCTGCACCGCGGTCGCGCCAACGCAACCGACGGAACACAAGACGAACGACGCAAACGCGATGCACCCAACGAAGCGACCGGCCCGCCCTAGCCTGGGGCCATGCCGATCGATGCCTCGACCGCCCGCCAGCTCCGTCTCGCCAAAGTCCGTATCGCCATGGTGGAGACCGGCGTCGACGTGCTGCTGCTCTCCCTCGGCGCCGACCTCCCCTGGCTCACCGGCTATCACGCGATGCCGCTCGAACGGCTCACCATGCTCGTGCTCCCGGTCGACGGCGACGCCACGCTGGTCATCCCGGGGCTTGAGGCCGCTCGCGTCGACCACGATCCCGAGTTGTTCGCCATGGCTCCGTGGACGGAAACGCAGTCGCCGATCGAACTCGTTGCGTCGCTGATCGGGTCCCGCAAGAACCTCGCCATCAGCGACCGCTGCTGGGCCCAGTTCCTCGTTGCGCTGCAGACGGCCATGCCCGGCCGCTCGTGGTCGACGTCGTCATCGGTCGTGTCGCCGCTGCGGATGCGCAAGGACGCCGCCGAGATCGCTGCGCTGAGTGCCGCGGCGGCCACCGCTGACCGAGTGGCGGCGCAGTTGCACGGCGGCGAGATACCGCTGATCGGCCGGTCGGAAGCTTCGGTGTCGGCCGACATCTCGAACCGCCTCATCGCCGAAGGCCACGACGTCGTGAACTTCGCCATCGTGGCATCGGGACCGAACGCCGCTTCGCCACACCACCACGCCGGTGAACGCATGATCGAAGCGGGCGAGATCGTGCTCTGCGACTTCGGCGGCACCATGGACGGCTACTGCTCCGACATCACCCGCTGCGTCTTCACCGGTGAGCCGTCGAACGAGGTCAACGAGGCCTACGACGTCCTCATGGCATCGAACGCCGCGGGCGTTGCCGCCGGCACCGTCGGAACACCGTGCCAAGACGTCGACCGCGCCGCACGACGCGTTATCGACGAGGCCGGGTTCGGCCAATACTTCATCCACCGGACGGGCCATGGCATCGGCATGGAGGAGCACGAGGACCCTTACATGGTGGAAGGCAATGTGCTGCCGCTTGCCGCCGGGCATGCGTACTCCGTCGAGCCGGGCATCTACGTCACGGGTAGGTGGGGCATGCGCCTGGAAGACATCGTCGTCGCCACCGACGACGGACCGCTCCCCCTCAACGAGGCCGACCACCGCCTCATCGTCGTCGAAGCGTGACCGAAGCCGGAGCCTCGCTTCGCGCGTTGCCCACCCACCAGTGCAGCGCCCCTCTGCTGCGCTCAGCGCTCGCAACACCAACCAGCACACAACCATGATCCACCTCGACGGCACCCCACCGACCAGCGCTGCCCACCGTGCAGCGGCCCTGCGCTGCGCTCCAGCGCTCGCAACACCAACCGGCACACAACCATGATCCACCTCGACGGCACCCCGCCCCTCGGCGCTGCGCCGCTCCGCTGCGCTCCAGTGCTCGCAACACCAACCGGCACACGACCATGATCCGCCTCGACGGCACCCCACCGACCAGCGCTGCCCACCATGCAGCGGCCCTGCGCTGCGCTCCAGCGCTCGCAACACCAACCGGCACACAACCATGATCCGCCTCGACGGAGCACTCGTGCTCCTGCAATGGTCCACGGGCGGCCTCTTCTTTCTCTGGGTCACCACACGGCACCGCCTGGTCGGCCTCGGGTACGGATGGCTACTCCGCCTCACGTTCGCCATCTTCGCCGCCGGCGCGCTGGCTGCGTCGTGGTTCACCGAGCGGGTGATCGTTCGGGACATCGCGTCGGGGGCCGTCGCCGTCGCCGCGCTCGTGGCCTTTGCGGTGTCGTTCCAACGACGCAAGGCCGGGGTGCAACGCCAACGCGAGGAAGCGACGCGCAAGCAGGAGCGGGTAGCGGCGATGACGGGCGCGGCCAACGTCGTCGTCGCCGAGATCCCGGCCGATGGCGGACCGGCGAGTGCGGCGATGCAAATGCGCGATCAGTTCGGCCGTGCGTCGGAGACCGTTGAACGTGACGTCGCCCATGGCCGGGAGTTCCCACCGATCCTCGATCTCGTCGCGCCGGCATTCGGACTCATCGGGCTCATCGCCGGAGGATGGGCCGCGGCACCGAACGGCGGAGGCGACGCCATGCTCAGCATCGCCCGCACGATCGTCGGCGCACTCTTCCTGGGCGCGGTGTCTGACGCCATGCTGCTCGGCCACTGGTACCTCGTGCAGCCCGGCCTCTCCCGCAAGCCAATCGGCGAGATCAACGACTGGCTCCTGCGGCTCTGGCCGATCGAAGTCGCCCTGCTGCTCGTGCCGACCGGCATGATCTCGGTGCTCAACGGCAAGGTCAACGACTCATATGGAGGCATGCTCGGCTGGTTCTGGATCGGCTGCGCGCTTATGACTGGTGGGCTTGCGTTCACCACGCGCATCGTGCTGCGCGAGCGCTTCTATTCCGCAGTGATGGCCGCCACGGGCATGCTCTACCTGGCCATCCTCACGGCGTTCGGCACTGACCTGGTGGCGCGAGCGGTGCTCGCCTGACAACCCCCTACAGGCCGGCCAAGAGATGTCGCAGAGAGCGCGTCAGTAGTTCGACGGGCGCATCGCCGGAGGTGCGCATTCGTTGGAGTAGCCGCCGATGCGCGGGAGCGCTCGGTCGCCACCCCACAACTGCCGCTCGAGCTGGGCGACCTTCTCCGGCCCGAAGTAGCGGACGGCAAGCGCGTTTGCCGGATCCAGCTCGGCGGCGTAGCGACGGACTTTGAGATCTCTTTCAGCCAACGCCGCCTGCTCCGACAGCGGTGTGGGGACTGCCGCATCGAGCCATGCGAACCAGATGTCGAGCATCTCGTTAGCGATCTCACGATATGTCGCGAAGTTCTCCTCGTTACGGTCGGCCAAGAAGCAGAAGGCCGTTTCCGAAAGTGTGTCGCGGACGTAGAGCGCGCGGCTCGTGAACGGCCGCAGGTTCTCGTTGGCGCGGTGCTTCAGCCAGAACGTGTTGACGGATTCGTAGTAGGTGAATAGGTGCTCGGTGTCGATGATGGTGTCGGTGCGAGCCGGGAAGTCGCCGAGCAGGAACAGGTCCGGGAACGTCCCGAAAGCGAACGCACAATGCGGTACCTTCACGGTCGGTCCAAGCCACATCGACAGGTGCATATTGCAGAACCCGATCGTCGGGTTGACGAGGTTCGAGTGCACCATCCAGTCGATCGGCTCGCCAACCCATGTGCTCATGTGCCCCTGCGGACCACCGGCCTCGCTGACGTAGCTGTCGTGGGGCAACGAGCTCGGATCACGGACGAGGTTCGGAAACTTGGCGTCGACCCGCGCCCGGAGTTCCGCCGTCATCGACCAGAGTTTGTGGAACCACTCGGTGTTGTCGACGGTTCCGGCGTCGAGCAGATCGGTGACGTGCTGAAGCGACTCTCGGGCCATGACGCGAGACCCTAGCGCCGGGTCGCGCTGCCCGCCCATCAGGCCGATCGATCCCGCTGGTGCGACACATTCTGAGCAGAACGTCACTGGTCACTGCGTCCGGCAAAGACGGGCAATGATTGCAGCATGACTTCGGCCCCGGACATCCATGCCGACTATGCCCGGGCCGGTTTCGGCCAGGGCCTCACGCCTGGCACCAGTCCGGCACTCATCGTCATCGACATGGCCAAGGCCTACTTCGAACCGGACGCACCGCTATACCTCGGGGAACCGGTTGCCACGTCCGTCTTGCGTTCAGTGGCCCGGCTGATCGAAGCGGCGAGGGCCGATCATGTTCCGGTGATTTTCACGGCCGTGCGCTACCAGCGCGGCGGTGCCGACGGTGGGGTGTTCTTCCGCAAAGTCGGCGCGTTGAGCTGCTTCGAGGCCGGCAATCGTCTCGGGGAGTTCGTCGAACCGATCGTTCCGACCGAGGCCGACATCGTCGTGACCAAGCAGTACGCATCATCGTTCTTCGCAACGTCGTTGGCCTCGACGCTCACGACGCTGCGCGTCGACACCCTCATGATCACCGGCGTGTCGACAAGTGGTTGTGTGCGCGCCACC
This sequence comes from Acidimicrobiia bacterium, assembly GCA_031406385.1. Lineage (GTDB taxonomy): Bacteria > Actinomycetota > Acidimicrobiia > Acidimicrobiales > JANYDT01 > JANLQX01. Next base: position 8,956 of record JANOHI010000411.1, read on the forward strand.
GCCCTCGACGCGTGTCAGCACGGCTTGGTGCCGATTGTGGTTCGCGATGCCTGCGGTGATCGCTCGTCGACGGTTCATGAGGCCAACCTCTTCGACCTCCAGCAGAAGTATGCCGAGGTCTACACCGAGGCGGAGGCCCTCGTGTATCTCGCAACGGCAGCTGTCAGTCACGACCAGCCATGAGCTGATCGGCCGGCGGCGTCGGACCGCTGCGCCTCAACGCTGGCTTCCGAACTCGTTCTGACGCTGCCCGGTCAGAACCATCGATGCGGCTTCGAGCTGACCCTTCTCGGCCGGGAACGCCTGCACGAGGCCCATGGCGAGATCGCGCAGCGATCTGCCGACGATGCCATCGAGCGTGGCGTTCGATGTGCCGCAGGCCTTCAGCGCCGTGGTGCCGACGCGGTAGGCGGCTTCACAGACCTGTCCTTTCGCCAGACGCCACGACTTCACCTCCTCCGCCTTCGACGTGGGCTGCGGCTCGGTCGCCTCCAGCCACAGCTGACGGCGCATCCACAGCTTGGCGGTCTCGAGATCGGCGGTCATCTCACCGATCAGCTGCTGTTGGAAGGGAGCAGTGCCGATCGACGCGCCGGTGTCGGCGAAGGTCATCGTCGCGAGATGGTGCAACGCGTAGTCGTAGACCGCCTGCGCCGCACCGAGATAGATCGCGCCCACGGCGAGTTGGTTACCGACGAACGAGCCGCGGCTCACCTGAGTCATCGTGATGAACGCATTCGGAATCGCTAGTGCGTTCTCCTCGGGAACGAAGACGGCGTCGAGCACGATGCCGTGGTTCGCGCTCGCCCGCATTCCAAGCCCGTCCCAGCGTGCCCGCTCGCTCACTCCGGCGCTGTCGCGGGGGACGATGAAGAGCGAAAGACCAGCGACCCCGTCGACGTCGGTGCGCTTGGCAGTGACGAGGTAATTGTCGGCAACACCGGTCGCGCAACCGAAGGACTTCACCCCGCTGAGCGTCCAGCCGCCATCAACGTGGCGGGCTTCGGTGTTGATGGTGATGTTGGCACCCTCGGTCTTACCCGACTCGGACGCGAAGTTGGCGAGCCACTGCCCGGCGCCCATGCCGTGAAGGACGCGTTCGGCAAACGACTGCACCTGGGGGGCATCGTCCGCAGCGAACAGCCCGGCATCGAGTGCTTCGAGGGGCAGCAGTCCACGGCTCGCGCTGGAGCAGTGGAAGAAGAACGCCAGAGCAGTAGATGGACAAGCGGTGCCCATGGCGAACGCCGCGGCAGTGAGATCTCGGAGACCGCCACCGAGGCCACCGAATCGTTCGGGGACGATCAGTCCAAGAAGGCCGGCGTCGCCGAGCATTCGGACGTGTGATGCCGGGAACGTGGCGGTGCGATCCGCTTCCTGAGCGGCTGCTGCGAGGACCGGCAGGATCGCATCGACCCGCCCCGCACGCTCAACCTCCGCCGGGCTGAGATCGTCGATCAAGCGGGCAGCGGTGACCATGGCCAGACCGTATCAGTCGACCCGTCGTCCGACCGTTGTGACGACGCAGCCGAGATGCCTCGACGCGCCTCGTTGCGTGCCGGTCCGCTCAGCGCTTGCGAAGTCGGCTGACGACCGAGGTCGTCGTCTTCGTCCGTGCTTTGGCCGTCGTCGGCGCCGACGCTCTGGTGGCACGGCCTTGCTTCTTCACCCGCTCGGTCAGGGCAAGGCGCGTCGGCGGCTTCTGCGTCCTCTTCGTCGTCTCCGTGGGCCGCTTCGTGGTCTTCGTGGGCCGCTTCTTCGGATTCGGACGGGTCGTCGTGGGCGACACACCCGTCGTCGTCGGTGTGGTCGTCGTCGGCTGCGGCATCGGTGTCGTGGTCGCGGTCGTGGGTGACGGTTCTCCCGCCGTCGACGGCGTGGGGGTCGGTGTCGTGGATGTGGTCGACCCACTGCCCACCTCGGCCGGCGGTGGTGCCGGCGGCACCACCGTTTCGACGACGGTATTGACCGAGTCCGGGGTGGCCGGGCTCGGCGTGGTGCGGGGGTCTGCGGGTACCGGCCGACGGCCAGGCGCCGTGCTCGTTGTGGTGGTGCTCGTTGTGGTGGTCGGTGCTCGCGTCGTGGTGCTCGCCACCACCGTCGTGGCCGGCATCGAGGTCGTCGAGGTCGTCGTCGTTGCGATCGTCGGCGCGACGGTCGGCGCAACGGTCGGAGCAACGGTCGTCGCCACCGTTGGCGGAACGGTCGTCGGCGCAACGGTCGGGGCAACAGTCGTCGGGGCAACAGTCGTCGGCGCAACGGTGGAGGTGGTCGCGACCGTCGAGGTCGGCGCTACTGAGGTGGGAGTCGTCGAGGCGACCGTGGTGGTCGTGACGATCGAGGTCGTCGGGTTCGCCACGGTCGTCGGGGTTGCGGTGGTCGTGGTTGCCGCCAGCGTCGAGGTCGTCGCCGCGATGGTCGAGGTGGTAGTCGAGGTCGACGTGGTGCTCGTCGAGGTCGAGGTTGTGGTCGAGGTGGACGTGGATGTCGACGTCGTGGTGGTCTGCCCCGGCACATCGCCAGGCGCGGCCGCGAACATCGGCAACGTCTGGTGCTGCGCCCCGATGATCGGGACCGGATCCACGCCCAGCCACCCCTCGAGAAGGGTCGCATAGAGCTGACGGAAGTCGACCGATGACTTCAGGTTGCCGCCCCCGCCGGTCTCCGGGTCACGGAGATCGAGGAGCGAGGGGTACTCGCCATAGCGACCGCCCTTCACGTTGTCGCCGATCACCAGCGCAACGCTGCCAGCGCCGTGGTCCGTTCCGAAGGTGCCGTTCATCTCGGCGCGTCGACCGAACTCGGAGTAGATCACGACGTTGACCCGTCGCCGGTTCGCCGGCGACAGCAAGGCGAAGAATTGGTTCAGCGAATCATCGATATCCATCCACAGCCCGGTGTGCCACTCCACGCCGCTGCTGTTGGCCTTGCGCTGGTTCTCGTGGGTGTCGAAGCCGCCGGTGTCGGTGTGAATCACCCGTGTTCCGAGGTTCGCGCCGATCAGGTTCGCCGCCATCGTCAGCTGACGTTTCAGTCCCGAGGAACCCGAGACGATGCCGGTGTACGCGTTGGTGACCACTGGGGCGAGATCGAGCGCTGTGCCGCCGAGCTTCGACCAATCGTTACCCAATGCCCCCAGGGTCGTCTGCTGGGTCATCGCCCGAACAGCAACCGCAGCGCGCTGGTCACGACCCGACGTCGATGCCCCGAGGCGGTTCCCCTGCCAAGGTGAGATCGCCAGTGCATCGGACGAAAGGCTCCGCAACGACGGGTTCAGCGAACCGCCCGAGTTGACCGAGATCGCGCCAATCGACGTGAGCCCGGCGGTGTCGGCAAAGCGACCGAGCCACCCGCTCGGCGGCTTGTAGCTGACAGCCGATCCCGCGGCACCAGAACCACCCCACCAGTGCTCCTGCGATTCGAAGTGACTGAAGTTGGCATTGCTGTATCCAACGCCCTGCACAACGGCGACCTTGCCGCTGCGATACCAACCTGCGATGTTCGTCATTCCCGGGTTGAACCCGATGTTCGCATCACCGACGAGCAGCGAGTCCGCGCGATTCGGTGTTCCCGGCATCGGGTGCGCAATGGAAGAGGTCACGCCGTCGATCGTCCTCGTCCGTATAGATACATATCGGTTATATTCAGCGGCGGCCAACGGAACGACCGTGTTGATCCCATCGTTCCCCCCTCCGAGGTAGAGGAACACAGTGACGCCGTCGGCCGATCCACCGGCAGTGCCCGACGCGAGCACCCGACGGAGGGGACCCAGCTGGGCGGCAACGAACTCGCCCGCGGCAACGGCACCGAGCAGGGTCATGAACTGCCGACGTGACAGTCGCTTGCCCCTTCCGAGGTCGTTGAGGAGCTTCTCCGGATGTGGTGCAGTGCTCATCGTGACGTTGATCCTCAGGTGGTCAGGCGAGCGAGAACTCGGGTGAGATGGCGATGGTGCGGGCAAGATTGCGACGTTGGTTGGCAGCGGTGTTCGCCGCGCGTTCGGCGACGACGAGGTTGACGAGCGCCGTGTGCGTCGGGGACCCGGGAGCGATCCGGTCATCGCCAAGTTGGCGGAGTGCGAAGTTCACGGCGTCGGACGGCGTCATCGCGTCAATGGTGTTGAGGAACGAGGTACCTCCCGACGCCGAGTCGGCGATGGCGACGCCGAAGAGCGAGCTGGCGATCTCAGCGCGACGCCAATACGCCGACACACTCATCCACGCCCGGTTCTGCCGCCAGCCCGAGACGTTGGGCGGCGAGAGCGGGCCCATTCCGAGGTCATCGAGCTGCGACACCATGCTGACTCTCGATGCGGCAACTCCCGTGGTTCGCATCATCGCCACGGCCCAGTCGATCGGATGGCGAACGAGGCCCTGCTTGGCGGTGTCGGAGTAGAACTCGTCACGGTTGAACATGATCCGCAGAAATGCGTTCACGTTCATGGCGGGATGCGAGGCGAGGCTGTTGCCGAGTTCGATAGCAAGGGCATCCGTGCGACGGATGGGATAGGCGAACCAGCTCCACAACTTCGCCGCCAAGTGCTGGGCCGCCCGCAGACGCATCGCGTTCAGGGCGCCGCCGGCGAGGAACACCGCGTCGAGGACATCGGGGCCGTCCCAGTTCGCAGTGACGCCGTAGAGCGTCTTCGGGTTCGTGTCGTGCCACGTCGGACGGTAGATGTACTCGTCGTTGTTGTTGGAGTCGATGCTGTGGCCCGTCCACGCCCGGGCCATCGCTTTCACGTCGGCTTCGCTGTAGCCATTGTCGACACCGAAGAGGAACAGCTCCTGCAGTTCACGGCCGAAGTTCTCGTTCGGTCCCCACTTGCCGCTGTAGGCCCCGTCGAGCCAGATCAGCATCGCCGGATCCTTCGACACCGCCTTGAACAGCACATTCATGTCACCCGAACCAAGACTGCGAAAGATCGCATTCTGTCGATAGAGGTGGCGGACATCGAAGATCTTCGACATCGACGTGGCGAAGTGATTGTGCCAGAACAGCGCCAGTCGTTCCTCGAGCGGCCGCGGCAGTGTCGCCATGCGGTCGAGCCACCATTCGCGTAGCGCCTGGATGTTCTCCCATTCGCTCGGGAGCGCCGCGACGTTGAAGCTCGGCGGGGGATTTGGCGTGAAGTCGAGGATCCGGTCCACCAAGACCGCTCGGTCGAGCGCAGCCAGCGTCTCGACCATGGTCAGAGGCTCTGCCCAACCCGTTCGGCGAAGAAGGTGTGCGGCGTCTGCAATCGTCATCGGCACGGCGAAAGACGCTAAAGATCTCTTCCCGAACTGCCGTCATCGATACTGATGAATTGGGAGCGGTTTCTCCCGGCTTCTTCGTTCGTGACCTACGCAGGTCCGAGAAGAAGGTCACCGCACAACGCTGACGTTCCGCTCACCAGCGCGTGCGGAGCCTCCCACGGCACGAAGTGACCACAGTCGCGCAGAAGGTACGGACCAACGTGATCGGGGAACACGATGGCCGCCATTCGGTCGAAGTCGGGATAGATCACATGATCACTCGGACCGAAAAGAATAAGCGCGCGTACATTCACATTGAGGCCCAGCATCGTCGGTTCCGATCTCGCTGGTGCGGAGAACAAGGACTCATATCCGCCAAAGCTCGCCCGTAGCCTTGCGGCGTCGGCGAAAGGCGCTGCGTGGAAGGCGACCTCGTCGGTGTCGAAGGCGCCAGGGTGGGCCCAGAACCGGCTCGTGTAGAAGGTAGCGATATAGCGGACGCGCTCCTCGGGGGTGCGCAGCTCGGATGCAAGTTCGTCGGGCTCGGTTCCCTGCCGGATGGAGTAATCGCTCGACTCACGAGGAGGACGCGTTCGTAGGTGAGTCATATGTTCACGTAGGAATGGCAACGGGGAGTTGAACAGGACCATCCGCTCGACCGCGTCCGGGAAACGCAGGGCGAGATCTTGGATCACCGGTCCGCCGAGGTCCCCGCCGAGAACCACGAAACGCTCGTGTCCGAGCGAAGCCATGAGGGCATGGAGGTCGCGGCTATGCGAGGCAACGTCGTTGAAGCCGTCGGGTCCCAGATCGCTGTCTCCGAAACCTCGAAGGTCAGGAACAACGACGTCGAACCCGGCCTCGGCGAGTGGTTCGATCACCCGCCAGAAGATCCGCTTCGACTCCGGCCACCCGTGGACGCACAGCAGCGGATACCCGCCTGCACCGTGTCGGACGTATGCCTGGCGGAACCCCCGAGGGGATGCAAATGCGCACGGAAAGCGGTCGGGATCGATGTCGGAAGTGACCATCCGATGAACCTACGGCAACGGCGAGATATATTTCACTAGCCGCGCAGGAGGAACCTTTGTGATCGTTGTCGTGAGCCAGGCATGGTCCCTGGATGCAGAAGGACACGCCGATGCCTACATAGCGGGGTGTCGCGAGTTCGAAACGTTCCTGGAACGCCATCCCGGATATGTCGGGCGTCGTCTGCTCCGAAGCATGGCCGACCCCACCCACTTCACGAACATGCGGTTCTTCCGAGAACTATCCGACTACCACGACCTCATCAGCTGGGACGGCTACCGCGAGCGCATCATGGAACTCGGCGATCATCTGCGGCCGGCCGAGACCTATCCGCGCGAGTACATGGAAGTGGTGCTGGGCGACGACACACTGCCCGGCCTGGCCCACACCAGCTGATCGGCCCGCCGGAACGCGAAGGTGCCGGACCGACGTGGTAGGCGTCAGTCCGGCATCGTTTCGTCAGTGATCGGCCGGGGCCGGGCCGATGCTCAGGCCGGCATCAACACGCTGTCGATCAGGAACACCGTGCCGTTCGCAACCTGAACGTCGGCGAGGATCGCCTTGGTCGTGCCGTTGATGGTGATGGTCTTGCCGGACACGGAGACCTTCAGCTTGGCGCCGTTCACGGTGTCGAGCGTCGCCATCTTGGCGAGGTCGGCACTGGACAGCTTCTTGCCGGCAACCACGTGGTAGGTGAGGATCGAGGTGAGGGTGGCCTTGTTCTCCGGCTTCACGAGGGTGTCGACGGTGCCAGCCGGCAGCTTGGCGAAGGCCGAGTTGACCGGGGCGAAGATGGTGAACGGACCGGGTCCGTTCAACGTGTCGACCAGGCCCGCGGCCTTCACTGCGGCAACGAGGGTTGTGAGCGCAGGATTGTTCGAGGCTGCGGTCGCGGCCGGATCCTGAGCCATGCCTTTCAGGCTGCCCTTTCCCGTTGCTGGGACGCCGACTGCTGCGGCGTCCGCTTCTGCAGCGACCGGCGCGGCCGTTGCTCCAGGCTTGGCGGTCGGCATGAGGACGCTATCCACGATGAACACGGTGCCGTTCGCGACCTGCACGTCGGCAAGAACAACCTTCGTCGAACCATTCACGGAGATGGACTTGCCGGTGGTCTTGATCTTCAGGCTCTCGCCGTTGACCGTCGTGAGCGTCGGGTTCTTCGCCAGGTCCTTCGACGACAACTTCTTTCCGCCGACCACGTGGAACGTGAGGATCGATGTGAGGGTGCCCTTGTTCTCCGGCTTGACCAGCGTCTCGACGGTGCCGGCCGGCAGCTTGGCGAAGGCCGAGTTGGCCGGGGCGAAGATGGTGAACGGACCGGGGCCGTTGAGCGTGTCGACCAGGCCCGCCGCCTTCACCGCAGCAACCAGCGTGGTCAGCTGCGGGTTGTTCGACGCTGCAGTCGCCGCCGGATCCTGCGCCATGCCCTTGAGGCTGCCCTTGCCGGTGGCGGGGATACCGACCTTCAAGGCATCCTTCTGCGCGGCAACTGGCGTGGTGGCCTTCGAGGCCGCGTTCGCCGGGGCAACCGCCATTCCGACGACGAGGGCAACACTGACGCCCGTGATTCCGAGGCCGCGGGCCATTTTGTACGCGTGCTTGGTGTTCATCGTTCTCTCCTATGTGGGGGACTCCGCCGAAGTGTTCGGTGGGAGGACGATGGGTGTTCGTCGCCGCTTCTGCGATGGATCACAACATCAAGAATCCTTTTCGACTCGGCATCCCAGATCGACGAATTGCCGCGCTCAACACGGGGCGGTTTTCCCCGATCTGGGATGGGTATCGGGGCGCTGCGGGATTCAACGGACGAGCACGAGGCGATCCGGCACGGGAGAGTAGCGAGGGCCCGCCGAAGAGCGTCAGTTGTCAGACACCAACACGATCACGGAGTGCCAACCGGTGGCGCCGTTGGGCAGCGGGGCGACGCGCTCTTCGGTCTGGAGCGTCCCTTTGCCGTCGTAGGCCCGAACGGCAATGTCGTGGCTTCCGGGAGTGGCGTCCCAGGAGAGACGCCACTGCCGCCATGTGTCGGTGCTCACGTCGTCGGCGAGTTCGGCTTCCTGCCATCCGGTGCTGTCGATGTTCACTTCGACCTTGGAGATGCCTCGTCGTTGTGCCCAGGCCACTCCGGCAACCGCGTTGCGTCCCGGCGGAATGGTCGACAGGCCGCGGGGAACGTCAATACGGGATGCGAGTTTGATCGGCGCTTCCTTGGCGTAGCCACGCGGCACCCAGTAGGCGTCGAACGCTTCCATGGTGGTTGCCTCAATCTCGGTCAGCCACTTCGTTGCTGAGACGTAGCCGTACAGACCGGGCACGATGAGTCGGGCCGGGAAGCCGTGCTGGAATGGAAGCGGTTCGCCGTTCATGGCCACGGCAACGAGGGTGTCGCGCCCGTCGGTCACAGCGGACATCGGGAATCCCGACGTCCACCCGTCCACGGACCGCCCGACGATCTGCGTTGCGTTCGGGTCGACCTCGGCCTCTTCGAGAAGCTCGCGCAGTGGAACACCGAGCCAGCGGGCGGTTCCCATCAAGATGCCGCCGACTTCGTTCGACACACAGGTGAGGGTGATGTCGCGCTCCACCAGATTCCGTGAGAGCAGGTCTTCATACGTATACCTACGTTCGAGGCCAACCATGCCCTTGACCTGGAGCGTCCATGAGTCGACGTCGATCTTCGGCACGACGAGCGCGGTGTCGATCCGGTAGAAGTCCTTGTTCGGGGTGAAGAACGGATTTGCGGTGGTCAGTTCCGCCACTCCGACCGATGTCGGCAGAGCCGCAAGCGGTGCCTTCGCCCGCGGCAGAACCACCGCCAGCCGACGGGATATCGCACCGGCACTGTTCTGCAACCAGCGGCCGAGCGTCCCGATCCCGGCCGCCGCCACAGCTGCACCTCCTGCCAGCACAAGGAACTGCCGACGCGAGCCTCCTCCCGCAGTAGCGCTGGCCGCGCCGTCGTAAGTGGCAGCGGAAGTATCAGAGGAAGAGTTGGCGGACTTGCCAGTCGCTGTGGCCAACGACTCACTTCCCGCTCGCCGCGGCCACAACGACTGACCGAGAATCGATCGACGAAGAATCAGGAAGACGCCGATCGCCGCGAGGATGGCGATGATGCTCGGCACCGCGTCACTTGGGGTGCCGGTGCGTCCCGTCAGCGCAGCTGACGCGCCGACGACGCCGAACACACCAAAGCCCGCTACAGCAAGAGCCGGGCGGCGCCGACCAAGGAAACCGACCAGCAGCGCAAAGACCGCTATCGCCGAAAAGATGCCGAACAGGAGCGCCTGCTTGTCCTTGGTGCCGAACGTACGGATTGCGAAGTCCTTCAGCGGCACCGGCACGAGGTCGATCGCCTTGTCACCGACCGAGAGGATCGGCGAGGTGAAGTTGTCGAACACCCCGACGAACAACTCTGCGACTGCCAAGCCGAACCCACCGGCGAGCAGGCCGCTGAACGGCCAGGCGAAGCGATGTTGCCGCGGCCCCATTGCCGGTGTACTCGCGGGAGACGGGACGCTCGAAGCGAGCGCGGGATCGAGATCGGCGTCAGGTGCGTTCATGCCCGATGTTCGTGGCCAAACGCCGTTTGGATCACGGCGCGATGCGGATCACCAAGCTGGTTCGAAGAAACTCCTGTTCGAACCCAACTGCCTTTTCGAGGGTACTTGGGTTCAACACACGACTACTGGTTCGAGACACGGCTGGGTTGATCAAACGGCGAGTTCGATCAGCAAGCTGCGGTTTTACGATGGAGTCTGGAGAACGTGGCCGCGCGACTCGCCGAGCCTCTCAGACGAGGTTGCCGACGGCAATAGGTGTGTCCGTTGGTTGCGTGGACCCGGCGGTCGGTTCGATCGACAGTGCGATTGCCGATGTTGGCGCGTCGACGGTGAACGCGACGACCGACGGGTCACGGCCGAGTACGCCGGCCGAAACAGGTGTTGCACCGGTGATGGCCCACAGTTGATACGACTGCCCTTCCGGCAACACCGGGAGCGTGTCTCGGCGAAGGAAGCCGCGCCCGTCAGCGGTGATCACGGCATCGGCCAGAGCGTTGCCGTTGGCATCGTTGAGCACGACGGTCCGCGATCCTTTCTGCTTTGCTGCGTTCGAGGCAAGGGCGGCGATCGACGGCGTGCTGGTCCCCGCGAATTGCAGGGTGAGTGGCACCGCAATTGCTGCCGACGCAACCGCCGCGGTGAAGGCGACCCGTAGCCGGGACCTACGGGCCACACGGGCGGCGTCGAGGGCGATGACGTTCGCAACGCCGGGTCGCGACGGCGCGTCGTCTGGCGAAAGAACTGCTGATTCGCCAATGGCGCCGGCAGTGGTTCGAGCAACGATCGCGTCCCACGTGGACGCCGGGACCGGTGCCTCCACCGTGAGCGCAGCGGCGGCCACGAGGTGGCGCCCGAGCTCGGCCCGGTAGCGCGGATCATCGTCGAGATGGGCCTCGATAAAGTCTCGCTCGTCGTCATCGACGGCATGGATTGCATACGCAGCAACGAGGTCGAGCATGGCTTCCAGGTCACGGGGATCAGGAAGCGTTGATGTCGGTTCAGAGCTCATCGGACGTCGCCCTTCGGGGTACGGATGCTGGGGGTGCGGATATCGACCACCGGTTGGTGATCCTCCTGGGCGACCAGGATTTCATGCAGCTTACGAAGCGCGCTTCGTATTCGGCCTTTCACGGTGCCTTCCGGCAGGCCGAGGATCGCCGCTGCACCGCGATAGGTGTGACCGTCGAAGTACGTGAGCTGGAGGACCCGCCGCTCCCCTTCGCCCAGCGAGATCATGGCCTCGCGGACAGCCTCGGCTTGAGCGATGGCCAGGAATTCGGCGTCGACTTCGGGCTGCGGAGCGGACGACTCCTTCGCCAGACGGTCTTCGCGTTTCTTGCGCGCCTCGCGGGTGCGGATGATGTCCACCGAACGTCCGTGGGCCTGGGTCAGGAGCAGCGTCCGGAGCGATCCCCGGCTCGCGTCGAAGCGACCCGGTTCTTCCCAGAGGCGCACGAACACGTCCTGCACAACGTCTTGGGCTAGCGCCTCGTCGTCGAGCACACGGCGGGCAAGACCGGCAACCGACGGCGAGTATCGACGGAACGCCTCGGCCAACGCGACCTGACTTCGCTGCGCAATCGCCGCGATCAGTTCGGCATCAGGGGTGTCGGCGTCGAGGACGATCGCGGGGATTCGACTTGTCATAGCGGGAGGTGTTCGTCGCCCAAGCATTCGTGGATCACTCCTCTCGGAAAATCCTCGGCGTCTGTGGTCGATAAACGTAACGCTTACGTCAGGTCGAGAAGGACCACGGCCGGAGTTCTGATAGTGGGCAAGAATCGAGCACCATGGCGTGCTTCGTCCTCGTACACGGCAGCTTTCGGGGCGGCTGGTATTTCGGACCCGTGGCGGCGATGCTGCGCGAGCAGGGCCATGAGGTCTGGACACCTTCGCTGGCCGGCATGGGCGAGCACGCCCACCACGCACCGCTGCTGGCCGTCGCCGGTCCCCTCCCCCGGTCCGTCTGGGTCGACGATGTCGTCGCACTGATCACGTCTCACGATCTTCGCCACGTTGTGCTCGTGGGTCACTCCCTCGGTGGCGTGATTGTCGCAGAGGCGGCGGACCGGCTCGGCCCTGGTCGGGTGGCCCTGCTCGGGTTCCTCGACGCGCCGGTGCTTCGTCCCGGCCAGTCGCCCGCCAACCTCTATCCGGCGCCACTGCCGGATGCGCCGTCTCGACCCGCCCCTGATCCAGGTCTTTGGGCGTCACCGTTACCCGTGAACCGCGAAGAGATCACGAGCGACGCGGCTGCGGCATGGATGGCGGACCGGCTCACGCCGAATCCGGTCGGGCCCGGGATCGGGCCGTTGACGATTCGTGACGTCGCGCAGTGGGAACGCATTCCACAACGCGTCGTGTTCTGTGATCGGACACCGCCGGCATTCCCGTCGGCGCTCAGCCGTGCGGAGTTCGACGCCGAGGGCGCAACCTACGACACCCTTGCGTCCGGTCACGACGCGCCGATCAGCGACCCGACGATGGTGGCGAACTGGCTCACCTCGATTGCGAACATCTCGTGAGCGTTGAGTTGGATACCGACACGGGTCTGCCACCCGGAGCTCGCACGCAAGCGAAGATGGAGCGATGAACGATGCTCCTCTGCCTTGGCGCTGCGCCGCTCCGCTCCGCTCCACTGCTCGCAACACCAGCGTCGTGTCGAAGGAACCCGTCGATGAACGATGCTCCTCTGCCCTGGCGCTGCGCCGCTCCGCTCCGCTCCACTGCTCGCAACACCAGCGACGTGTCGAAGGAACCCGTCGATGAACGATGACTCGGGCGTGAACCGCGCGCCCATCTGCCCGTACTGCGGCGTGACTGCGCTCCCCGCCCACCTCTCCAACGTGATCGATTCGGCGTTCGTATGTGACAACGAGGAATGCGACGCGTTCGGCGAAGAGGTGTGAGCCCATGGTGACCGATGTCCCCGGCGTACTGGTCGGCCACTGGACCGACGCGGTCGCACAGACGGGTTGCACCGTTGTCCTCCTACCCGACGGGTGCGTTGCCTCCGGTGAAATCCGGGGCGGCTCCCCGGCGTGTCGGGAGTTTGCGTTGCTTGACCCACTGCACAAGGTGTCGGCGGTCGACGCCGTGGTGCTGTCCGGCGGGTCGGCGTTCGGTCTCGCTGCGTGCGACGGCGTTGTCGACTGGCTGGCCGAACACGGCCGCGGGTTTCCGACGGCTACGGGGCCCGTGCCGATCGTCGTCGGGCTCAGTCTCTTCGACCTGGGCGTCGGCGACGGTTCGGTCCGACCGGGACCGGCCGACGGACGCTTCGCCGCCGAGCACGCCGTGAGCCCGAACGCGGAACTCGGCAGCGTCGGCGCGGGAACGGGCGCAACGGTCGGAAAGTGGTTCGGACGCGAATCGCAGACACCCGGCGGTCTCGGCGGAGCAACGCTTCGCTCCGGGGAACTGATCGTAAGCGCGCTTGTTGCTGTGAACGCATTCGGTTTCATCGACGATGGCACGACCACCGTCGACATCGGTCCCCCGCGGTTCACCGTCGATCCTGAGAACGCGTTCGGCAACACCACGATCGGGGTGATTGCGACAAACGCCCGTCTCAACAAGGTGGCGTGTCGTCTCCTCGCCCAAAGTGGCCACGACGGCATGGCGCGGGCGTTGCTTCCCGCCCACACCGATGCCGATGGCGATGCACTTGTGACCGTTGCGACTGGTGTCGTCGACGCCGACTTCTTCCACGTCCGGCTCCTCGCCCAGCAGGCCGTGACCCTGGCGATCCGCGCCGTCGGTCCGGCCCGACTGCACATCTCAGCCGGCAGATGACCTGACTCGCAAGGACGCGGCGTTCACGGATCGGTCGCAAGGTGGTCGAGGATGGCGTCGATTTCGCCGCGTGTCAGCGTTTTGCCGAACGCCGGCATCGCAACTTCTCCCTTCATGATGCGACGCTCAGCCGAATCGCGACCGACGGGTGGCCAAAGGGCTGGTCCGTGGCACGGTTGCGTCCACGACACGTGGTTCTCAACTCATCTGTTTCCGGGTCGCCTGCGCAGCGTCACGTTGTCGCAACTCCCAAGTCCGAGGTCTTGCACCCCAAGTTCTCGCCTTCGATTTTCATGTCGAGAACGCCTTGGTTTGTGGCACCTGCTTTCGCCAAAACCTGGATGGCCCGACGAACCCGGAAGCAACCGCCACCGAACTTCGACAGCGACATCGGGACCGCATCGGAAACCCCGCCATCGGGTTCGTTGGTTGCCCCGACGAGTGCGTCCTTCAGGGTGATCCAGCCAAGGACGGCCCCGGGCTCCCCGCCCGGAGGATTGATCGATCGGAAGAGGCCGGTCCCCTTCGTGGCTGGTGTGAGCGAGAACGTGAAGGTCTTGGCGCCCCGGCTGAGGGTGCCGGCGATCTTTCCGCTCGCAAGCTTGGCCTTCACGACGATGCCCTTCGCCGAAGCGCCTTCGAGCGTGCCATTCGTGTTGGTGCCACCGAACCAGTCACCGACGGCGAGACCGTCACACCAGTAGAAGAGCACCTTCCCTCCGCTCACGATGGCTGCCAGGCCGGAGGGATTGCCGACGACCTTGCCGACGTAGCTGTTCGGCGCCTGTACTGCTTTCGGCACGAAGGGGCTTGGGACCAACTTGACGAGGTCCGCAGGCGGTTTGAGGGGGGCCGTTTCGGCCGATGAGGGCAGCGGTGTGCCGGCGACGGCGGCCAAAGCCGAGGCGACAACGAGGGCTGCGGCCGCGGTGCGACGGAGAAGCGTTCGTGAGATGTGCATGGTCGTTCCTTTCGATTGCGCCGCACGGCGCCCGAGCGGGAACCATTCGGCGGAGTTGTCGGTCAAACCTCGCAGTTGGCAACAACGCGACGCATCAGTACGCGCACGGAAAGCTCCGCGGAACTGCATCCGGATGCGTGCCGTCGGCTGTCGTCGGCTGCCACCGATCCCGACATGAATCGCGTGTCGAAGGGAAGCCGGCAAGCGTGTCGGACCGATCGAATCCGTGCGCGCCCGGATGTGCCCGAACCGGTACCTCCGGAGACTGACACGCAGCTCAGACCGCACCTCGAACCGAAACGGAACAACACATGTCATCACTGCCATCAACACGAAGGGCAAGGCGAGGAGCGCTCCTCGTTCTTTCGTCCTTGCTCACCATCGCCGCACTCTCGGGCCCGGCCGGCGCTGCCACCTCGACGAAGAAGGACCCGTTCACAATCCTCCAGCCCCTCGACGCCGCCACCACCACCTACGTCGGCCGCGACGCCACCGGCACACCGCTCGGCATCGTCGTCAGTCCGACCGGCGAGGCAATCGGTTACCTCTGCGACGGGACCGGAAAAATCTCCGTCTGGTTCAAAGGCACGTACACCGCACGAACCGGAGCGGTCGCGCTCACGTCGGCAAGTGGCGGGAAGCTCGCGTACGACCTGACCGCCAAGAAGGGCACGCTCAACCTTGCCGGCAAGAGCTCCGCAGTCTCCCTCCAGCGCGCTACCGGCATCGCCGGCGTCTATCGCGAAGAGCTCCGCAAGGGATCAACCACCGCCGTTCTCGGTTGGGTCGTGCCCAACGACGGCAACATAACCGGGCAGGCCACCGTCAACGGCAAGGCCATCGCGTTCGCCAGCGAGCCGCTCGATTCGATTCCTCCGGTTGCTACCGTCCCCGGGCCGACTACCACCATTGCGGTCGAGGTCTTCAGCTTCGCCGTTGGGCTGAGGTGCCGGTTCAACAGCTTCCGACAGGGCTTCAACACGGCACAGCTGAGTACCGCCGACGACGCGGGTGACGCGGCCGGGGTCGCCGATGCCAGGGCAGACAAGAAGAAGCTTCTGGAACAGCGGGCCGACCTCGGTTGCAATGCAAACGCGAATGCTGCGACCTGAGCCATGGACGTCACCCAATCGATGCAATCCAGACCCGCACCTAGCCAACCCGGAGGAACACTGATGAACACCCGAATCTCTGCGCGAGTCGCAGCGATTGCGCTCTCGGCTCTCGCCATGACCGCACCGATGGCGATCATTCACCCGATCGCCGCTCAGGCCGCGAACGCCGACCCCTTCCGGCTCGCCTCCCGGCCGGCGACCACGCAGCAGACCGCTTTCGTCGGGCGCGACGCGAAGGTGACCTCGATCGCCATCGTCCTCTCCGAAGACGGAACGGCCGTCGGCTATGCGTGCGACGGCACAGGGCGAATCAGCACCTGGTTCACCGGCCAACATGACGCCGGCACGGGCAAGGTTGCGCTGAGCGGCGCTGGCGGCGCGCAACTGACCTATGACTTCAGGGCGAAGGCGGGGTCGCTGGTCGTTGGATCAACCCCGACCACGTTCCGCCTCGCACGTGCGACCGGCAGCGCCGGGCTCTACCGCAAAGCCGCCGCCATCGGTCGCGTGCAGACGGTCACGGGATGGATCGTCGGCAATGATGCATTGGTCGTCGGCACCGGCTCCGTCGCCGGCAAACCCGTCGTCTCCGTCGCCGAGACTGCCGGCGCGGCTGGTTCCGACCAAGCGTCGGAGACCACCAGCGCCGGATCGACAGGGTCGGACCCGGTGGTCACCGGGCTCCTCAAGAACCTGCGGTGCGGGCGCCTGACCGTGAAGATCTCTGGTCCGTTGTCGGCGGCGGAAAGAACGGACGCCATGGGCAGGATGACCGACCTCCGATGCAACACCGCCCTACTCAATCCCACGACCTGATCACTCGACGCGCTGGACCACGACTCGGTGCATTCGCGGCGCCGGGTCGAGGCATACTCCAGGCGCGTAGAGAGGCGCGGCGTGTCCCGGTTGTTCACACTGAACCGGCACACCCGTTGTGACCCCTCAGGAGGAAACAGGAAGATCAGCATGATCGACCCGACAGCGATCTGGCGATGCGAGCGCCTCTGCCTTGGGACCATCACCCTCGCGGCGCTGTTCGTTGCGTACCTCGGGTTTCTTGCGTTCGAGTGCCCCCGTGGAATGCCGCCCGGAATCCGTGTGCGCACGGAGGACACCGGGATCCCCTCTATCCATGCTGAGCAGTGTCAGTCGATCGACGACTGCAAACAACTTCAGGACGGACCATGAACAGACAACGACTCGCATTGAGCACCGCTATCGTGCTCGCCGCTCTCGAACCGAGCGCGGCGTCACGGGTCGACGCGGCGACGGTGAAGCCAACGGTAGTCCGAGCCGCCGGAACGGCGAAGGTGACCGCGGCAGTAGAGCGCTACCGGAACTTGCTCGGTGACAACAACGGAGGAGAGCCGGGCAGCAAGGGCACGGGCCGTCGCGAAATCAATTGGGACGGCGTCCCCGACGAGCTTGCCGCACCCAACGCACTCCCGGGCGACTTCTTCAACGCACCGGAAGCACCGCGAGCTCGAGGGGCGATTCTCTCGACACCTGGCGAGCGCGTGTCCGCCTCGGCCGACAGCGACAACCCGTCTGGTGCGTTGCCCCGTTTCGGTGACGTCAACTACACCTACGTCAACCAGTTCAAGGCATTCAGCGGGGAGCGGGTCTTCTCGCCGATCGGCAGCAACGTCGTGGATCTGACCTTCCGCGTGCCGGGCACGGGGGACGCTGCTGTGGTGCGTGGCTTCGGTGCGGTCTATACCGACATCGATCGGCCGGAAGGTGCATCGTTCGAGTACTACGACGCCAACGGCCGGCGACTTGGGTCGTTCGCCGTTCCGGCGAGTCCGCAGGGCTTCTCGTTTCTTGGCGTGGCCTACCCGACCCCGGTCGTCGCTCGGGTGCGCATCCGCTATGGCAGCGCGGCGCTCGGACCGAACGACTCGCGTCGCTACGATGTCGCCGTGATGGACGACTTCATCTATGGCGAGCCGGTGCCGGTCTGAGAATCGCCGACCGCGGTGCCACTTCGGAGTCGTGACCTCGACCTGACGCTCTCGAGGCGTGGCTGGTACGGTCATCTTCCACGTTCGAAGACGACGGAGCTTCGACGAAGAGGTACGGATTCATGGACACAGGATCGGTTACGTCGTTGGCTCCCCGTGGTCCAGTCTTCGTCGGGCGCACGGCCGAGGTGGCTCGCGTCGAGTCGTTTCTCCGTCATGTTTCGAGCGGCGCGACCGCGATGCTCGTCGTCGAAGCGGAGGCCGGTGGGGGGAAGTCGAGCCTGCTTCGCGTGACGATCGATCGCGCAAGACAGCGCGATCGTCCGTTCACCGTGTTTGCATCCGACGGCGATCCGAACGATGCGCGTTCGTTGCGCTGTCTCGCCGAGGCCCTCGACTGTCGAGTCGGTAGTCAGGACGAACGGAGGAGCAAGATTGCCCAACTCCTTCGCGGGGCCTCGGAGAATCACGTCGAGGGCATCGCCGCAGCCACGCAGGAACTGATTATCGACGTGATCGAGCGCACCGCCATCGAGGGTCCCGTACTACTCGTTGTCGACGATCTTCAATGGGTCGATCGGATGAGCCTCGCCGTTCTTGCCTCACTGACGCGTCGACTTCCGGGAATGGGGATTGGCATTGTCGGAGCGATGCGACCAAGCACGCAAGTGCGCGCGGCGTTCAGGTTGGCAGAGTTCGACACCTTGCTTCTCGGTCCGTTCGACGACGCCGAGGTCGCGTCCCTCGCAGCGCGGGCGACCGGGGCCGAGCCTTCCAGTGTCGACATTGCCGCATACGACACGGTGCGGTCGAACCCGTTTCTGATCAGTGTCCTCGCCGCAACGGGGGAAGCTCAGGCGCAGCAGCCCGGCGATGGCATCGGGCGGGCAACGAGGGCGCGCGCTCCGTTGACGCAAACGCTCGGGCGCATGACCGCCGGCCTTCCTCGTGAGCTGCGAACTTTCCTCGAAACTGCGGCGATCGCCGGACGCGAGGTCGATGTCGATCTCGTCGCAAAGACCTTGGAGATACGCGTCACGTCGGCGGTCCTCATGACCCGTGATGCCGTCGACCGCGGGTGGTTGAGCGCCGACGGCGAGACGGTCCGGTTCCGCCATGACCTTTTCTGCGAAGCGCTTGTCAGCGCGCTGCCGGTCGATCGTCGCGATCAAATTCACCTCGCGCTTGGATGCTCACTTGCCGAGATGGGCTATGCGCCGGGCCGCGCGGCATTTCATCTCGACGCCAGCAGCTACCTGCTCGACGCTTCACATGTACCCGCGGTCTTGAGAGTTGTGCAGCGGCTGCCGCTCGAAGACGAGGTTGTTGCGTCGTTGGCTGGTCGTTCGCACGACCTCTGCCCGACTAACCCGGATGCGCTCATCGCCCGGTTGCGGTGTCTCGCAGTGCGCCGTCAGCACGCCGAGGTGCTCCGTCTTGCGACGCCGTGGATCGACCGTCCGGGCCAAGACGAGAAGATCCGGTTCGCGATTCGCATGCTCGCCGCCACATCGTGTGCGCACACACAGAACAACGACGACGCGATCGCACTCCTGCAAGCCGGTCTCGATCCGAACCTTCTGGCGAATGATCAGCGCGCTGACTACCTCACGATGCTCGCGCGGCTTCAATGGTACGGGCGCGACGTCGAGGCCGTTCGGGACTCCGCTGGGCAGGCGCTTGCAATCAGTCGCTCTGCGTCGTACGTGAAGGGTCAGGTAGCGGCGCTTTCGGTGCTGTCGGAAGCGGCGTCAATGTTGGGCGATCCGAGCGAGGCGCTTCGCCATGCCGAAGCGGCAATGGAACTCTCACGCCACCTTCTCGGTCCGTTGCCGGCAACCCCGGAACTCGCGTATGGGACAGCACTCGTGAGCGCAGGCCGTATTCGCGAGGGTCTCCCAGTTCTCGTGCGGACGCTGCTGGCCGCCGAAC
>JANOHI010000089.1:0-6060 GCA_031406385.1 Acidimicrobiia bacterium
CTACGGCTTTCACGGCAACTGGGTGAGTGACCGCTCCGTTCCGCCGACCCCGTAGGTATCGACCTATCCGGTTGCGGTCGATCGCCGATCTGTCCTGCTCATCGCTCGACGTCCATCCCATCGGACGAGGGCGACCACGAGGCTCACAGCACTGATGACCCCGACCACCATCGCCTCGACCGGCGTCGAGCCGTATCGAAACGCTTCGATGATCGTCGCGGCAGTCGCCGCGATCCAGCCAACCGCTGCGATCCGAACGGTCGTGTCTTCGAGCTGGGAAAACTGCGGGTCCGATCGCGCCGCTCGGTCGCTTGCGCCCTCTGATTTGCCGACTTCGAGAATCCAAGTGAGCGGCGCCGTCACCGCGACAATGATCGCTGGAGCCCAGAGCGCAATGATCGCTGCGAGCCAGAGCACGGAGCTCGCATCGACCGTCGAGTCGTGGTCGACCACGCTGGCCGCTGCGAAGGCGGCAATCGAGGTCGTCAACATGGCGAGAACGGCCTTCGCGTAGCGAAGAACGAGCGCCTGAAGGTTGAGGATGTGGCGGGCCAGCACCTGCTCCATCCGGGCCGCCTGCTGAGGGAGCGAGCGCGTACCCGTGGCGGCGAGCTCGAGCAGGGCGAGTCGACGAGCCTCGTCACGCTGGTCCTGGGTCAACGAACCTGCATTTTCGACCATTGCGTTCAGTCGGTACCGAGCCATTTGTTCGTCGATGCGATCCCGGCTGTACCGATTCTCGGGAAGCAGAAAGGCGCGCACGTTCGGATCGTGGTGGGCGAGGTCGATCTCGTTCCACACGTCCTCGGTCACGTCGGTAGGCGACACCCGGAGTCCGGAGAGAGCAAACCGCGGACGGAAGGCTTTGGATTGCTCGGTATCGAAGTGCTGGCCGGCGAAGTAGAAGCGCACGAGGTCTCGCAGCAGGAGCCAGAGAGCAGCGATGGGAAGCACGGCAAGCGCCACAACGGCAACGAGGACAAGGCGACGCGGCGCGTCGGAAGGCCCGTCGAGGAGCGCCCGGACGATTCGAGCGATCGAGTCCTTGGCCAGCGCGGGAAAGAGCACGATCAGACCTGCTCCGGAGAGCAACGCGCTCGCCACGCGGTGGACCGTCGAAAGGCGCACCTCGCAGCGCTGCAGATACGCGCGAATGGCCGCCGCCGACTCGGGTTCTGTTCTCGGCCAGTCTTGTGTCACAGGCACAACACTGATCCGCCGAACGCACCGATGCGCGCATGGTCGAAGTGGCGTGCCCGGGTGTGTGCCGACCTCGGCGAGACTGGCTGGGTGAGCAGCATCGTGGTTTCCGAGTTGGCCTATTCACCTCCGGGACACGACTCTCTGTTCTTCGACGTGAGCTTCGGCGTTGCGCCGGGCGAACATGCTGCGCTCGTTGGCCCGAACGGCGTTGGCAAGAGCACGATTCTGCGGATTCTCAGCGGTGATCTCGAAGCCGACGACGGCGAGACGGCAATGAAGGGCACCGTACTGACGATGACGCAGGACGTCGGCATGTCACGCCCCGCCGACCCGCTTCGCGACATGCTCATCGAAGTGGCGCCGAAGGAGTTACGTCTCGCCGGGCGACGGCTGGCCATCGCAGAGCGGGCGATGCTTGACGGCACCGATAGCGGCATGGCGTTTGCCGAAGCGCTCACGGAGTGGGGTGACCTCGGCGGTTACGAACTTGAGTCCAAATGGTTTGCCGCCGCCGAACGGAGCGTCAAGACCCCGATTGTCGATTTTTCGACCCGGCTCGTTGGCGAACTCTCAGGCGGTGAGCGCAAACGCCTCGTCCTCGATCTCCTGCTCACTTCGGGCGCCGATGTGCTCCTCCTCGATGAGCCCGACAACTACCTCGATATCCCGACAAGGGTCTGGCTTGAGCAACAGATCAGGGCATGCCGCTCGACGATCTTGATGGTCAGCCACGACCGGGCTCTCCTTGAGCAGGTGACGAACAAGATCATCGCAGTCGAAGGCTCCGGCGCTTGGGTACACGGCGGCTCCTACGCGACCTTCGGGGAGGCTCGCGAGAAACGCCAGGCGCAGCTGGGTGACGAACTCAAACGGTGGAACGACGAGGAACGTCGCCTCTTCCACCACATGAAGATCATGAAGCAACGCGCCGCGCAAAACTTCAAGAACGCCACCAAGGCCAACGGAGCGGAGACCCGGTGGGAGAAGTTTGTTGCCGCAGGTCCTCCCGCGCCTCCGGTACCAAATCAGCAGATTTATGTGAACTTACGAGGGGCTGATGCCGCTCGACGTGTGGCCGCGCTGAAGGGCGTTGGCATGGGCACGCTCTTCCGCCCATTCACCGACGAGTTCCACCACGGCGAACGCATCGGGCTGATCGGTCCGAACGGGACCGGCAAGAGCCACCTCCTCGGAGCGCTCAGCGGTGAGAAGACACCGGACCACGGCACGATCGTCTTCGGGCCCCGAACCTCAGTCGGCGTGTTCACGCAGATCAACGACCGGCCCGACTTCCTTGGCCGCGATTGCTTCGACATCGTCCGGGATCGCTTGCATGATGACGAAAAATCGATGAAGGCGCTCGCCCGCTACGGACTTCGAGTGCAAGCAAGGCAGGAGTTCCAAACGCTGTCCGGTGGCCAGAAGGCCCGACTCGAGATTCTCTGCCTGGAGTTGGAGGGGCACAATGTGCTCCTTCTCGACGAACCGACCGACAACCTCGACGTCGATTCCTCGGAGGCGCTCGAGCAAGCCCTCGACGGCTTCGAAGGCACCGTGATTGCGGTGAGCCACGACCGGACATTCCTCGCCAAGTTCGACCGATTCCTCATGATCACCGAGACCGGCGACGTCTACGAGCTTCCCGACTACAACGTCGCCATCGCCGGCCTCTCCGCTCCGGAAACCCTCGCCACCCTCCGCCTCGCCAAAAACCTCAACTGACTTCACCAACTTCGGACCCGAGGCATCCCAGACTTCGGGATTGCCCATTCCCCATCAGGGGCGAAAAGATGGTCGAGGAGCCGACAGAACGCCGATGTGGGATGCCGGCCGGAAGCCCGGCCACCAGCAGCCGGCCTACGATGCATGGCCTTCATGGATCTCACTGAAGTCACCGCTGCCGATGACATTCGGCTCGATCCCTTTCGGTTGATCAAAGGGAAGAGTGACCGGGGTGACGGCACGTTCGTCGCCGAGAGCGAGATCGTGCTCGACCGTCTCCTGGAGTCGAGCTTCCGGATCCGTGCGGTCCTTCTCACCCCGGCTCGTGCGGAACGCCTGCGCGAACAGTTCCACAACGCCAGCGGGAAACGAGAGGCGCCATTCGAAGTCATTGTCGCCCACCAACAGGTCATCGATGCCGCGGTCGGCTACCCGTTGCACCGGGGGGTCATCACTCTCGCTGAGCGTCGGCCTCTTCCCACGGCAGCAGCTCTGCTCGCCCGAGCACGAACGGTGATCGTGCTGGAAGACGTTGCCGATCCCGAGAACATCGGCTCGATGTTCCGTCATGCAGCAGGTTTCGGTGTGGACGCAGTGATCCTCCACGGTCACTGCGGCGATCCGCTGTACCGAAAAACCATCCGAACATCAATGGGGTGGACACTTACGATCCCGTTCTGCCGTATCGGCCACGGCGACTCCACCATCGGCGAACTGTTGACCGGGGCCGGGTTCGTGTCGCTCGCGCTCACCCCGTCTGTCGAAGCTCCTTCGCTGAGCCAAGTCCTCGACGGTCTCGACCACGAAGCTCGAATCGCGATCGTCCTCGGAGCGGAAGGTCCGGGCCTCAAGAACGAAACAATGGCGTCGGCGACCTACCGCGCGCGCATACCGATGTCCGAGGGCGTTGACTCCCTCAACGTGTCGACCTCCGCGGCCATTGCGTTGTACGCGCTGACCTCGGCGCAGCCTTCGAGACTGCAGCGATCATTGGATGTGTAGCGAGGCGGGGCGACGGGCGGATCACCCGACCTGCGCGGCGAAGATCTCCTCGGCATCGGTCGGTGCCAAGAACACGCCCGGCACCGGCGGACCATATGCGTACAGATATTCTTTCCCAGCCCAGTCCTTCGGCATGTAGAGATCCTGCGCGGTGATCCGGTCGAGGTCTGCGGTGTACTCGACGTAGTTCCCCGCTGGATCGCGTAGGTACCAGAACCAGTTGGATCCGATGGCGTGACGGCCGAGACCCCACACGTGTCGTTCGGCATCGGCCTCGATCATGTTCGACCCACCGCGCAGCACATCATCCGCGGAGTCCACCTCGAAAGCAACGTGGTGGAGGAAGCGGCCGGGCATCTTTTGGATGGCGAGGTTGTGATGAGTGTCGGAGCACCGGGTGAACGACATGACTCCCGGAATCTGGTCGGAAACCTCGAAGCCGACGAGTGTGGTGAAGAAGGCAAGAGTGGCGTCGTAGTTTGGCGTGCCGATCACGAGGTGACTGAGCCACGCCGGCTGAACCGGAGTTCGACCCATCACCACGTCAGCCGGTCGGTTGAGCCGGGGCGTGGACCCCGGTTGATTGGTGGGAGCAGCCGGAACTGCCGAGGTCTGCGTCCGTGACTCCACCGAGAGGACGAGTGTGACTCCCGAATGCGCCTCGACGGATCGGAGTCCACCTTCCGCTCTCGTGACAACGTGTCCCGCGTCGGTCAATGCACGGGCTATCCGCTCCACGTCGTCGTTGTCGTCAACGCCGACAGCGATCTCTTCGAGCCGCCGCCACGGTGCCGTCCGCAGTCTGAGCTGCTCGCCGCCATTGCGAGTGGCGAAGGACCCTGGCGACGTTGGTGTGAGCCCGAACGCTTCATAGAAGCCGGAGGTGCTCGCCACATCGGGAACCCCAACGGTGATGCTGCTCAGTCGGTGCAGTGCCATGACCATGTTTATCACATGATAAACATGGTGCGTGGCCGCTCAACCGACTCCGATGATGGACCGTCATGACGAGCAGAGCGCCATCACGCGCGACCGCCTCATCGAGGCTGCACTCGTGGAGTTCAGTCGCTCAGGATACGAAGGAACGTCGACGCGTTCGATCGCCACGCGAGCCGGGTGCCACCAGCCGCAGATCAACTATCACTTCGCCTCGAAGCACGCTCTCTGGGAGGCGGCGGTCGGTCGCCTCTTCGCTGAACTCGCTCTAGAGATCGAGGACCTCTACGACGTCCACGATCCAGCGGAGCGATTCGAGTTGATGATCCGCCGATTCGTCGTATTCGCGGCGCGGCGTCCGGAGTTGAACCGCATCATGGTTTCCGAGGCCATGGCCGCCACGCCTCGGCTCTCGTGGCTCGTCGACACCTTTACCCGCATCTCCCACGAGTGGATTCTCGAAACATGGCGGGGCGTCCGCCGAATGGGCCGAGGCGCCGACGTCGACGAGCGCGTCCTGTACTACGTGTTCATCGGCGCCGCCTCGCTGCTGTGGGCCAACGAACCTGAAGCGAATCTGATCGACCCGTCCATCGCCGCGAACCGCGACGAAGCTATTCGAGCCCACGCTGATTCCCTCGTCGCCATGCTGCTACCACCGTCGACCGACGCTACGAACGCCATCCCGTCAATGCACACACCGAAGAGAAAGACACCAAACCATGCCATTCCGTCTCGCGAACATCGCCGGTCGCGCCGCCCTCTGTGACACCACCCACTGGTTCGATCTCGAATCAATGACCAAGGGCGCGTTCAGCGCCGACGTGATGGCCGCCATCGCGCGGTCAGGTGAACTCCACAGCATCGACCTCACCGAGCACACTCCAAGCGGTGCGCTCGCCGAAGCCGACTTCGCCGCTGCTGTGCCGGCGCCGAGGAATTGCTTCGCCATTGGGCTGAACTATCTCAGCCATGCCGCCGAGTCGAACATGGAACTCCCGGCGGCGCCGCTCACGTTCACGAAGTTCCCAAGCTGCGTGGCTGGACCAAACGACGACGTGGTGCTGAACAGCACGTTCGGCGACTACGAGGTCGAGCTGGTCGTGGTCATCGGACGGACCTCTCGCAACGTCGCCGAAGCGGATGCGTGGTCCTGTGTGGCCGGGCTCACCGGAGGCCAGGACATCTCCGACCGGG
>JANOHI010000026.1:0-15249 GCA_031406385.1 Acidimicrobiia bacterium
ACGCAAGAACCCGAGTCTCCGTATGGGGATGGTCGATCACCGCCGTGCGAGCCAAGTCGAACGTGGCGGTTCCACTTGTGCCCCCATCCACCACGACCGGAACGCCTCGCTCCACGCCCGCCTGATCAGCGGTTACACAGAAGTTCCCGAGACCGGCAAACACGTGGCAGTGCAGATCGATCAGCCCCGGCGTTACGAGCAAGCCGGTGCAGTCGATCACCGTTCCATGGCCCGCCGCACCGGCGCCCGCATCTGGACCGACGGCGACGATCACGCCATCGCGGACCACGACATCGGCGATGCGGTCGAAGTGCGTTGCCGGGTCGATCACCCGTCCGCCTCGCAGTACGACTTCCATTTCTCTGCTCCTGGCACTCATCCGGACAGACCACTCGGTTTGACCTCGAGGGTCCACT
Organism: Acidimicrobiia bacterium; assembly: GCA_031406385.1. Lineage (GTDB taxonomy): Bacteria > Actinomycetota > Acidimicrobiia > Acidimicrobiales > JANYDT01 > JANLQX01. The sequence goes on from JANOHI010000026.1 coordinate 417, forward strand.
CTAGAGATGCAGTGTTTCGAGACGATGACGAGATACGCGCGACTTCGGTCGTCCTCAGCGCAGACCGCTGAGGATGGTCTCGGCCAGAGCCCCCGGCCGGTGATCAGAGAAACGCTCCCCCAACCAGGTGCCCGAGAACAGCACTACTGCGCTCCATGCCGCGCATCCGACCACCGTCGGCGGGTCAACACTCCCCCGCATCACCGCAAACGCAAAGACCGGAGAAAGCAACACCGCCGACACGATCAGACCGACCCCATGCACGAGGCCGGCGAGACAGCCACGACCGGTCATGGCCGAGTGGTTGCCAAACGGTGACGAGTCATCGGCGACGGGGAACGGAACGAGCACGCTGATCAGCGCACCAACCCCGAGCGGCACTCCCGCGGCGACGACCGACAACGCCAGGGTCGGAACGAGAGCAGTCGCATCGCCGCGCACCGCCACGGTGAGCAACGCCGCGACCCACACCGGTGCCACAAGAGTCGGAGCCACAGCGAGGGCCCGTCCGAGGAGGAGATGGCGGAGCCGGATTCCGGTCCCGAGCTCGATCCACAGAGACGGCGCGTCGAGCCCGAGGAGGTTATGGGAGATGGCAATGCCGAAAAGGAGGGCCATCGGTGCCGCAGCGACTGGGGGCAGCGTCTCGGCGTTGACTCGCATGCTTTGCAACAACACGAACGGCGCCCCGAACAGGCATCCCACCAGGAGCGAGGCGCGTCTATACGGCGAACGCAACAGGTAGCGGAGCTCTTTGCGGATCACCACAAACACGGGATGGTTGATGGGACCGCGGGACCGGCGCATTTGGCTGGCGAGAGGTGACGGAGTGCGATTCCCCATCAACAGTGCTGATCGCCGAACACGGCGCGACAGCGCCCCGGATCGACGCGACCCCATCGACTTCGCCAGCTCCGCCGTCCACCATCGGGCCATTGCGGACAACACAACGAACGCGAAGACGAGACGCATCGACGTCAGGGCAAAGCGGGAGAAGGTCGCGTCATGAGCTGCCCGACCGAGCGCGCCGGACGGAGTCCACGCGAGCACCGTGTTGATGTTGGACCGAGCCTGTGGGCCGGCCAACGAAAGGGTCTGCATGGCCATCCACAATCCCGACGACACCGCGGTCACCAGGATCACCCCGGCATCGCGTCCGCGCCGACTGCGCGAGGCGCGGGTCATGACTGTGGCGATCAATCGAGAACCCATGACACACAGGGCGAACTGTCCGAGAGCAACGATCACCACAAACCCCGCAGCCGACGGGTTCCGGATGCTGAGGGTGACGACCATGCCGAGCAGTCCGACAAGTGTTGCTGCGGGCAGGACGCCGATCGAGGCAGCGACGAGCGTGCCGAGCGCAATCTCCGACCGCCGCAGCGGAAGCTCGGCGAGGCGATCAGGATCCACGGCATCGTCGATGCCGCCGAGCAAAAACGGCAGACCGACCCACGCGATCCACATCGTGGTGAACGCCACGCCAAATCGCTGACCGCCGTCGACGCTTCGGGAGGCATCGGCGATGACGACGACGAACGACACCATCGACCCGATGAGGGCCGCGCTCAGCACGACCAGACCAGCGCGGGCGCGTCCGCTCCGGCGCGCCGCGTTGATGAGCAGGCGCGCCTTCAGGCGGGCGAACACCATCATGAGTTCGGCGCTCGTGGACCGACGCCCTGTCAGCCGTGCGTCGGCCACCGGCGGTTGTCCGATCTCGGTACCGGGTCAGACCGCAAGTGTCCGGAGCCAGTCGAGCTGCTCGAGCTTGATCTCCCGCGCCCCGACGGCGTCGAGGAAGGTCTGCTCGAGGCTGCGGCCGCTGCGGACGTCTGCGATCGGACCTGACGCGACCACGCGGCCGGCATGCACGATCGCCACGTGGTCGCAGAGGCGCTCCACGGTCTCCATCACGTGGCTCGAGAGCACCACCGTTCCGCCGGCGGCGCGGTACTGCTGCAAGACGTCTTGGAGCAGCCTCGCTGAAACGGGGTCGACGGACTCGAACGGCTCGTCGAGGAACAGCACGCGTGGCACGTGCAAGATCGCTGCGCCGAGTGCAATTTTCTTGCGAGTGCCCTGGGAGTAGTCGGTGACCAACTGTGTCGCTTCATTCTCCAGACCCATGGCACGCAGCACCTCGGTCGTACGGCGACGCGCCGTTGTCTCATCGAGACGACGAAGGCGGGCGACGTAGTAGAGGAGCTCCGCTCCGGTGAGGCGCTCGAAGAGCCGAAGGTCGTCGGGCAGAACACCGATACGCGCCTTGGCCTCGACGAGGTTTTGCCAGACGTTGATGCCGTCGACCTCGATCGTGCCGGCATCGGGCTTCAGCAGTCCGGTGATCATGCGCAGCGACGTCGTCTTGCCGGCACCATTGGGACCGACGACGCCGAAGAACGAGCCGCGCGGCACGACCAAATCGACCCCGTCGACGGCAACGCGCGTTCCGTAGGCCTTTCGCAGGCCGCTGACGCGTACCGCCGTCTCGCGTTCCATAGGAGATTCCATCGACGTGTTGCGACGGCGTCTTGACGATGACCTCGATCGACCGGACGATTTTCCTGGGTCAGCTCACGGCGTTGGGTCAGCTCACGACGTTGGGTCAGCTCCGACGCAAATTTCGCACGAATCCCGACCCAACGCCACCAGCTGACCCAGAGAGGAGGAGGTTCTTGGAATATGTCACGCAGAAAAGTTGATATGACTAGTAGCAAGTCTTGCCTGAGAGACTCGATCTCCCCGACAGGCCCTACCCACCCCTCCCGAAGGAACCGTCATGGCCTTGGACCCGAACACCTGGACCCTGAAGACCCAAGAAGCGTTCAACGCCTCGATAGCCGCGGCGCGACAGAACGCCAACCCCGAAGTCACCCCCGACCACCTGCTGCTTGCGCTGCTCGGTCAGGACGACGGCATCGCCCTGCCACTCCTCGACAAGGTCGGCATCGCCTCGACCCCGTTGAAGAACGCCACCAGCGAGGCGATCTCCCGACTCCCCCGCAGCTACGGCGGGGAGTCCAGTGTCGGCCGCGACCTGCGCCGCTTGCTGGAGCGCGCCGGCGAGGAACAGGTCGCGCTCGGCGACCAGTACCTGTCGGTGGAACACCTTCTGTTGGCCATGGCCGCGCCTGATGGCGCCAATGCGAAGGCCATCGCAGAGGCCCGCCTCAAGGTGAGTCGCAACGACCTCCTCTCGGGACTGGCGGCGATTCGAGGCAGTCGGCGCGTCAACTCGCAGAACCCCGAGGACACCCTCCAGGCGCTCGACAAGTTTGGTCGTGACCTGACCGAAGCCGCTCGTAAGGGAAAGCTTGATCCGGTCATCGGGCGTGACGAGGAGATCCGCCGCACCATCCAGGTCCTCGCCCGCCGCACCAAGAACAACCCCGTGCTCATTGGCGAGCCGGGGGTGGGAAAGACGGCCATTGTGGAAGGACTCGCCCGACGGATCGTCGATGGCGACGTTCCGGAAAGCCTCAAGAACCGGCGGGTCATCGCCCTCGACCTTGCGGCGATGGTTGCCGGAGCCAAGTTCCGAGGTGAGTTCGAAGAGCGTCTCAAGGCCGTCCTCAAGGAAATCACCGATGCCGAGGGGGAGATCATCACCTTCATCGACGAGATGCACACCGTCGTGGGCGCCGGAGCGGCCGAGGGGTCCAAGGACGCGTCAAACATGCTCAAGCCGATGCTCGCTCGCGGCGAGCTGCGCATGATCGGTGCCACGACCCTCGACGAGTACCGGAAATACGTCGAGAAGGACCCGGCGCTGGAGCGCCGTTTCCAGCAGGTGTTCGTCGGTGAACCGTCCGTCGAGTCGACCATCGCCATCCTTCGCGGCCTCAAGGAGCGCTACGAGGTGCACCACGGCGTTCGCATCCAGGACAGCGCGCTCATCGCTGCGGCAGTCCTGTCGAACCGATACATCACCGCTCGCTTCCTCCCGGACAAGGCCATCGACCTGATCGACGAAGCGGCATCTCGGCTTCGCATCGAGATCGACTCGCTGCCCACGGAGATCGACGTGGTCGAGCGCCGTGTCCGCCAGCTCGACATCGAGAAGCTCGCCCTGGCGAAGGAAACCGACGCGGCGTCGGCTGAGCGTCTCGCCACCCTTGAGCGCGAGCTTGCCGATCTGCGCGAGGAGCGCGATGCGATGCTCGCCCACTGGGACCGTGAGAAGTCCGCCATCGCCACCATCCGGGGATTGAAAGAACAGCTGGAGCAAGTTGGCTCGGCCGTCGAACGCGAGTCCGACCTGGAGAAGGCGGCCGAGATGCGCTACGGCCAGATCCCGGCCATCGAGCGAGCCATCGCCGAAGCCACCGCGGCGCTCGACGAGCTGCAGAAGACCAAGCGGATGCTGAAAGAAGAGGTCGACGCTGAGGACATCGCTCAGGTTGTCGGCAAGTCGACCGGGATACCGGTCAGCCGACTGCTCGAAGGCGAGATGTCGAAGCTCCTCCGCATGGAGGACGAGCTCCACGAGCGCGTCGTCGGCCAAGACGAAGCGGTGAGCGCCGTGGCGAATGCCATCCGGCGTTCTCGCTCCGGCCTGTCCGACGAAAACCGTCCGATCGGTTCGTTCCTCTTCCTCGGCCCGACCGGTGTCGGCAAGACAGAGCTCGCTCGCACCCTGGCCAAGTTCCTGTTTGACGACGAGCGGGCAATGGTCCGTATCGACATGAGCGAGTACATGGAGAAGCACTCGGTGTCGCGTCTCATCGGTGCACCCCCTGGCTACGTCGGCTACGACGAAGGCGGCCAGCTCACCGAGGCGGTCCGTCGACGTCCCTATGCCGTCGTGCTCCTCGACGAGGTCGAGAAGGCCCATCCCGACGTGTTCAACGTGCTGCTCCAGCTCCTCGACGACGGTCGGCTCACCGACGGCCACGGCCGGACGGTCGACTTCACCAACGTGGTGCTGATCATGACATCGAACATCCCCGGCGAGCCACAGGACTTCTTCCGCCCGGAGTTCGTCAACCGCATCGACGAGATCATCCGTTTCCGCTCGCTCGGCCGCGAGGATCTCACTCGGATTGTCGACGTGCAGCTCGGACTGCTCGGGGATCGGCTCGCGGCTCGCCGTCTGGGTCTCAAGGTGTCCGACGCAGCGAAGGCCTGGCTGGCCGAGCACGGCTACGACCCGGCCTACGGTGCTCGGCCGCTGAAGCGGACCATCCAGCGATCGATCGCCGACCCGCTGGCCAAAGAGCTGCTCGCCGGAGCCTTCGCCGAAGGTGACACCGTGACCGTCGACGCCGCCTCCCCCGATGCCGACGTCCTCACGCTGCACTGACCGTCACTGCCCGGGGCGGGCTCCGACGAGGCCGTCGGGCGCCAGATGCACTAGGTCGATCGACTCACTGTGAGGTTTCGGCTTGCGAATACCACGCAGAGTGGTGAAACTATGAACCTTCGTTCGGAACCACGAACGCGTTCAACACTGACGAGGTACTCCAATGGCGCAACTCCGACCAACAAGTACGGGCTCCGGCCCGACCGATCGCGTTTCTCCTGGACAACGGAGAAGCTTCGCCGCTCTCGCCGCCGGAACGCTCCTCGCCACCGGTGTCACGGTGGCCCCCAGCCTGCTCAGCAGTTCCGGGGCAAGCGCGGCAACCGTGCTCCAGGGCAAGACCTGGTACGACCTGAACAAGAACGGTGTCCAGGACACGACGAACAACGCCCAGACCAACGAGACGGTCATCGCCGGCGTTCCGGTTTTCGTCACCGCCACTGACGGCTCTACCGGGACCGCCGTGTCGAGCGCGAATGGCACCTGGAGCGTCACCATGCAGGCGAACGGCCCGTACCGGGTCGAGTTTGGCCAATTCCCCCAGCCATGTCCGACCGGCGTTCCGTTGCCCTGCGTGGTCAGAGGCCGAAGCGTCGGCGGCACGACCGTGCAATTCCCGGGAACCGGTCAGACCACGGTCAACCTCGGAGTCTTCGCCAAGTTCAGCGGTCTTGGTTCACTCGAGGCGCTGACCGCCGGAAGCACCGTCGAAGTCGGTGACCGCGTATGGGAAGACACGAACGCCAACGGCATCCAAGACCCGGGCGAGCCCGGCATCGCCGGCGTCACGGTGAATCTGATCGATTCGTTCCCCGGCAACCCGACGGGCGCCACGACGACCACTGACGCCGACGGCTACTACCTCTTCACCAACGTCCAGGACAACCTGACCTACACCATCACCGTCGACTCCGCGGATCCGAAGCTCGCCGGTTACACGCTCACCACTGGCGGCCAGGGGAACCGGGCGATCGACTCCGACCCCACCGGCCTCGACCCGCAGGGTCTTGCCGTGGCCAATGTGCCGCTGCGCAACCCCCACGAGAACGACCACACCTTCGACTTCGGCTGGGTGCCGCCCGTCCGCAAGGGTGGCCTCGGTGACCGGGTCTGGCTCGACACCAACGCCAACGGCATCCAAGACGAAGGCGAAAAGGGCATCGAAGGCGCCATCGTCAAGCTGCTCGACAACAACGGCAACCCGATCGCCGATCAGCCCCAACAACTCACCGACAACAACGGCCTCTACCTCTTCACCAACCTCAACCCAGCCGCCCAATACATCATCGACTGCCAAGCCCCACCGGCCCTCGAAGGCGTCGTCGTCCGCTCACCTGTCAACCAGGGAACCAACGACGAAACCGACTCCGACGCCGACGTCGCCACCGGCCGCACCGGCCCCAACGCCATCACCGCCGGGACCAACAACCTGAGCGTCGACTGCGGCTGGTACGTCAAGCCCGACACCCGCAAGGCGACGCTCGGTGACTACATCTTCATCGACACCAACCGAAACGGCATCCAGGACGAGGGCGACACCCCCGTCACCGGAGCCACGGTCACCCTCCTGGACAATGCCGGCAACCCCATCTCGGGAGTCGCCCCGATCGTTACCGGAACCGACGGCCTCTACCTCTTCACCGGCCTCAACGCCGGCACCTACCGCATCCGGGTCGTGAGGCCGACCGGCTCCACCGTCACACCCACCCTGCAGAACCAGGGCAGCAACGACGGTGCCGACTCCGACATCAACGCCGATGGGCTGAGCGACGCCGTCACCCTCGCCGCCGGCGAAGACATCCGAACGCTCGACGCTGGATGGGTCACCCCGGTCCAGACGCCGAAGTACAAGCTCGGTGATCGGCTGTTCGACGATCTGAACTCCAACGGCGTCCAGGACACCAACGAGCCCGGCATCGCCGGACAGCTCGTCGAACTCCTCAACGCCAACGGCGCGGTCATCGCCACCCGGATCACGATCGCCGACGGCCGCTACACCTTCGACAACCTCGACGCCGGAACCTACGCAGTGCGCTTCACCGCTCCGGCCGGCCGCACGTTCACCAGCAAGGATTCCGGCACCGACGAGGGGCTCGACTCCGACGTCAACGCCGGTGGCCTGACCGACAACGTGATCCTGGTCGCCGACAACTTCAACGTCGACGCTGGTCTTCTTCCGGTCCCAGTGAGCGTGAAGCTCAAGCTCGGTGATCGTCTGTTCGACGACCTGAACTCCAACGGCATCCAGGACGCCAACGAGCCCGGCATCGCCGGGGCCAAGGTAGAACTCCTCGACGCCAACGGAAATGTGCTCGCCACGCAGAACACCATCGCCGATGGCCGCTACACCTTCTTCGATCTCAATCCCGGTCAGTACCGGGTGCGGTTCACCGCCCCGACCGGACGGAGCTTCACCGCTCGCTCGGTGGGGACCGATCGGGGTCTCGACTCCAACGTCGACGGCAACGGGCTCAGTGACCTCATCACGCTGTCGAGCGACGATCTGAGCATCGACGCTGGTGTGCTTCCGCTCCCCGTCGTCACGGTTCCGCCGACGGTGATCCCCCCGACCACGACCCCGCCGACAACCGCGGCTCCGCCGACAACGACCAAAGCACCGGGGACGTTCTGCCTCGGCGACAAGGTCTTCGTCGATCCGGGCTCCACGGGTGGAGCGCAGGCAAAGGACGGCGTCGGGATTCCCGGTGTCACCCTCACCCTGGTCCGCCCCGACGGCTCCACGGCGATCACCGCCACCGACGTCAACGGCAACTACAAGTTCTGTGGCCTCGTTTCCGGTACCTACACCGTGAAGGTCGACTCGAACACGCTGCCCAAGGGGTCGACGAACACCTACGACCTCGATGGTGATCGCAACAATGAGACCAGGGTCGCAGCGACCGCCGACAACACTGACCTCGACTTCGGGTACATCTACCCCGTCGTCGTGAACACCGTGGTCACGACACCTCCGCCAACGCTCCCACCGCCGCCGGACGTCGATACGCCGAGCTACACCGGCTCGGAGTCCACCCAACGTGCACTCCTTGCACTCTCGATGCTGCTGGTCGGCTTCGGTCTCCTCGGGCTTGCCCGTGGTCGCCGTCGCCCGGTCAGCAACTGATCCGGTAGACGCTTCTGGCCGGGTTCGCCTCGAACCCGGCTAGACATGCAAAACCGGCAACTCTTCGGGCCCGCTCTCCTCGTCAGGAGCGGGCCCGAAACGCGTCCCGGCACGGAAATCCCGCCACCGCACATCACGCCCCCAGTGCCGCACATCGCCCGAACTCGTCACGAATCGGGCGATTCTTGTGCCGATGTGCGGCAGGACACGGGCGATGTGCGGCGGGACCAGGGCCGATGTGCGGCAGGGGTCTAGAGCTCCCAGCCGCTGAACGTGTCGATCATCGCCTTCACGTCGCCGAGCGGATACAGAATTGGGCAGGTTGCGCCGTGGGCAATGTATTCGGCGACCTTGGCCCGGGCCTCCGTCGGTGTCCCCGATGCCGTGAGCATCTGGACGATCTCGTCGGGAACCAGCTTCGAGGCCGCCTCGACCTGCTCGTGGGTGGCCGGCCAGGTAAGCACCTCACCGACCTTGTCGAGCAGCGATTGCGGCACCCCTGAGGCCTTCATGATGTGGGGCTGCTGGCCGAGATATTGCGTCACCATCATGCGAGCCATGTCGAGCGCGGTCTTGCGGTCCTCGTGGACGGAGCAGACAACCAATTGGGGGCGGTCAAGATCCATGGCGCTGCGTCCGGACTTGGCCGCGCCCTTCTCGAGCGCCTCCATCGCCTTGGCGTTGTAGTCCGGCGACACGAGGTAATTGAAGACGACGCCGTCGGCGATCTCGCCGGTGAGCTCCATCATCTGCATGCCCGTTGCCCCGATGTAGATAGGAACGTCCTTCGGACGGCGATCCTGGTAGACGTAGTCGAGCTCGATGCCGTCGACATGCACATAGTGACCGTTGAAGGTGACGGTCTCGTTGGCGAGGAGGGCGCGACAGACCGTCACCACTTCCTTCATCACCGTGAGCGGACGAGCCCGCTCGATGCCGACCTTGGCCGCCAACGGATCCCACCAGGCGCCGAGGCCGAGAATGATGCGGCCCGGGGCGAGGTCGTCGAGGGTCGAGAATGTTGCCGCCAGTCGGGCCGGATTCCGGCTCCAGCAGTCAGCGACACCCGACCCGATCTTGATCGTGTCGGTCACCGCGGCGAACGCCGCCATGGGCGGAATGGCGTCTCGCACGAGACGGCTCTCCGCCTGCCATACCGCGGCGAAGCCCTTCTCCTCGGCGTAACGAGCGATATCCATGCCTTCACGAATCGTGTGGGCATCTTGCAGATACAGGGCGACGGGCTGAGCCATGGTGGGGTCCTTTGGCGGTGGGGCGGGCGGGTTGAAACGTTCGGTTCGGCGTTACAGCGGCGCTACAGCAAGGAGAAGAGGCGTTGCGCGGCTTCCGCCGCTTTGGCCCGGACCTCGTTGGCATCGACCGTGGTGACGATGCCACGGTCGAGCACTGTGCGTCCGTCGATCACGACCTTGGTCGGGCGAACTCCGGGCGAGAAGGCGAGGTGCCATGGTTCCATCGTGTCGTAGCTCCACGTGACTTCATCGGCCAGGGCCTCGGGGAAGAGCTGCCACGAGTTCGTCAGCCACGACCAAGCGGTGTCGGGCGAGGCGGTCACGTCGCTCTCGCGGTGGCGGACGTAGGCGACGCGAAACTCGTCGAGCATGTCGGCACCGATCCCGTCGGTACCGAGGACTACCCGATTCCGACGGCGGGCCGGATTCGCGTAGCCAACGGCGTTGTTCATGTTCGAGCGCGGATTGTGGGCGATCGTCCCCTTGAGCTCACGATCGAGATGAACGCAATGAACAGTGAGCCAATCATCCATGCACAGATGATCCAGCCGGGACCCGGCGTCGGCGTCGACGGGGCCCTCGGCCACGTGCACGTGGACACCGACTCCGAGATCGGCCGCGAGCCCGGCGGCCGCCTCCAGCGTCTCGTCCGAGCACGTGAACGCGGCGTGCACCCCGACCATGCCGCGGCCTCCGGAGCGGATGAACCGCTCGCACTCGGCGAGACCACGGCGGGCACCGTCGGTCATCTTGGACGGCCGCTCCCCCGAAGCCGACGGCTGAGGGTTGATAGGTATGCGCGCTGATGGGCCGCCGAACGCTTGCGCGACGGCATGGCGGTCGGTGACGCCGTAGGTGGTGTTCACCCGAACACCGACCTCGGCACACGCGGCAGCGATCACGTCGAGCGAACCATCGATCGCGTTCGGGCCCTCGTGATGATCGATGATGCAGGTGGTTCCCGACTCCAACGCTTCGAGCGCTCCGAGCTTGGCCGACCAGTGGAGGATGTCGAGGTCAAGCGCGCAGTCGAGTCGCCACCAGATCTGCTCGAGAATCTCACTGAACTTCGTCGGCGACTGCGGTGGCGCCGGCATCCCCCGCGCCAACGCGGAGTACAGATGATGGTGCGAGCACACCAGCCCCGGCGTCGTGTTCATAGCTGTTCCACTCGCTGCCCCGCTAACCGTTGCGGGGTCCTCTCACCGGTGTCGTCGTCGCCCAGCCCGGCACGCAACACCCGTTGCAGGGTCCTGACTGTGATGTCCACTGACCGTTGCGGGGTCCTGTCACCGGGGAGCCTTCCCACGCTGCGGTACTCGCCCGTTGCTCCTCCGTCGCCGGGTCTGCGTTCCTCGGCGGGCCCCTCCCCGGCGCCACCCCTCCACTCGTTTGCTCTAGCACCGCTCCAGCGGGTGCAGGGAAACTGAGCGCAGGGGAGGCGGCGATGGGGCCCCGCCCCGAGGAACGGAGACCCGGTTCGACGAAGGAGAACATCGGGCGAGTACCGGAGTGGGCGGGGTTGATCGGCGACACCCCGAAGCGGACTCATTCGTAATCACTCTTCCGAGGACGCGGCGCCGGCGGGGAGGCCCATGGGGAGCCTGTTGCGCCAGACACCGTCGACCATGTGGAGCGCGGCGGCGACGGCGCCGGACGTCGGCACCAGCCCGATCTCGCCGACACCCTTGACGCCGTAGGGTGCGCGCGGCTGGGGGACTTCGAGGAGGATCGTCTCGATCTCGGGCATGTCCTTCGGGCGGATGATGCCGAGCGAGCGCAGCGTCATGTTCGTGGGGCGGCCCAGTTCGTCGGACGGGAAGTCTTCGGTGAGGGCGTAGCCAAGGCCCATATGGACCGAACCCTCGACCTGGCCTTCACACAACTGCGGGTTCACCGCACGGCCGACGTCGTGCACTGCGACGACCTTCTCGACCTTGCCGGTGGCCCGATCAGCGATGACGACTTGGGCGGCGTAGCCGAAGGCGGAATGAATCGTCGGGTTCTCCGCTCCTTCGTAGAGCGACTGGGTCCAGTCGACGCGGTATTCGCCTTCGTAGTCGACGCCGATCTGGCAGCCCCCGGCCAGAGCGGTCTCGCAGGCTGCCTTTACCGAGCCTGCGCCCATGAGGGTCCCGCGCGAGCCGGTCGTCTGACCGAGCCCGAGTTCACGGGTCGTATCGACGATCACACGGATGCGGGTGGGGTCGATGCCAAGTTCCTCAACAGCGACCTGGAGGGCAACCGTATGAATGCCCTGACCCATCTCTGTCCAGCAATGACGGACCTCGACGATCCCGGATCCGAAGCGACCGTCGGTTCCGGAAACGGCACCTTCTTCACCGTCGGGCAGAAAGCGAACGACGGCCTTCGACACTTCCTTGAAGCCGTTTCCGAGGCCGGAGTTCTTCAGCCCGAGTCCGATGCCGACTGCCTTGCCGGCCGCGAGTGCGGCGTCGTAGGCCTCCTTGGCTCGGTCGAGGCACGCCTCGGCGCCCGCCGATCCGTCGTCCATGATCTGGCCCGGACCCCACACCGCTCCCGGCGTGATCACGTTGCGTTTGCGGATTTCCCAGCCGCTGATGCCGACGGTGGCGGCGAGGCGATCCATCACGCCTTCCATGGCGAACTGGGCCTGGTTCGCACCGAAGCCGCGGAATGCACCGCACACCGGGTTGTTGGTCCGCACCGCATAGGCGAACACGTCGATCGTCGGCAGGTGATACGGCCCGCTGGCGTGACCGGCGGCGCGTTCGACGACCTTCATACCGACGCTGGCATAGGGTCCGGAGTCACCGATCATACGTACGCGTAGTGCTGTGAGCTTGCCGTGGGCATCGCACCCTGCCTCGTACTCCATGCGAATGGGGTGGCGCTTGGCATGCATCAGCAGGGACTGCTCGCGGGTGCTGGTGATTTTGACGGGGCGTCGGAGCAGCCACGAAGCGAGCGCCGCGTGCCCCTGGTTGGAGAGGTCTTCCTTGCCGCCGAAGGCTCCACCGTTCGAGACCAGTTCTACGGTGACCTGGTTGGTGGGGATGGCGAGGATGGCGGCGATGGAATCACGGTCGTCCCACACACCCTGCCCACCGGAGTAAATGTGCAGGTGGAGGTCTCCGGTCGCGTCGATCGACGGCACCGCAAGCGATGACTCCGGTTCGAGGAAGGCCTGCTCGATGCGCTGGGTCTGGAACGTCTCGGTGATCGTGTGAGCACTCGACGCAAGAGCAGCCTCGACATCGCCGCGGACGTACTTCGACGTCGACAGGACGTTGCCTTCGAGGCCCCACACCGCATGTTCGGGATCGGTGATGGCGGCGACCGCATCGGTGATCGGCCGATGCACTCCGTATTCGACGTGCACCGTCTTGGCCGCTCGCCTCGCCACCTCGCGGTCCTCGGCGACGACCACAGCGAGCACGTCGCCGAGAAAGCTCGTGCGCCCACCCACAGGGATCATGAGCGGCCAGTCCTTGTGGATCAGACCGGTCTTGAGTGCGCCGGGCACATCGGCAGCCGTGAAAACCCCGACCACGCCGGGCACGGCTTGCGCCTCCGAGGTGTCGATGCTGATGATGTCGGCGCGAGCGTGATCGGCCAGAACGAGCGCACCGTGCACCATGCCGTCCACACACATGTCATCGATATACGCGCGCATGCCAATCGCAAGATCGCGACCTTCGTACTTCACACCGCTCGATCCAATCCCGCCGTTCACAGCAGGCGTGCGGTGCTCGCCCTTGGCGAGAGCCTCGATTGCGTCCAGGATCTTCACGTAGCCGGTGCAACGGCAGTGGTGCCCACCGAGATGACGACGAGTCTCGTCCTCGGTGAGCGCTGCGCCCTTCTTGTCGATCAACGCCTTGGCGCGAACGACGATCCCCGGAGTGCAGAAGCCGCACTGCAGCGCCCCGCAGGCGGCGAACGTATCGGCGTAGCGATCCATCTCCCCGGCATCAAATCCCTCGATCGTGTCGATCGACTTCCCGGCGACCCGGTCGAGCGACATGGTGCAGGAAACAACCGGCTTTCCGTCGATCAGGACGGTGCAACAGCCGCACTGACCCTGGGGCGCGCAACCGTCCTTGGCCGACGTGAGTCCGAGTTCCTCGCGGATCGCTGCGAGAAGGTGAGGATGGCGAGCCGAAACGGTCGTTGCCGTGCCATTGACGGTGAGCGGGACCCGATCGGTGTCTGTGGCGTACGTGCTCATGGTGTCTCCGGTGGCAGGCCGTCAGCGGGGCGGCGTCGGACGGAATTTGGCGGGGGTGTGGTCAGGGAGGGCCGGCGGTTCGACCACCCCCCTTTGCGACGTGATGCGGGTGTAGTGCTGCGGCTCGCGATAGCGATCCATCTGGAACAGCGTGTGCTTGAACTTCGCGCAGAGGTCGAGATCGCACACGGCGTTGATCAGCTCGTCGCCGGTGGTCATGGCGCGAGCGGCAACCATGCCCGACGGCGAGTAGATCGCCGACTGGCACAGCGACTCCACGCCCTCCTCTGTGCCGCCCTTGGCGACTCCCACGACCCACGTGCCGTTCTGGTATGCCCCCGACTGCATGCACAGGTCGTTGTGGAAACCCTGCAATGCGTTCTGTCCGGGATCAGGGGCGTAGAAGATCGGCGTGTTGTAGCCGATCAGCAAAAGCTCAACGCCCTGCAGCCCCATGACGCGGTAGGTCTCCGGCCAGCGTCTGTCGTTGCAGGTCGCCATGGCGACGATGCCACCGAACGAGCGCCACACGTTGAACCCGTCAGGTCCGCTCTCGAAGTAGTGACGCTCGAGGTGTTGGAACGGACGCCACGGCTCATGGTTCTCGTGACCCGGGATGTGCACCTTGCGATACGTGCCGACGATCCCGCCGTCTCGCTCCACCAGCATCTGTGTGTTGTACCGATGGGTCGTGCCATCGGGCCCGGTGGCGAGCTCGCCGTAGCCGAGGGTAAAGCCGATCTCGAGGCGTCGGGCTTCGTCGAAGAGCGGCTGGGTGGCATCGTTCGGCATGGACCGCTCGAACCAACACTCGATCTCTGCGGTGTCGTCGCTCCACCACCGCGGGAAGAAGGTAGTGAGGCAGAGCTCGGGAAAGGCCACGACAGCACACCCACGCTCGGCGCCGGAGCGCAGCAGGGTGATGCAGCGGTCGATCA
>JANOHI010000057.1:0-3196 GCA_031406385.1 Acidimicrobiia bacterium
CACGCCTTTGGCCTCACCAAAGCCACTGCATTACTCGAAGCGGTCGACCATGTTGCCGTCGAAGGTCAACAGGATGAGCGCCTCTTCAAGATGCTGGTGGGCGCGCTGCGATCGCTCAATGACGAGAACTCGCCGATGCTGGTCGGCGCGTTCTACTGGAAGCTGCTCAGCCATGAAGGCTACGAACCTTCGCTCGATTCGTGCGTGCGGTGTGGGGCTACCGATCTGCTTGTCGGCTTCGACGCTGCCGCCGGGGGCGTGACGTGTCGGTCGTGCTCCCTCGGTGCGCGAGTGTCCCCCGAGGCTCTCGCTTTGCTCGGACGAGTGCTCGGCGGCCAGCTGAGCGCGGCGTTGCGGGAACCCGACTCGGCTGTGGTGCACGAGGTCGAGCGGCTCGGCACGGTTGCCCTCGAGCACACCTTGGAGCGGAGTCTCAAAGCGGGACGCCTCCTCGATCGGGCATGACGAACTCCTCCGCCCCGCAGCAGAACAGCTCCGACGGTCCGTCGATCGAAGCCCAGCGCCGTGCCCTCCGGCGCGCCAAGGCAGTGGCCCTGTCGATGCTGGTCGCGGCCGCGATCGTCTTCATCGCCGCTCGGTCGTTGGAGGACGGTCGTCCTTGGGTCGGCTATGTCCGGGCGTTCGCAGAAGCGGCGATGGTCGGCGGTTTGGCCGACTGGTTCGCCGTCACGGCACTGTTCCGCCACCCCCTGCGCCTCCCCATTCCCCACACCGCGATCATCGCCAAGCGTAAGGTCGAGATCGGTCGCGGGCTGGGGGAGTTCGTCCGTTCGAACTTCCTGGTACCGTCGGTGCTCGAAGAACGGGTGCGGGCGTTCCGTCCCGCCGCGCGTTTGGCGTCGTGGGCGACGCAGCCGTCGACGGCCGACCGCGTCGGAGAACTGGCGGCAAGAATTGTCCGGGCCGGCGGCCAGGCGCTGCGGGACGAAGACATGCAGGAACTCCTGGTTGCTCAGGTTCGCGCGCCGCTCGCAAAGGTCGAAGCAGCCCCGGTGCTCGGCCGCACCCTGACGGTCGCATTGGCAGACGGTCGCCAGGAAGCTCTCGTCGACGCCACCGTCGATCGGCTCGCGGACATGCTCAGCCTGCAGCTGCCGGCGTTACGTATCCAGTTCGAAAACGAGTCACCATGGTGGGTGCCGGCGTCGATCGACAACCGCGTGTTCGCCCGCATCGTCGATGGTGTTGAGCGGCTGCTGGCCGATGTCCGCCACGATCGCCAGCACCCGGTCCGCCGGTCGATCGAGAACGGCATCACGAAGTTGCTCGCCGACATGCAGACCGATCCGGCGATGATCGCTCGCGGCGAGGTCTGGAAGGCCGAGTTGCTCGACCGACCCGAGGTTGTCGCATGGGTCGGTGGCGCATGGCGCGACGTTCGTGCCGTGGTCGAGGCCGACCTTGCTGACCGCGAAAGTGATCTGCGCCGCCGGCTCGATGCAGCCATTCATCGTGCCGGAGCTCGGTTGGCTGACGATGCTGCGCTCGCCCGTCGGGTCGACGATGGTGTCGTTCGCGCGGTCATCAGCATCGCTGAGTCGTCTGGCGCGGAGGTCGCCACGCTTATCGAGACGACGGTCAACGGCTGGGACACCGAGGAGACCGTGGAGCGCATCGAGACGCAGATCGGCCGTGACCTTCAGTTCGTCCGCATGAACGGCACCGTCGTCGGCGGGCTCATCGGCGTCGTGCTCCACGCCGTGTCGAAGCTGTTCTGATTGCGCCACGACTTTCGTTCGTCTGGTCGCCCCAGGAGCGACTTCGTGAACGAAAGTCTGGCCGAAACGCGGCCGACCTACTCGGCGTTGCGCATGGCCTCGGCGCTCATGGCGAAATAGCCGTCGAAGCGCTCGCGCAGTTCACGGGGCGGGGAGAGCTCGTCGAGGGCGACGGTCATCGCCGCCAGCCAGTGGTCGCGCTCGGCTTCGCCGATGGCGAAGGGGTTGTGGCGCATCCGCAGACGGGGGTGGCCGCGGGCGTCGGAGTAGGTGGTCGGGCCGCCCCAGTACTGGGCGAGGAAGAGGGTGAGCCGTTCCCGCGCCGGGGCGAGGTCCGTCGGGTCCGGGTAGAGAGACAGCAGCACCGGATCGGCTTCGACCTCGCGGTAAAACACGTCGACGAGAGCCCGGAAGAACCCCATTGCCCCGGCGGCTTCGTAGACGGACACTGAGCCGTCGGGCAGTTTCGGAACGATCTCCACCCGACCAGTATCTCGCCGAGCGGTGCGGCCACGGAGCAAAGCTCCGGGAAGGGTGGGCCACGCCAACTATCGTCGGCTCCCCATGAGTGAGTTCCCCGACCTCTTCGACCGCATCGTCAACCTCTGCAAGCGGCGAGGTTTCGTGTTCCCGTCGGCCGAGATCTACGGCGGTTTCCGGTCCACCTATGACTACGGACCACTCGGCGCGCTGATGCTGCGCAACGTGAAGAACGAGTGGATCCGATCGATGGTGCAAGAGCGCGACGACGTGCTGCTCATCGACGTGGCCATCCTTGCCCCGCCCCAGGTCTTTGAGGCGTCGGGCCATCTTGCCAACTTCACCGACCCGCTCGTCGACTGCACCAACTGCAAGACGCGTCATCGCCAGGATCAGCTGGCTGACCCGGACACCTGTCCGAGTTGTGGAAAAAAGGGCACCTTCACCGAGGCCCGCGCATTCAACTTGATGTTCAAGACCCACGCCGGTCCGATCGAGGGTGCCGGTGCCGAGGTGTACCTGCGTCCCGAGACCGCGCAGGGGATGTTCGTGAACTTTTCCAATGTGCTCCAGACGAGCCGGAAGAAGCCGCCGTTCGGCATCGCCCAGGTTGGCAAGAGCTTCCGCAACGAGATCACGCCGGGGAACTTCGTGTTCCGGACACGTGAGTTCGAACAGATGGAGCTCGAGTTCTTCGTCCCACCCGCCGAAGCCGACACCTGGTACTCCTATTGGATCAGTGAGCGCTACAACTGGTATCTGCGCTTAGGGATTCCGGAGTCGCAGCTGAAGATCCGTCCGCACGACGCCGATGAGCTCAGCCACTACAGCTCCGGAACGTCCGACGTGGAGTTCATGTTCCCGTGGGGTTGGGGCGAGCTCGAAGGCATCGCCCAACGTACGGATTTCGATCTGCGACAGCACGCTGAGCACAGCGGCCAGAAGCTTGACTACTTCGACCAGGCCACCAACGAGCG
>JANOHI010000100.1:0-5311 GCA_031406385.1 Acidimicrobiia bacterium
GGGCTGACATCGGCTACTCCCCGGCCGAGGTGGCGGTCAAGGAGGTTCGGGAGGAGACGGGGATCGAGTGCGAACCCGTTTCCGTGCTCTCGATCGTCGACGGGTTGCGCCACGGCTTCACCACGGTTCCGCTCTACTCCATCGTGTTCTTCTGCCGGGCTACCGGCGGCTCGCTGCAGGCGCACCCGCTCGAAGCGACCGACGTCGGATGGTTTCGGGAAGACAACCTCCCAGCGCCGCTCATCGGCCTGGACCGCTGGGTTCCGCAGGCGTTCGCGGCGGTGCAGGGAGGGCAGCATCCCACCCAGTTCGACGCGCCCAGAGATCCGGTGTGGCGCGAGTGAGAGCACTGCTTTCGGTCTATGACAAGACCGGGATTGTCGACTTCGCCCGGTCCCTTCGCTCGTTGGGCATTGAGATCGTGTCCAGTGGCGGCACGTCCGTTGCGCTGCGCGCTGGGGGCATCGACCACCTCTCGGTCGAAGACGTCACGGGGTTTCCGGAGATGCTCGACGGTCGCGTCAAGACCCTGCATCCGGCGATCCACGGCGGCATCCTCGCTCGTCGCGACCTCCCAGAACACCTGGAGACCATTGCTGCGCATGGCATCGCGGCCATCGACCTTGTGGTCTGCAACCTCTATCCGTTCTCGTCGGATCCCTCGGTCGAACTGATCGACATCGGAGGACCTTCGATGCTCCGCTCGGCGGCGAAGAACCACGATGCCGTCGGCGTCGTCGTCGATCCGGCGGATTATGGGCCGGTCATCGCCGAGCTCACGGCGTCCGGCGCACTCTCGACATCGACCCGCGTCCGTCTGGCCAGAAAGGCGTTCGCACACACGTCGGCATACGACGCGGCGATCGTTCAATGGCTTGATACGTGTACAGATGATTCTGACGCTGGTGGTTTTCCGCCCACCATCGGGCTCGCGCTGGAACACGCCGAAACGCTTCGCTACGGCGAGAACCCTCACCAACGCGGTGCGCGATACCGCTTGCACGGCGCGTCGAGCTGGTGGGACGGCGCAACGCAGCACGGGGGTAGGGAACTCAGCTATCTGAACGTGTACGACGCCGACGCGGCGTGGCGTCTGGTGCACGATCTCGGCGCGGTCGGCGGCGCAGAGGGGATTGCGCCGGCCGTGGCGATCATCAAACATGCGAACCCGTGCGGTGCCGCGGTTGCGTCGGACATCACGACGGCCTACCGGCTCGCCCATCTCGGTGATCCCGTGTCGGCGTACGGCGGGATCGTCGCGATCAACCAACGAGTACCGTTTGCCCTCGCCGAATCGCTCGCCCCGGTCTTCAGCGAGGTGGTGATCGCTCCCGGTTATGACGACGATGCTCTCGAGCTGCTCCTGTCGAAGAAGAACCTCAGGGTTCTGTCTGCGCCTCCGCCGGGAGCGCCGCCGCTGTCCGTCCGCTCGATCGACGGGGGCCTGCTTGTCCAGACGCCCGATCTGATCGGCGAAGACCTCGCCCGACGCGACGAGTGGACCGTTGTCACGAAGCGGTCGCCGTCGGAGCATGAGTGGCGCGATCTCGTGGTCGCATGGGTGGTGTGTGCGCACGTGTCGTCGAACGCGATCGTCATCGCCAACGGCGCAATGGCGGCAGGGATCGGTGCCGGCCAGCAGAGCCGCGTCGACGCCGCGCAGATTGCGGTGCGAAAGGCGGGGGAGCGGGCGATGGGCGGCGCGTGCGCAAGCGACGCGTTCTTCCCGTTCCGCGATGGCCTCGACGTGGTCGCCACCGCCGGCGTGCGAGCGGTCATAGCGCCCGGCGGTTCGATGCGTGATGACGAAGTCATCTCGGCCGCCGACGAACACGGCATGGCCATGGTGTTTACCGGCCGGCGCCACTTCCGCCACTGACGCAGTGTCCTTTGGCGGGCCTCACGTCGCCGTCGCAAGCCGAAACTGCCCAATCGGGCACGGGGTTTGAGGTGACACCGGCGTTGGCGTCGTTCAGACTCGGTATGTGAACCGACCCGGAACTCCAGCGCTTCGGCCGCGACAGACGTGGTGGACGCAGCCGGGTGGTCGGGCACGGGCGCTCGTCATTGCTGCCGTGATGGCTCTGTTCTGGACGACGGTGTCGTCGGATCCCGCCCTGGCGCAGGCAACGAACTTCACGACGAATGTGACCGCAGACATCAGAATCAGCGTGGCGCCGGGAGTCACGCCTCCTGCGGGCGTGGTCTACGTGTTCACGGTCACGTGCAACCGGATAAACCTTGCGGCTGTCGTTCCGCCACAAGTGCTGGTCTTCACGTTCACGGGCCCGTCACCGCAGACTCGAACGCTCACTGGATCCTGGGTCTGCAACGGCACCGCGACCGACGTCCCCGGGTATGGCCCCAACGATGTCACCCACGGCCCCGACGGGCTGATCGGCTACTTCAACTGGAGGCGGACGCCGCCGACAACACAGCCGGCCACGACCGCCACGACACGCCCGCCGGCACCGGCCCGTCCGGCGGTCGAGGTGGTTGGCGTCGATTTCGGCACCCAGCTCGCCGGGGTGACGACTGCGCCGCGCGACGCAATCGTGCGCAATCGTGGCCAGGTCGCGTTCACTGTGAGCCGGGTCGACACCGCGGACCCATTCGCCGTCATCGGAGGTACGTGCCAGCAGGGCGCCCTCCAGCCGGGCGCTGAGTGCACGCTCCAGGTGACAGCCCGGCCCCTGAACGCTGCTGCGTTCGATCGTCCCCTCACCGTCGAAGTCCAGGCCCAGGGCAGCAGCGCCAGGGCTCAGGGCTCACTGCGGGTGCAGGGCTCCGACGTCGAGAACTTCTCGGTCGGCGGAGCATCATTCGGCACGGTCAGCGTCGGCGCAGTGTCGGGCCCCCAGACGATCCCGGTCGTCAATGTCGGCAGCCTGTCAGCACGCATCTCCAAGATCGCCGTGACCGGCCCGTTCCAGCTCGCCCCGGGCGGCACTTGCGAGGTGAACATCACCACCCTCGGGCCGCGGGCCGAGTGCACGGTCAACGCGATCTTCACCCCGTCGGCCGACGGCGCGCAGACCGGCACGCTCGAGATCACGGCCATCTCTCCGTCGAAGGACATCGTGTCCAGCGGGGCGCTGAACGGAACCGGTGTTCTGCTCGTCGGGCAGCTCCAAGTGAGCCCGCCAGTTGTCGATTTCGGACGCATCCGAGTCGGCGGAACCTCGCCCAAACAACAGGTAACGGTGTCCAATGTTGGGTCGGCGCCGGTCACGATCACCGGCGTCGGCTTCCCGGTGGCGGTCCCGGCGAACCGCCGGAAGAAGACCTCAGCAACGACTCGTCTCGTGCCGGCGGCGGCCGGGTTCGCCTCGGTAAGCGGCTGCAAGCGGTCATTGCCGCCTGGTGCCAGCTGCATCGTGACCGTGACCGCCAAACCAGGAACGCGCAAGGAACTGACGGCGCAACTGCAAGTCGTCGCGGTCGGCACGCAGGGCGCATCCCAGCTCAAGGTCATCGGCTTCGCCCGCGCCATCACGGCGACGCCCGGCGCTGTGGTGCTGACACCGACGCCGATCGGCACGCCGTCGGCACCCTCGGCGCCCATCGTCGTGACCAACACCGGTGATGAGCCCGTTGTCGTGTCCGGCCTCACCCTCGGCGGGGCACAGCGTGCTGAGTTGGCGATCGTGTCGAGCGACTGTCCCAACGCGGCGCTGGTGCCGAAAGCCCGGTGCACGTTCGTCGTTCGGGCCACTCCCGCGGGCGGAGGGGCGCGCAGCGGCACCGTTGTCGTCGCCACCGAGACCAAGGAGCAGACCACCGTTGTCGTGCGTTGGTCCGCTCGGGCCGGTGCGCTGGTCCTGAACCCGCCGTTGCTCGATTTCGGGAGTCTCGACCTCGGCGTTGCGGCACCTCCGCAGCAGGCTGAGGTGCGCAATACCGGGAAGGTGCCGGTGATTGTCACCCGACTCGACCGTTCCGATGCCGCCGTCATCCTCGTGCAGGGATGTGTCGGTACTCGTCTGGAGCCCGGACAGGCATGTGGGTTCACCGTCGCCGTCCGCCCCGGGCGGACCGGACCGCTGACCGGCGGGGTCGCCGTCACGGGGTCTGGTGGGGAGAAGGCCGGGCAGCGCCTGCGCTATGTCGGCCTCGGGGGCGTCACCACGGTCGCACCGACCATCGCGACGACCGCCGTGCCGGCGACGTTGCCGCCGGTAGCCGCAGTGCCTCCCGCGCTGGTGATGCGCCCCGCGACCGGTGAGATCGGCCGGCCGACGATGGCGGTAGGCACCGGGTTCCCCGCCAATGCCGACGTCACGCTCATGTGGCCAGGCGGGGTGACCGCCGGCATGGCTCGGACCGATGATACGGGGGCCTTTCAGAAGTCCGTCCTGCCGCTGCCGGGCCTGCGGATCGGTCCGACGACCGTCACCGGGACGCCCGTCGCCGGCGGTGCGGCTGCCGAGGCGCCCTACCTCCTGCGTTACGCAACGTTCCGGCCGCAGGGCGGCAACCGGTCCATCGTCACGCGGGGATGAGTGGGCGGCCGCCCGGCCGCAGCCGCAATTCGGCGCCGCGTCGGCCATTGGCGCACCGGCGTTCGCTGCATCGGGCGTTCAGGTGCGCATGCTCTTGGCCCAACGCCTGGACCAGGCGTCGATGGGGCTCAGCGCCTCGATGAGTTCGTGCCCGAGCCGGGTCAATTGATAGTGGCGGTCGTCGTTCTGTTCGACGATGCCGGCCGCGGCGAGTTCGAGAACACGGTCACGCAGCACTGCGGTGGAAACTCCGTCGCATCGTTCGGCGAGCGCGCGAAATCCCACCGGCCCATCACGCAGTTCCCACACCACGCGGAGCAGCCATCGGTGTCCGAGCAGATCTAGGGCGGCCATGATCGGTCGACCGCTCGAACTACCGCGGACGGGTTTACCGGGTTGGGGAACTCGAGGCACGGATGACTCCTTGTGATTCGGAATCCGAATCGCTACGATGTCGGCGATTCGAAATCCGAATCGTACTGCGAGGTCGGTGTGTCGCCACGAATCCAACCGCTTGAAGCTCCGTTTGAGACCGACGTCGCCCCGGTATTGGCGTCGATGACGCCACCGGGGGTGGCGCCGATTGGCCTGTTCCGGGCCTTCGCCAAGAATCTGCCGATGGCCACCGCGATGCGCTCGTGGGGCGGCTACGAACTGAGTAGGGCGCTCTCCCTGTCGATGCGCGATCGGGAGATCGTGATCGACCGGACGTGCGCGCGATGCGGATGTGAGTACGAGTGGGGTGTGCACATTGCGTTCTTCGCGGACCGGGTCGGCTTGTCGCCCGCACAGGTCGCCTCGCTCACCTT
>JANOHI010000115.1:0-9408 GCA_031406385.1 Acidimicrobiia bacterium
CGCGCACACCTGCGGAGCGCAACGCGTCGAGGCCGTCGAGCAGTCCGCAGACGACGCCCTCGACCGACGCCCGGGCCAGGTGGCCACGCGACACGTCCGAACGTATGCCTGAGATCACCCCGGTCGCGTCTGGCCGATTCGGAGTGCGCTCACCGTCGAAGTACGGAACGCACACAACCCCACCGGCGCCCGGCGCAGTCTGCAGCACGAGCGACTCGAACTCGGCGTGGTCGACGCCGAGCAACCGGGCCATTGCGTCGGTCACCTTCATTGCGTTGAGCGTGCAGACGAGGGGAAGGAACCGACCCGATGCATCGGAGAACCCCGCGACTGCGCCCGACTCGTCGGCCGTTGGAGTGTCCGAAACGGCATAGACCGTGCCTGAGGTGCCCAGGCTGATGACCACGTCACCGGGGGCGAGCCCGAGCCCGAGCGCGGCACCCATGTTGTCGCCGGTGCCCGGCCCGACGAGCACGTCCGTCCGAAGACCTAACTGCGTCGCCGCGTCGGACGTGAGCGTCCCCGCAGCCTCGAACGGAGCGAGCACCCGCGGCAACGCGTCGCTCCAGTCGCGGGAGTCATCGACGAGGGCGAGCACGTCGTGGCGCCACTCGCCGGTCTGCGGTGACCAGTAGCCGGTGCCAGACGCGTCGCCGCGATCGGTCACGCGTTGGCCGGTCAGGCGACGGTTCAGCTCATCGTGGGGAAGGTGAACCGATGCCAGACGAGCGAACGCTTCCGGGTGCGTTGACCTGAGCCACGCCAGTTTGGTGATCGTGAAGGCGGCCACGGGAACGCTGCCGACGGCGTCGGCCCATCCCGCGGCGCCGAGCCGAGCGACAAGCGCGTCGGCCTGCGGGGCCGACTCCGTGTCGTTCCAGAGCTTGGCCGGATGAACCGGAGTTCCATTGGCGTCCAACGCAACCATGCCGTGCTGCTGCCCGGCCACCGAGATGGCCACGACATCGGCTCGATCGACGCCGTCGAGTGCGACGTTGGCGGCCTCGATGAATGCGTCCCACCACGACGACGGCGGTTGCTCCGAACGCGGCGGAATGGTGGCCGGATGGGCCGCCCTTCCCGTCGCCGCAAGCCGACCGGTGTGAACGTCTCGGATCTCCACCTTGACGGACTGGGTGGAAGAGTCGACGCCGAGGACCAAAGCCATGCCGATCACCGTAGCGAAGGCAGGTGCCAGTCAGCCGAGAGGCGCAGTGTCAGTCGGCCGTGAGCCGCAGTGCCAAGTGGAGGCGCGGTGCCAACCGAGAGGCGCAGTGCCAAGTGGAGGCGCAGTGTCAGTCAGCCGAGAGGCGCGGTGTCAGTCGGCCGTGAGCCGCAGTGCCAAGTGGAGGCGCGGTGTCAGTCGGCCGTGAGCCGCTGTGCCAACCAGGCCGGAAGAATCGACAGAGCAAGCACCGTCACGGCAACAACGTTCACGATCGGGAGGCTATTGGGCCGCGAGTAGTTCCCGAGAATGAACTGCGGAAGGGTGGTCACGCGGGCGCCCGCGGTGAAGGTGGTGACGACGATCTCATCGAAGCTCAGGGCGAAGGCAAGCAGGCCGCCGGCCACGAGGGCGCTGCGCAACAGCGGGAAGGTCACGTAGCGAAAGGTCTGGAACGTGTCGGCGCCCAGATCGGCTGACGCCTCCTCCAGGTTCCCGGGGAGACGACGCAGACGCGCCAGCACGTTGTTGAACACGACCACGATGCAGAACGTCGCGTGCGCCACGACGAGCGTGACGAAGCCGAGCTGCCAGCCGAGGACTTGGCGGAATCCGGCGTTGAGAGCAATGCCGGTCACGATGCCGGGGAGTGCGATCGGAAGGATCACGGCGAACGAGACCACGTCGCGTCCGAAGAACGAGAATCGGTGAACCGCCAGTGACGCCAGCGTTCCAAGAATCAAGGCGACGACGGTGGCCGCCGCAGCAGTCTTGACCGATCCGCTGAGCGCGTCGCGCACCGCCTCGTCACGGAACGCTTGGCCCCACCACTTCGTCGTGAACCCCGCGTAGATGATCGACCGGGCGCTGTTGAACGAGAGCAGCAGCACATAGAACAGCGGCGCGTAGAGGATCACCACGACAACGCCGGAGATCGCGGCGAGGAGTCGGCGGGCGGTCCGAGACAGGTGCATCAGCGACTCGGCATCAGAGGTTTTCGAGAGCGCCGGACCGACGCACGAGCAGCAGGTACACGACCATGATCAGCATCGGCACAACAGCGAACGCCGCCGCCAGCGGGACGTTGTTCACACCGAAGTTGGCATAGATCACATTGCCGATCATCTGGGTCTTCCCGCCGACGATGCCTACGGTGATGTAGTCGCCGAGGGACAGCGAGAAGGTGAAGATGCTCGCCGCGAGAAGCGCGGGAAGAAGCAGCGGGACGACGACCCCGCGGAAGGTTGCGCCGGCTCGCCCGCCCAGGTCCGACGAGGCTTCGAGCAGGGAGTCGGGCAGCCGTTCGAGACCTGCGTAGATGGGCAGAATCGCATACGGCAGCCAGAGGTAGGCGAGCACCAGGATGATGGCCGGTAGGCCGAACCCCGGTGACACCCCGAACACCTTGCGAAGGAGTCCGCCTTCGGGATCGAGGAACGTGCGCCATGCGTAGGCCTTCACCAGATAGCTCGCCCAGAGCGGCATCGTGATGGCCACCGCCAGGATCCGCCGCACCCGCGGCGTGGCCACCTTTGCGAGGTAGAACGCGATCGGGAACGCGACGGCGAGGTCGACGATCGTCACCCCGATGGCGACCAACAGGGTACGGAGCGCCACGCGACGGTAGACGCCCACATCGAGCAGCTCTCGGAAGTTCTGCAGGCCGGTCGTCTTGACGACCGTGAAGGTGAACGAGTCGAGGGCGTAAAAGCTCGTGACGAGCAGCGCAACCAGTGACCCGAGGTAGACCACGACGAGCCACGCCAGCGGGGCGCCGAGCAGCGCCGTCAGCTGGGCCCAGCGTCGTTTCGCGAAACCCCGCGACACGCGCCGTGAGAGCGCGCTCATGTCGGCATCCCGACGTGCCCGACGTGGCCGACGTGGCCGACGGAACCGCGCGCCAAACGCGGCGAAGCCGCGTTGAGCACCCGACGAGAGGTGATCAACGTGGCTTCAAAGATGCGCGAAAACCGACGCACGAGCGAAGGACAATTCGGGCCTCAGCCCTTGAGCTCCGTCCACGCCTTGGTCCACCCGGCGTAGTCGACACAGATCGGGCCGCGACCGTCGAGGCATTCCTTGGTCGGGGTGGTCCAGTACCAGATGTCGGCGAAGTAGCTCTCGTCGTCGGCGTGGAACGTCGTGCAGTGGTTCGGGTCCTTCGTCTCCGCGCACGACAGCTTGTTGGCCGGAGCCTCACCGAAGTACTCCGTGGCCATGGCATTCGCCTTCGGGCTGATGATGTAGCCCATCCACAGATACGCGCAGTTCGGGTTCTTGGCCTTGGCGGCGATCATCCACGTGTCGGACCACCCGGTCGACCCTTCCTTCGGCTTCACGACCGCCACCTTCTGGCCGTCGGCGATCGCCACGTTGGCGGTTACCTGCCAGGCCGTACCGGCCACCATCGAACCAGCCTTGAACCCGGCTATCTGCTTGGTGAAGTCCGACCAGTACTCTCCGATCAACCCCTTCTGCACCTTCAGGAGCTCCAGCGACGCGGCGAGCTGCTTCTCGTCGAGCGCATACGGGTTGGTGATGCCCAGATCGGGCTGGGTCTTCATGAGATAGAGCGCGGCGTCGGCAATGTAGATCGGCGTGTCGTATGCCGTGACCTTGCCCTTGTAGGGCGAGGCGGCATCCCAAACGACGCTCCACGAATCAGGGGCCGGCGTCACCGCGTCGGTGTTGTACATGAGCAGGTTGGCGCCGCGGCCGTGGGGCACCCCGTAAGACTTGCCGCCGACGGAGTTCCACGGTTTGTTCTTCAGGCCGTCGAACACGTCGGCGTAGTCCTTCAGCAGGTCGGTGTTGACCGGAGCAACGTCGCCGGCGGCGATGAGGCGCAGCGAGGCGTCCCCCGACGCCGAGACGGCGTCGTACTCACCGGTCTTGATCAGCTGCACCATCTCGTCGGAGGTGTTGCCGGCCTTCACGTTGACCTTGCAGCCCGACGACACCTCGAACGGTTCGACCCATGCCTTCTCGGTGTAGCCCGGCCAGGCGATCAGGTTGAGCTGGCCTTCCGGGGCGCCGATCTCCGTGGCCATCGGCAGGTCCGGTGCGGCGATACCGGCGGCGGCTTCATTGCCGGCCGCCGCTTCCGTCTCGGCCACCGCCGCTTCCGTGGCAGCAGCTTCGGTCTCCACGGCCGCCGCCTCGGTCTCCACGGCCGCCTCGGTCTCCGCAACCGCCGCTTCGGTCTCCGCTGCTTCCGTGGCGGGAGCGTCGGTGCTCTTGGAATCACTGCCGCACGCAGCGAGCAGAAGGGCGGACGCTGCCGCCAGAGCGACGAATCGCCCGGTTGATCGGATACGCATGGGTCACACCTCGGGTTGGTTGGAATGGAGAAGCCACTGGTCAGCGGCCGGGATCACGGCACCTGGCCGTCAGTTGCATGAGTGTACGCGGGAAAGTCGTGTCGGCCACGGTCAACGGGCCGACGCAACCCGCGCCGACGGTTGACATCGACGACCCGCTGCTAGACACGGTACGACCCCGTAGGTCGGACAACCCCAAGGAGGCCGCTATGGACAAGGTGCTCGTGATCGTGCCATTCGCGTTCGGCGACGAGGGCATCGGGAACCGCCAGGCCCAGATGAACGACGTGCGCCTCGCCCCGGACACCGTCGTCGACTTCCGTGGGGTCAAGGCGGGACCGGCGTTCTACGACAGCTACCACGACCTGGCGCTCGCCGAGGTCTCCATGTTCGAGGCAGGCCGCACGGCCCAGGAGGAGGGTTACCAGGCCGTCTGCGTCGACACGATGAGCGACTCGGGCGTGAACGCGCTCCGCTCGGTGCTCGACATCCCCGTCATCGGCCCGGGTCGCGCCTCCTATCTGATCGCACTCTTCCTCGGGTCGAGGTTCTCGGTGCTGACGCAATGGGACGGCTGGATGACGCTCTACAAGAAGGGACTGCAGGAGCATGGGCTCGCCGACAAGTGCGCCTCGATCCGCTCGATCAACGTGATGCCCGATCCGGAGAACCTTCTCGGCGGCAAGGAGGAGGACATCTTCCCGATGCTGCGCGATATGGGCATGCGCTGCATCGAGGAGGACGGAGCGGAAGTCATCTGCATCGGCTCGACCACCATGCATCAGGCGGTGCCGTACCTGCGCGAGGAACTGCCAGTGCCGGTGATCAACCCGGGCCCGCTCTCGTACAAGCTGGCCGAGATGCTTGTCGGGCTCGGTCTCACCCACAGTCGCAAGGCGTACCGGCGCCCCGACGTGCCGAAGCTCGACATGCTCACCGCAATGATGGCCGCGGCCGCCGTGAGCGAGGCGGGCGCGTAACGCGGCTGCTCTCGGCGACTCGACTCGTCAGCGGGCGCCAGGGGTTCGGAGCAGGGCCTGCAGTCGGCCGGACATCTCCGGGCCAAGCAGGCGATCGACCTGCAGCCACACCGGGTCGACCTCCGGGTTGAAGACGGCGGCTCGATTGCGGAGATCTCTTGCCGCTCGTTCGGTGGGATCAGCCGCCGGGCCGTCGAGCACATCGTCGGGGACGCCGCTCGACACGAGACCCAGCCAGCGGTCACGGTAGCGATGCACCGGTTCGAAGACGTTCTCGAACGCTTCCGCCGTTGCCCGATGGACGATCATCCACGACGACATGATCGACCACTGCGTGGGCGAGATATGGGCCGGCGAAAGCCCGGCGAGCGCAACGGTCGCGGCTCGGACTTCGGTGAGCGGCAAGTAGACGAAATCGAGATATCGGAGGTTCGCTCCCGGGTCGACCCGAGGTGGGAGATCGAGATGGAACGCGAACTCGTCCCCGGTGCAGATCGAGTCGAGCGTGAAGTGCGGGACGGCGCTCGTCGAAGGTGTGTGCGCATACAACATGTGGCTGTCGAGACCGATCATCTCGACCGACATGGCGATGTAGACCAGCGTGATGGTGTCAGCGCCGACAGCCGCGTCCTTGCGGAACGTCCGGCACACCCCCAATGGTCCGAAGCCGCCGACGAGGGGAAAGCGCGGCGGTGCTCCGTTGTCGCCGATGTCCTCGACGAGACCGAGCCGATCGACGATGACGTCGAGTTGTTCGACGCAGAGGTCGCGGGCGCGCGTCACGACGTGGCTCCGGCGGCGACCGTGCGGCTCACGACTGGTCCCCCGCTCGCGCCTTTGCCCGGTCGGCCTCGATCATGCGCGACGCCACTTCCTTCAGCACCCAGGCGTTCGCCAGTTCCGGATTCGAGCGACGTGCCGGTGACGGGATCACCGTGCGGGTACGCATGTCGTCGGCGGTGACGATGCGATGGGGCTCGATGCCGTTCCCGGAGTCGTACTGCGCGGCGCGCCAGCGTCGATAGGCGAGCTGCAGCGAATCGCTCTTCACATGGAGTTCGGCCGACAGATCGAACGGAACCAGTTCGGGACGTTGGCCTTCGACGGTCGGCTGATCCTCGTAGAAGATCTTCATCGTCCGGCCGTAGGAGTTCTTGTCCGCCCACCTTCCGGTGAAGAACGTGCGCAGCATCGTCCACTTCGAAACGGTCGTGTGTTCGTCGATCGGCACTGCGGCGGTGAAGATCTTCAGTTGGCCCAAGGGAAGGTTCACCTCGAGCATGCTCACGTTCGGGAAATAGAGCCCCGTCTTCGTCTTGACGAGCGGGCGTTCCTTCCCTTTGCGGAGGTACTTCCACATGCCGCTCGCGGGAGGCGGATCGAGCAAGACCGTGGTCTGTGCGCCGATGAGCCGACCCGAATCGTCGCGTAGCTCGACCAGTTCGAAATCATCGATCTCCGGCTTGTCCGGGTTTCCGAACGACCCCGCGTGCACGAACGGCGTGTGGGCGATGTCGACGGCGTTCTCGATGACCCGCTCGAAGTTGGCGTTCCAGACGAACTCGCCATGCACGACTGCATATCCATCGGCGTGCGCCTTCGCCGTGGGGTCGAGCGTCTCGATCGGCGGGACAGGAGGACGCTCGTGCTCAGGGGCGTCGCCGAGGAACACGAACACGAACCCGTAGCGCTCGACGACCGGGTAGTTGTCGGTCCGCGCCTTCTTCGGTATCGGCACGCCGGGTGCAGTCGACGGGATCTTGCTGCAGGCACCGTCGGGCCCGAACTCCCACCCGTGGTACGGGCAGCGAATGCAGTCGCCGTGCACACTGCCACCGGACAGCGCGCCGCCGCGGTGCACGCAGAGGTCGTTGTGGGCAACAAGTTCTCCACGACTCGTCCGATAAAGGACGAGGTCCTGACCCATGATCTGGACCTTGTGCGGCTTGTCGCCCACAAGGTGCACGAACTCGACGGCATACCACTGGTTCTTGAGCATCGATCACGACTGTACCGCCGCGCTCACCCGGCCCGCCGGCCTGGCATGCCCAAGGACCCCGTCGACGTGATGGAATCGGGCGTCATGAGTTTGCTCGTTCGGTCGCTTCACACCATCGCCTCCGCCGGCACCGGCGATCGCTTCGACGCCGTGCACGTGCGGGTGTTCTATCCGGCCCAGACGCCCGGGGGGGCGAACAACGAACGACCAGCCGAGCTCTCGAGCGGGATGATCGCCGCCGACGCGACACTTGCGCCGTTTCCCGTCGTCGTGATCTGCAATCCGGTGAACATCGGGCCGGAGTACTACCGGTGGCTTGCGCTCGCACTCGCCCCCCGTGGCTACGTCTTCGCGACGTTCTCCTGGCTGTCGGCGGGGCCCGGCGCCATGATCGTCCAGGCCGGCGGCCCGTTGGGTGCCATGGGGGGTCACGGTGACCAGGCGCCCGCTATTCAGGCGATCGTTGCGTCGCTTCATTCGCTGAACGTCGGCACCGGGCTTCTCTCCGGTGTCATCGACACGTCACGGGTGGCCGTCATCGGACACTCGGCGGGAGGAACCATGGCCCTCGGCGCCGCCGATCACCGGCACCATCCATCAGTGAGAGCGGTCATATCGATAAGCGCGCATACCGCCATTGCGGTTTCACCGGCCGACGGCTCCGGAACGACCATGCGCCCGACGCCGACGGACTGCCCGGTGTTGCTCATCGGGGGCACGAACGACGGGGTGATCGATCGGAGCCGGTTCCGCTACGACACCCCGGCGGGTGTCGAGTGGGATCCGGTCGACCGCACGTTCCGTGAAGCGTTCACCAGTGACCGCGGCGACTGCGTGTTGGCCATCGTCGACGGCGCAAACCACTTCTCGTTCACCGATCCCGACGACGACCCTTCAGCCGGGCGGCCGTTTCTCGACTACCCCGCAGCCACCAGCGGAGCAATCATACGCGCACATACTGCTGCGATGATTGGCGCGTTCCTCGACCAGCACGTGCGCGCCGAACATCCGCAGGAATCCGCTGAGGTGTTCGATGCGCTCATCGCAGACCCCTTGATTTCGCTCTCGCAGCGGCGCTGAGCCCGACGGCTCGCAGGTCAGCCGACAGGCACAGCGGCTTCGGGAGCGAACGCCACCATAACGCGCTGTTCCGCCCGGGCCCATGGGCGCAGCCCGCTGTTCTGCTCGAGCACGAAGACCGAGACCCCGACGTCGAGCGAGACCGTGTGGCGGCTCACCGGGCCGAGATACTCGGTGTGAACGACCGCACCGGTGGCGACAACTTCGCCGTCGACCGCCGAAACGCCATCGGCCAGGATGCGGATCTTCTCCGGCCGCAAGGCGAACGACCCGTCACGACCGAGCAACGCTGTTGCCGGCGCCCCGGTGATCGAATTCGACGTGCCGACGAAGCCGGCGACGAAGGGCGACACCGGCCGTTCGTAGAGGTCCTCGGGCATTCCGATCTGCTCGATGCGTCCCTTGTTGAACACCGCGATCCGGTCGCTCATCGTCAGAGCCTCCTCCTGATCATGGGTGACGAACACGAAGGTGATGCCGGCGCGGTGCTGAATGCTCTTCAACTCGATCTGCATCTGCTGACGCAACTTCAGGTCCAGAGCGCCAAGGGGTTCGTCGAGGAGGAGGACCTTCGGACGATTGACCAGCGCGCGTGCCAACGCGACCCGTTGGCGCTGGCCTCCGGAAAGCTGCGACGGCTTGCGGTCGCCGTAGCCCTCGAGCGCGACCGACGCCAATGCCTCGATGGCGCGCTGTCGACGTTCGCCGGATCCGACGCCCTTCACCTTGAGCCCATACTCGATGTTCTTCTGGACCGTCATGTGGGGGAACAGCGCGTAGTCCTGGAACACGGTGTTCACGTCGCGGTCGAAGGGCGGCAGGTTCGTGACGTCGTGACCCTGCAACAGGATCGACCCCGCGGTC
>JANOHI010000125.1:0-6474 GCA_031406385.1 Acidimicrobiia bacterium
CGCCACGTCGACCGTCCCCAGGGTGGACGGGCGGTGTTCCAGCAGTGGCGCCGGAACCGGGCGGGAGTCCTGCCGGAGCAGCTCTTCCACCGACTCCATGTCGGCGGGCTTGAAGTCAACGAACGCGTTCATGAGGCCGTCCTCGGAGGAATCGCAATCTGCGGGTCGACGGGCCAAACTAACCGACGAATCAATTCTTCTTCCATCCAGGCCGCCCGCTGCGGTCGCGATGGGATTGACCAGGCCGGCAACGGTGCTGGGTGCTTTCGAGGTCACCATGGACAACGAGCTGATCGAAGCCATCCGAGAGAAGATGCGCTACGAGTTCGAGCGCACCGGCCCACCGGACGGTTTCCCGGCGTTCCCCCCGATCCCTGCCGCACGCCACACCAGCGACGAGTTCTGGGAGTTGGAGCGAGCCCACGTGTTCGCGAAGAGCTGGGTCATTGCCGGACGCTCCGAGGACGCTCCGACCCCCGGTGACTACTTCACGTTTCACGACTTGGGAGTGCCGCTGCTCATCGTCCGCGGCAACGACGGCCAGTTCCGATGCTTCGCCAACACGTGTCAGCACCGCGGTGCACCGGTCGTCCGCGAAGAGAAGGGAAGTTCGCGTCGCCTGCGCTGCCAGTACCACTCTTGGACCTACGACATCGACGAAGGACAGCTCATCTCCATCCCCGACGAGCGGGACTTCATCGACCTCGAGATGGCGACACTGTGCCTGCCGCGTTTCAGCTGTGACACCTTCGCCGGGTTCGTGTTCGTCAACCTCGACCCGAACGCGATGCCGCTCACGCAGTGGCTCGGCAAGTCGGTCGAGATGTTCGCACCATTCCAGTGCGAGTCGCTGCGCGAGGTCTACCGGCGCAGCGTCGTGGTCCCGTGCAACTGGAAGGTCACGGCCGAGGCGTTCCTCGAGGTGTACCACTTCAAGCACATCCACAGCCACGACGGGGTGTCCGTTCTCGACAACCGCGGCGCTGCCATGGGTTTGTATGCGAACGGACATTCGCGGATGATCACGCCATACTCCGAGCAGAACGTGAAGCGCTCGGGTATGAAGTCGTGGGATGACTGGATACCTACCGACCAAGGTCCCTTCGAGGTGATCGACACCGTGCCCGACATGGTGCGATGCACCAGCACCGCGGTGAGCCTGTTCCCGAACGTGATCATCCCCCTCGGCGCGATCGGCTTCCCGATCAACGTGTTCTGGCCGATCGACAAGCGCACCACCCGCCTCGACTGGATCTACTACGCGAAGAAGGACTGGGACGGTGACGACATGCCGGCGAAGTGGCAGAAGCGGGCCGAGGTCTACGACCAGATCATGCACGAAGACATGCTGAACATGGCCCCCATGCAGCAGTCGGTCGACTCGCCCGCGCTCCAGGGAATCCGCATCAACTACCAGGAGCGGCGGATCTGGAACCTCCACGAGCAGATCGACCGCATGATCGGCAAGGCCGACCTCCCGCCGGACCTGGCCGTTCCGCAGGTCCTCGGGCCGTTCATCGAGATGTAGGCCGGTCCTTCACCGTGGTTCCATGCCGACCGGGAAACGGAACGCACCGGTGAATTCGCCTCGTCATCGAGGCAGCACCGTGCCGGGGGATCACTGGGAGATCGGCCCACCGAACGCAGCCGTCGATGCCGCGATCGATGCCCTTTGTGCCGACGAAGCAACGGCCGTCACGTTGGCGGTGGTCGTCGTGCAGCACAGCCGGATCATTGCCGAGCGTTACCAAGCGGAAACCTCACCGAACATCCTCAGAGACGGGCCTGCGCCGGACACGACGCCGGAGTCCACGTTGATCTCGTGGTCAATGGCCAAGAGCATGACCCATGCCCTCGTGGGGTTCGCCGTCGGGGACGGTTTGGTGAACGTCGATGATCCGATCCCGGTTCCGGCGTGGCGCAACACCGAGAAGGAGTCGATCACCTGGCAGCAGCTCCTCAACATGCGGAGCGGTCTTGACTTCGTCGAGGACTATGTCGACGACGGCATCAGTCACGTCATCGACATGCTCTTCGGAAGCGGCAAAGCCGACGTCGCCTCGTACGCCGCATCGCGGCCCCTGGTCCACGAGCCCGGAAGCCATTGGTCATACTCCAGCGGTGATACCAACATCATCTCTCCCGCCCTCGCCTCGGTTGTCGCCGGGGGAACCGAAGATAGAATGCGCGCATATATTCAGGATCGACTCTTCGATCCCATCGGCATGACGAGCGCCACCGCAAAGTTCGACGACGCCGGAACGTTCATCGGCTCGTCGTTCGTGTATGCCACCGCACGCGACTTCGCTCGATTCGGACTGCTGTACCTCCATGACGGATGGTGGGGCAACAGGCAGTTGCTCCCCACCGGCTGGGCGGAGCACGCCAGGCGACCGACTCCTGTGCCTGCTACGGAGAACCACGGCTACGGCGCTCACTGGTGGCTGTGGCCCTATGACGGTGCGCTCGCATGCCACGGCTACCAGGGTCAGCGCACCATCGTGCTGCCAGACCGCGACGCGGTCGTGGTGCGACTGGGAAAAACCGACGCTGCGCAGGCCGACCATCTCCGGGCGCGCCTGCACGAGGTGATCCGGGCGATCCCGACGGTCTAGGTGGTGCGCTTGCGGGTCTGGGCGGCGACTCGTTTCGCCGCCTCGAGGAAATCCCCGGCTTCGAGAGTGCCGACAGATGCCGAGTCGAGCGTTGCGACACGGTGATTGTCGGTCAACCGGAGCGCCTGCGCGTTAATGGCGTGTTCGAACAGGTTGCGCGAGATGCGGGCGTTGCCGAATCGCTCATCGCGGACAAGGGCTTCAAAGACCAGGGTCAACGCATCATGCACCGCAGGAGCGAGGATGAACTCACCGGACCGAGCCATCTTCTCGGTGATCGCCACGAGCTCACTCGTTGAGTAATCGGGGAACTCGATCTCGCGGGAGAAGCGCGACCGAAGGCCGGGATTGGAGTTCAAGAAGCTGTTCATCAGCTTCGGATAGCCAGCGGTAATCACCACGAGCCGCTCGCGGTGATCCTCCATGCGTTTGAGCAACGTTTCGATCGCTTCGGCCCCGAAGTCGTTGCCGCCGAAGTTGTTCGGCGAGAGCGCGTACGCCTCGTCGATGAACAGAACCCCGTCGAGAGCTTCCTTCACGACGCGGTTCGTCTTCACCGCGGTATGCCCAACGTATTGGCCGACCAGCCCAGCGCGGTCCACCTCGACAAGGTGACCTTTGCGGAGCAGACCCATCGCTCCATACGCCTCGGCGAGCAGCCGGGCAACGGTGGTCTTGCCGGTCCCGGGGTTGCCGAGGAACACCAGATGCTGGCTCATCGCGACCTCGGCGAGCCCGTGCTCTCTCCGACGAGCGCGCACCTGGAGCAGCGCCAACAGCGTGCGGACCTGCTCTTTGACCGAGTCGAGTCCGACAAGTTGGTCGAGGTCGGCCTGGATCTCGACGAGGGTGCGCGGCGGGCCGACCCGCGCCGGCAGCCGAGTGCCGCCCCGCCGGGTTGTGAGGAGCTGCTCTGTGGTTCGTCGGGCGGTGTCACCGGCCTCGAGGAGGCGTTTACGAAGATCTTCACGGCGCACGATGCCTCCATCCTGACCGATCCCCGAGGCCAGCAATGCGCCCGCCCACGGCGCTTGACGCCTGCACGGTGAAACTCGTGGCATCGCTCGGAGGTGTCGAACCCGACCGCCAGAATGGTGCGATGGCAAAACCGGCACGCGTCGAAACGCGAGCGAAGCAGTGGAAGCGACGAAGCAAGACTTGGCCGATCCGGTTTTCGACCTTCTCTACGGCCGACTTGGCTACGTGTTCATTCCCCGAGACCACGGACCCGATGCCGGCGCCCAGGTCGCCCACTTCGGCCGCGCGATCCACCGGTCGTCGGTGGCCGTGATCTTCCCGGAAGGCCGGCTGTTCCGTACCGATGTTGCGCAGCGATCGCTCGTCAGCGTTGCCAAGACCGACGCAGCGCGCGCCGAGCGGTTGCAACACCTTCGCCACATCCTCCCCGCGGCCGGGCGGTTCACGGCGTTGCTCGAAGCGTGCCCGGCGGTCAACGTGGTGGTCATCTCTCATACCGGGCTCGAGGCCTATGGAACGCTGCGCGACCTCGTGCCCGATCTTCGACATGCCGATCACGGTCGACGCCCGCCGCTATCCGCGTCGGCAGATCCCGAGCGATGCGGTCGGTGCCACCCGCTGGCTCGACGATGTCTGCCTTGAGATGGACGAATGGATTCACACCAGGTTGAATCCGTCGATCTGAACGTCCCTCCGGGCGCACCAGCCAGTTCCTGTCGTTCTAGTGCACTGAGTCGGAAGTTTCTGTGACATTGATCCTTCGGACAACGCAGGACCTACAACGAATCAGAGCAATTCGACGTCGCAGGAACTTCTGCGAAGATGCACTACCGGTGCTTCGGAGCCTCGGTGAGCAGCCCCCGCTCCAAGGCCGTAAGGGCGACTTCGAATGAACGCTGGTGGAACGACTTCTGCCCGGCGAGGCCTTTGGGCTCTGCGCTCGCAATCTCGATCGAGACGAGTCCGTGCACGAGCCCCCACATCGCCATCGCCACGACGTCGGCGTCGTCTTCGTGGATGACGCCACGTTGTCGCGCGGCAACGACCTCGTTCCGCAGCAGTTCGTAGGCAATGAGGCCGGCGAGTTGGATCTCGTCGCTGGCCCCGTGCCCGGGGACCGCTCCCATGAACATCACCTCATAGGACGCTCGGTTGTCAAGGGCCCAACGTCGATACGCAACCGCCTGCCCGAGGAGCACGCCGAGCGGTGACTTCCGTGGCCGTGCCCGTGCGAGAGCGTCGGCGAATCGCTGGAATCCGTCGAGAAGAATCGCATCAACCAGCCCGTCCTTCCCTCCGAACCAGGTGTACACACCGATCGTCGAACAGCCGGCACGGGTCGCCACGTGTCGCACGGTGAGGGATGCGTGACCATCTTCCTGCAGGATCGCAAGAGCGGCGTCAAGGATGTCCGCACGGGTGTCCGGGATCGACGGGGCGGCCTTCCTCGCGCTTGACATCCCGCCCAGACTAGAACACTGTTATAGATGTAACGCTGTTATGCCCGACCAAGGAGCCAACGCATGAATACCTACCTCTCCGCGAACTTCGCGCCCGTCGACGCCGAGATCACGGCGACCGACCTTCCCGTCATCGGCGAACTCCCCAATGAGCTCAACGGCCGCTACCTCCGCAACGGTCCGAACGCGTTCGACGTCGTCGATCCCGACACCCACCACTGGTTCCTCGGCGACGGCATGGTGCACGGCATCCGCCTCTCCGAGGGTCGAGCCGCCTGGTACCGCAACCGCTACGTCGGATCGGATCGGGTCGCGGCGAAGTTCGGGCGTCTCATCAGCGGACCGAACTGGTCAGGTGGCGATTTCGGAGCGAACACGAACGTCGGTGGGTTTGCCGGCCGCACGTGGGCCATGGTCGAGGGGGGCGGGTCCCCGGTCGAGCTGACCTACGAGCTGGACACGGTGGCCCGCAACGACTTCTTCGGGACACTGCCCGGGGCGTTCACCGCGCACCCGAAGGTCGACCCGACCACCGGCGAGATGCACGCCATGGTTTATGCGCCGGGGAAATGGTTCGACCACGTGCAATACGTCGTCGTCGGTACCGACGGTCGGGTTCGCCGCACGGTTGACATCCCGTGCGGCATGACGATGATGCACGACATGTCGCTGACCGAGTCGTACGCGATCGCCTACGACTTCCCGGTGACCGTAGACCTGAACCTGGCGATGACCGGAACCCGTTTTCCGCTCCGATGGAACCCCGACTACGGCTCGCGGGTCGGGCTGCTCCCCCGCGAAGGCGATGCCGACGAGATCGTCTGGATCGACGTGCCGATCTGCTACTCGTTCCATCCGCTCAATGCCTACGACCGTCCCGACGGAAGCGTCGTGATCGACCTGTGTGTGTACGACCGGATGTTCGACCACGACGTCGTCGGTCCCTTCGGCGATTCCCTGTCGCGGCTCGAACGATGGGAGATCTCGCCCAGACTGCGAAAGTGTTCCGTGACCGTCATCGACGAGTCGCCCCAAGAGTTCCCGCGCCATGCCCACAAAGTTGGGACGACGGAGCACCGCTTCGGCTACACCGCAGAAATCGGCACGGATCGTCTCGGCAGCACGATCAAGCACGACTTGGTGAGCGGCAACCGGTCGACCTACAGCTACGGTCCGGGGCGCGGTGCCGGTGAGGCGGTGTTCGTGGCCCGCGAAGGCGCAACGGCTGAAGACGACGGATGGCTTATGGCGTTCGCGCACGCACACGATGGCTCGTCGGCCAGCTTCGTGGTGCTCGACGCGCAGGACATCGAGCGCGGACCGATCGCGGAAGTGCCACTCCCCCAACGAGTCCCCTACGGCTTTCACGGCAACTGGGTGAGTGACCGCTCCGTTCCGCCGACCCCGTAGGTATCGACCTA
>JANOHI010000110.1:0-17539 GCA_031406385.1 Acidimicrobiia bacterium
TGGCTGAATTGATGCTCCTCTTCGATTCCCTCGGCCACGACGGTGATCTTCTGAGTGGCGCAGAACTCCACGATCGAACGAATGACGGCGACGTCCGCAGCAATCGGTGAGCCCAGAGTCAGTCCGTCGATGATGGACTTGTCGATCTTGAGCTCGGCGACCTCACCGACCCGACGGACCATCGTCAGCGAGCTGTTCCCGAAGCCGAAATCGTCGATGCTGAATCTGACGCCACTGCTTCGAAGGAGGTCCAAGGTAGGCAGGCTGGCCGGGAGCCGATCGAGGGCTGTCTCCTCTGAGATCTCGAGGAGCAGGCAGTGCGGATCCAATCCGGACTCGCACAGGTACGAGCCCACCGCGTCGGCGAAGCCGGTGTCCATCAGCTGCTCCTCGACGCAGTTGACATGAACGACGAGTGGGGGGAGTCCCGCAGAACACCGTCGACGATTCCAATCCGCCACGTCCCGCGCGGCCTCTGCGAGGACGACCGTGCTCAGCTCGGCGAGCAGCCCGGCGCACTTAGCCGCCGGAAGAAACGTTCCGGGGCTGCGTAGGCCCCGCGTCGGGTGTTGCCAGCGGATCAGTGCCTCGAGTGCCACCACCTCGCGCTCTTGGTTGACAAGCGGCTGATACCACGCACGGAGCTGCCCACTTCCGAGGGCGTTGCGGAGTTCGATTTCCAGGTCGAGCTGATTCGTTCCGGCGGTTCGAACCGAGTCATCGGCAACCGCCACGCGATTGCCACCGCTTCGTTTCGCTACGTACATCGCCATGTCGGCGTCACGCAGCAACACCGACCGGGTGTGGCCTTGGTCCCCGCCGGTACGGGTCGCAAGTCCGATGCTGACCCCGATCACGACCTGGTCGACGCCGACCCGAAACGGCTTGCGCACCGCCGCGACCAAGCCGTACGCAAAGTCGACTGCGCCTTGTGCCGCAGAACCCGTAAGTGCAATGACGAACTCGTCACCACCGAACCGGTACACCTCCGCCGTGCCAACACCGCTGACGCCCGCGTTGCGTGATTCATCGAGGTCGCTGGTCTTGTGTTGCAGAACGGCCTCCGATGCGACAACGCGCATCCGGGTGCCCACGTCGCAGAGCAGGTGGTCACCAACCTCATGTCCTCTTGCGTCGTTGATCACCTTGAAGCGATCAAGATCGCAGAGCAGCACCGCAACCGGGCGGAACAACGGGCCTGACCGCGCCAGCTCGGCGTCCATGGCTTCGTTGAACGCCAAGCGGTTGCCGAGCCCGGTGAGAGGGTCGGTTCGCGCCAACAGACGTTCCCGATCAAGCGCAACTTGCATCGCTCGTCGTGCCCGACGTTGCGTTCGCACGGAGACGGTCGCAGATGCAAGAAGCGTGATCAGCGAACCCACGAAGAGAATGACCAGCGGCGGGCTGCCGGGCCTGGTTCCGAAGAACCGGTCCGCGCCCACGATCACGGTGAGCGGTTCTTGCAGGATCCGAAACGTCCGTTCGTGACGACGAACATTCGACGTCGGCGGTGGCTGGAGTGCTCGTCGTTCAGCAAGCAGGGGACCGGTCTCGCCGGCACCCGAGTAAAGCGACACCGCTATCGTTTCGCCCTCTTCGAGCTGTCGTGCCGCAAGATCGACACCGGCGGGTTTGGCAATCGCCAGCACCCATCCGCGACCGGGTACCGGCATCACCAGAACAGGAAACGTGTCGGCGATCACGGTGTTGGCAGTTCCGGCTTCCACTGCGCCGACGACTTCATCAGCGAGCTCATCGCCACGAAGCCAGGTCAGCCTCGGCCCATCCGAAGAGCGGGGGAGCGGGGCCAGTTTCGCGGCAGCAAGCAGGTTCGAGACGCGTGCGCCGGCTGACAGACCGATGAAGCGCAGCCCTGTGCCGTCGGCATTCCTGGCGACGCGAACGGCCAAGGAAGGGCCGGTGTCAGCTGCGGGACCGAGGGTCGCGATGATCAACGCATCGTCGAAGAAGGCGTGTTTCGACGGAACCGTGACCGATGCGAGGCGATCATCGATGACCGCCGGGTCGGGGGCGAGCTCAGGAACGGTCGCGGCAATTGCGCGAAGTACGTCGATCTCGTCTTCGAACGCTTCCGCGATGTCGTCGGCGAGCCGTCCGGTCACGAACGAGGCGTTTTGCGCGGCGACTCGCTGGCGCAGAAGCACCGGTGCGGCTGCGCCCAGAACCGACGCGGCGATCCCAAAAGTCGCGATGGTGCTCGCTCGTAGCCACCAGCGGGGTTTCGTCTGCGGTGTCCGCACGGTCAGGATCTTCGACCGGCGCGGGTCCGACCTGAAGCTTCGGGGGCAGCGATGGCAGCGCCCAACGGGCAGATGAACGGGGGAAGAGCTCCGTGCGATCTGGCCCTTCGACACGGTGCGAGCACCAAGATCTCCCGGAGCAAGAGCAAACCCACCATGAGTCTGTGTGGGGTGCCCGGGGGACTTCGGAAGTGGCCAGGCATACCGTCGGGCCAGGCCCTCTGCTGGGTAGTCTCGAGGATCATGAGTGGTGATATTCGAGTTGCCTTCTTGGGGAACTGCATCGAGCGCGGGTCCGGCCTCGATTCGGGCACGTCGTACGCGGAGCTCCTCGAGGAGTCGGTCCGGCGTCGGAACCAGGGCGTCAACGTCAAGTTCGTGCACCGGGCCGCCCCTCATCCGAACCTGCTCGTCTCGGCCGTCGAACGGGTCCTATCTGAGCGGACGGACATCGTGGTGATCGGTACCTTCACCGACGCTTTGCGTGGGCCGGTCTCGCTGAACCCTCTGTGGGGCAACGAGGGATTCCGGCAAGTGGTGTCCTTCGTGCAAGCGGTCGATCGGCGCGTCGCCGACGATCCGGTCCTCCGTCGGCGCTTCGGGCAACTCCTTCGTGCTGACCACCCGTTTCGCAAGAAGGTCCCTCGCGTATCGCTCGAGACCCATCGATCGCAGCTGGAAACCGCGATCGCCAGCCTCCAAGCTGGTGGCGCATCGGTCCTGCTCCGAGGACCGATGAACGTCTCGGTCCGCTCCGGCCAGGCGCAATCACAGGGTGAGACCAACCTCTACGAGGAGATCTCGAAGAAGTGTCACGTTCCGGTCGTGCTCGGCGAGGATGTGCTCAACGGCCCCGTCGAGTCCTTCTTCGGCGAAGGTCGACGGATGTCCGCAGCGGGCCACCGTCTCTACGCTCAGGCCTTCGAGGGCCTCATCGCTTCCGCTATCCACGAGACCCTTCGCCGTCGAATCGCTGTCTCCGGGCCGCACTGACCTTTCGGAAGGCGCCCATTGCCTCAGAGGTGCCCAAGCGACGTGAGTCGCGACGTTGCGGGCCGGAACAGTCTCGGGAATCTGCGCCGTATCGACCAGAGGCTCTCAGCGGCGGTCGCTGATCGTCGCGTCCGTCACGGGGAACCGACGACCGGTTCAGCCGCACACCCGGCGCACGAGGTTCACGGCGTTGGTCCCGAGCACGAGATTGATGTCGTGCTCGGCCAGGCCTCCGGCCGCCAGCCCGTTCTCGAGATCATCGAACTGGCCGTAGCGGGTGAGCACCGGCTGGAAGTTGGCATCCATGTCTGTGCCGATAGCGACGTGCTCGGCACCGATCGCATCGACGAGGCGTACGACCTCGTCGATGAAGTCATCCAAGGTGGCAGAGCGGACCCCGGACGGCCATGCGCCGACGAGCCCACCGGCGGCGGCCACGATCCGGGCGTGCTCTGTGGAAACGAGCCGGGGATGATCGTTGTCGCCATGGCGGAGATGGGTGTGGGAGATCATCACGGGGTGCGAGGAGACTTCCACCGCATCGCGAGTGGTTCGCTCCGTGGCATGCGCCAGATCGACGATCATGCCGAGGCGGTTCATCCGGCGCACCAGCTCGCGCCCAGCTTCCGACAGGCCGCCGTGGAGCTCCGGTTCGGTCTGCAGGTCACCGAA
Source organism: Acidimicrobiia bacterium (assembly GCA_031406385.1). Taxonomy (GTDB): domain Bacteria; phylum Actinomycetota; class Acidimicrobiia; order Acidimicrobiales; family JANYDT01; genus JANLQX01. Next base: position 3,927 of record JANOHI010000110.1, read on the forward strand.
CGCGTTCTGGCGATAGTGCACGATCGTGATGGCTCGTACTCCGGCCTCGAAGGCTTCATCGACCAAGTCGGCCCGATCTTCGGCGAAGTCGGCGCCTTCGCACGTGAGCAGCAGGGCGGTGCGCCCGGAGGCGTGCGCCGCCGTGATGTCGTCCGCCTGTCGGACCAGCGGCAGATCGTTGCGCCGCCCGATGTCGCGGATGACGGCGAGTTGACGGAGATGGTCGGCAACGGCCTCGCCCGGCTCGAACGCGCGCACTGCGCCGAGGCCACCGTCGCGAAAGCCGAGCACGGCAAGGTCGGCCACCGTCGAGTAGCTCACGGCGGCCATCCCGGCACCCCGGATCTCCTGAGCGGTGAGCACATCGTCGCCTGGGCCCCCGATCGGCGACGCCCCGGCGAGGAAGCACCGACCGGGGTGGGCATGCACGTCGACCCGAGGACCGCGAACGCGACGCTCGCTCATGGGTGCGTCACCTCGACGATCGCTTCGATCTCCACGGCGATGTCAAAGGGCAATTCCGCCATGCCAACCGCCGGTCGTGGGTGATCGCGGCGAGCAACTGCACTCCCGCCAGCCGCGCAGCATGACGTCCCTCCTCGGGACTCACCGTGTCGCCGACCTTCCCGGTGACGAACGAGCCGTCCGCACGTTTTGGCCCGACGCCGGAAAGGAACAGCAGTGAGCCCACCTGCACGCCGGGTCGGTACAGGCCGGCCGGAGTCGAAGCGAGTGGAAGCAACAGGCCGAGCCCGGCGAGGCGCTGTGAAGGAGACATGAACCCATTCTGCCGAGAGCCTTCGCCTGTCAGCCGACACCGATGGGGCGGAATGGGTCAGAGCGCGTTCCCTTTCGGCCAGATCTCGGGGCAGGGGGGTTCCGGAAAAGGCCCCGCGAGTCGATACTCATCGTGATGCATATGCGAACGCATCAACCCCGAGGCACCGGGCCTGGACCGGCGAAGCGGCGTGACTCGGCGCGGGGTCGCACTGACTTCGGGTCGCCGTCGCCGGCGGACCAGGCGGGCCGCAACACGGAGGCAGAGTTCGGACTGCAGCGTTCGATCGGTAATCGGGCGGTCGCTTCGCTCATCCAACGGGAGAGTCCGCAGCTGATCGTCGAGCACCTCCGCAAGAACGAGATCGCGGGCTACGCCAAGATGTCGCGCCGCGAGCGTCTCGCCAAGATCGCGGAGATCGCCGGACCGGGCACCACCTGGGTGGGCCCGAACGACGAGACGACGCTCGAGCGGCTGTGGGAGAGCTTCGGTGCGGCGTTGCCCGAGGTCGCAGCCGAGAACGTGGCGCTCTGGAAGACGTGCATCGACCGCGGCGCCGCGCTCAACGACCTCAAGCCCATGCGGGCCCTGAGGGAGCAGTTCGGCGACGACGTGAAGAAGGCCACCCGGCGCTACCTCGCCGTCAACGCCCAGCTGCTCGAACAGGAGCGCGTCCGGTTGGGGTTGCGCCGGCCGCCGGGCAAGAGTTCACGTGCCGCCGACCTGGCCCGCGACGCCGCCACGGAGGAACTGCAGGACCTCTCCGGGCAGGCCACCGAAGTCGTCGCCGCCGAAGAGATGATGCGCGAGAAGATCATCGCCCGCGAGGAAGTGTATGAGCGCGTCGACGAGACGTCTTTCCGCGCCCTCTCCGGCTACCGCGACGTACGCTTCGATCCGCGCCGACCGCACCCGAGCCCGGGCTGGACGGAGGCGAAGGAACACTGGGATCAGTTGCAGGGGTTGCGGATGGCGATCGGGCGGAGATCGCCGGGCGTGTTCGCCCTCATGGAGCACGGTGGGGGCGCCGATCTTGCCACCGTCGCCGATGCGTCGCCCGACGAGGCCAGGGCGGCGATCGGTACCTCACTCGACCGGGTCGACGGGAAGATCAGCCAGACCGCACAGGCCCTGGCCACCGACGATCTCGACTGGCACGATCTGACCGTCGTGCACCGGCAACTGTTCGACGGCAAGGCTCGACCCGGTTCCGTCGACTGGTCCTCGGAGATCCCGAAGAGCGTCGGCAAGGACGTGACGTCCGACCACGAGGATCGCGAGTGGTGGATCGACCTTGGTCTCGGAACTCTCGCCGCCGCGGCATTCGTGTTTTCCGAGCTGGCGACGGCCGGCTGGGCGACCGTGCTGTGGGCCGGCGTCGGCGTCGGCATCGGTGCCGGGCAGGCGGTCTCGTCGTGGGAGAACTGGGACGACTTGGCGACCGCGGCCGACGCGAGCGCCAACCCCGACACCCGGGTCGTGACCCACGAGCAGGCCGACGCGGCGATGACGACGGCGGTCCTCGACTCCGTGTTCGCATTCCTCGACGTCGGAGGAGTCGCCGGTGGTGTTTACCGTGCCGCGCGCACCCTCGGCGCGGCGTCCGCCGCACGCACTGCGGGGCGAGCGGCGGGGGACCTCGCGACCTCGAGCCTCAAACGGATCGATCGGCTCGATCCGCCTGCGGCCCGCGTCGCCGTGGAACGGGCCGTGGAGGAACTCGGCGCAGCCGAGGCCGTACGGCGTTCGGGCAAGGCCGCGTACGAACTGGCCGAGCTCGTGGGGCGCGACACCGACGTGGGTAAGCGCCTGCTTCTCCAAGGTGGTCGGGCCGACCTCCCTGACCTCGTCCACGTCATTCTCGGGCTGCCGACGGCCAAGGAGCGCCGGGCCGCGTCGATGCAGGCGATGAAAGCCCTGGACACGCTCCCCGCCGATCAGGTCGAGCGCGTCGTCGCCGAGGCTGTCGACGAACTCGGGCCCGCCGCTGCTATCCGTGCCGCGGATGGTTGGAAAACGCTGGCGCAACGCCTTGGCAACCAGAGTCCGACGGCGCAACGACTCGACACCTGGCGCGATGGCATCGAGCTCGACCTTCTCGCCGAGTTCGGTGAGGACCGGGTCGTGCGGACGGGTAGACGAGGGCAGATGTCGAATGACTTCGACGTGTCGACACTCGGCCCGACGGCACAAGCGGATCGGCAGCGGGTGCGGGCATTCCTCGCCAGTCGAGTCGGCGTCGGACCGGACGATCTCGGGCCGATGCTCCACTGCGAGGTGTTCACCGATCCGCGTCGCATGCATCTCGCCAGCCTCACCGGTCTGGGTCTTGACGCTGACGTCGCGGCTCGGCTCATCAAAGAGCAGACGGTCCGTCAGGAGCAGCTGGTGCAGAACCGGCGCCTGCTCGCCGCGCTCGACGCCGGCGACGATGTGACCGCTACCGCGTTACGCGAGTCCATGGCGGAGATGGGGATCAAGGAGATCCCCGATTTCCGAATCCTCAGCGAAGGCGAAATCGGCCGCGTCGGCCAAGCTGTCGACGCGCTTCATGCCGAGCTGATCGCGGCATCGCAGACTGGTGACTCAGCGCGGGTGGCCACGCTGGTCGACGAGATTGCGGATCGGCAGGCGCTCATCAACGCCAGCGAGGGCGGTGGCTACTTCACCGGCGGCGGGACCCGGCGCTACGTGAGTGAGCGCGACCGCCTGCCGGGGTTCGACACGCCGGTAGAGAGTGGCCTCCGCAGCGCTCCGGAACTGTATGCCGGCATGATCGACCAGTTGCCGAAGCTCGACGATGCCGTAGCCGCCCTGCGCCGCGCGCTCGCCGAGCAGGGGTCCGAGGATGGGTTGGCCAGCGCCTTGAAGGCACTGGGGAAGTACGGCGAGCGGCTGTCGGAGAGCATGGGCGACCTCCTCTTCCACCACGGTGGCGACACCGCAGGCAACCTCGTGGACTCGTTGCAGTTCAACCGCCTCGCCAAGGAGTGCTCCGACCTGAAGCTCGACATCGAGCGGGGCGCGATGCGTGGTGTCGAAGAGAACTCCGATGCGGCCCGCGAGCTCCTCGAGCGCGGCACGACCCTCATCGACGACGTGACCACGCGTTCGCGCCAGGTTCGGGAGGCGGCCCTCGAGGCGTCGGGAACGGCGACGACCGTGTCCGACTTCGACATCGTGCAGAAGGCCGTTCGCAACGATCTCCTCGTCGAGCGGGTGGCCGCGGTTGCCAAAGGCGGCCTGAATTGGCTGATGCAGATGGGCGGGATCGCGTTGAAGAAGGAGCTCGGCGAAACCGCCGCTCCGGAACTGGACGCGCCTCCGGGAGAGTGAGCCTTAACCGCCCGAGGCCATGGCGCGGGCGGTCGAAATGCGCTCGCGTTCCGGCCCAACCAGATAGTATCGTCACTGTGACGAAACTCACCGATGGGCCAGGGGAGCGGGAGATCGTGCCCTGTGGGTGGTGTCGGCGGCCGGTTGCGCCGAACGAAGGACCGGGGCGGCCGCGACGGTTCTGCAAGCGCAGTTGTCGCCAGCGCGACTTCGAGGCCCGACAGCGATCGGCGCGCCACGGTGTCGACGAAAACGAACTCATCGTGGCGAGACGAGACGTCGACCGGTTGCACGACGAGGTCTTCGTGCTCTCGTGTGCCGTGGCTGATGCCGAGGCTGATCTCCGGGACGCTGAGAGCACCGCAGACCTGCGCCTCATCATCACATCGCTCCTGGCCGCGGCACGAGACGTGTCCGCGCTGTCCGACCACTCTCCCGCCTATCGCCGAGAATGATAGTTATGTAAAGTAATACACGGAGACGATCCACAACTCATAGCGGAGGTCCGCACCGCGGTACCCCAACGACCGCGGACGACATCTACTGGCTACGCGTTCGCGCCGCCGATGCGATGATCGATAGCTTCGGCGCCCGCACCGCCGTCGGCGACGACGCGCTGAAGACGGGCAAGCAAGGCGTCCTCAAGCCCTTCGGAGACCTGGCAGAGCGACTCCGACGGGGTTCAGGTGTCGGTGGAGGATTCTTCGGAGTCGAGACCGGAAAGGATCGCGGGCAGGTCCTGCGCATCGGCGAGGAGGCGAACGACGTCGGCGTGGTCGGCGCGCACGACGTAGAACCATCCGACCGGGAAGCCCTCGACCCTTCGTACGCGAAGTCCGGGAACGCCACACAACTCCCCTACTCGCAGTGATCCAGCATCAGGCATCTTCTCTATCTCCCGTAACGAAGCGACTGCTGCTGCAACGAAGCGAGCGGCAATACCGCTCCCCGCTTCAGCTAGGTAGCAGCGAGTGCGTTCGACGAGATCGGTCTCGGCCAGTGGGCGGAGCCGGGTGATCATCACGAATCGATAGCGAAGGAGCGTTGGCGGATCTCGTCGATGACGTCGTCGGTTGCCGGCCGCGCTTTTCCAGATTCGAGCCCGTCCGCAATGAGTTCGCGAAGTCTGCGCTCGGCCATGGTCTGCTGGTCGCGTCTGATCAGTTCACGCAGATACTCACTCGTGTTTCCGAATTCGCCCGACTGCACCCGGGCGTCAATGTAGCTCCGGAGGGCTTTCGGAAGCGCGAAACTCATCGTGGTATTGCTCATCCAAGCATCCTGCACCCGCTATCAACAGTTGTCAACAGTTGTCAACAGTTGCCGAAACCCGCTTTCGTTGCGTCTGAGTCGAGCGACTCGCGCCGGATCGCAAGCCGGTCGGAGGTTCCCGTTAGCGGGCGATCCATTCGTCGAGCAGCGCGTGCATGTGCCGCAGCTTCGTCTCCTGGTAGTCGGCGAACGTGACACCCGGTTTGGTCATGCTCTCGAGCCCGGCCTGCACCTTCGGAAGGTTGTAGACGTCCTGATTGAACACCCGACCAAGCATCCCGAGCTCCGACGCGACCGTCCAGTCGTCATCATCGGTGAGCCAGTGGACCTGGGCCGCCGGCGGACGCTCATCGCCGGGGAACGGCGACAGGTACATGCATTCCATGATCGACCGGCGGTGATCGTTGCCGTACGGACGGAACCGATACGTGATGCGGTTGTACGCACCCCACGGATGAAAGTTCGGAAAGACCGTGTAGTAGATGCTCTCGGTCAGCTCTCCGTCGCACAGCTCCTCGGCCCGTTCTCCAATGGCCGGACGCAGAGCTTTCCTCGCTGCCTCCGCCGCCATATGCCTCGCCGTCTCACCCATGGGGACCACACCACGCGGTTCCTCGTCGAGGTTGCGGTCGGTCATGGCGTCGAAGATCTCCTGTTCGCTCGGCGTCCAACCGATGTGTGGACTCGGTGTGCCGTTGGGCGTGATGGCCCGGCAGAAGTTTCCGAACACGTCGTATTGGGTGTTGGCGTCGCCCAGGCTGGGCAACAGCTGCGGGTGGGTGGCGACGACGTGGAAGGCCTCCATGAACGCTTCCTGGGCGACCTTCCAGTTGCAGTTGAGCACCTTGGCGACGTGGGCCTCCTTGTAGCGGTCCTCCAACGGCCAGCGGGCGAAGTGTGCCGGCAGATCACCGAGGAAGGACTCGAGCGGCTCGCACTCCGGATCCATGTTGATGAACACGAATCCGCCCCAGAAGCCGACCTTGACCTCGGGGAGCGACCACTCCCCCTCCACCAGGCGCGGAAAGTCCCATTGGCACGGCACCTGCTTGAGATCACCGTTCAACTCCCAGGCAAAACCGTGGAAGGCGCAGCGGATCTCGGTCGAGCGGCCCGAGCTCTCCTTGAGAAGACGTCCGCGGTGCGGGCAGACGTTCATGAACGCCTTGATCTCGGTCGCAGTCGAACGGACGACCAGGATCGACCATCCGGCGATGTCGTAGGTGGTGTGGTCGCCCACCACGGGGATGTCCTCTTCCCGGCACGCCATCTGCCAGACCCGCTTCCACACCTTCTCCACCTCCAACTGGTGGAACTCGGCGGAGGTGTAGCGGAGCACCGGCACGTCGGCTTCGCTCGGCGGCATCGGGGAGAACCAGCGCAGCACATCGGGCACATCGTGGGAGTCGGTGTCGAGCAGCTGCTGATAGGTCAACAGCGGCGGTTTGGTTTCGTCGACCATGGTCATGACGTCGCCTCCGCTCCAGCTGCGGCGGTCTGGCGAAAACGGGGCAGCACAGCTAAGCGAGGCGGGAGCTGTGGCCCGGCGAGCCAGCCGCACAGGTGTGGGTCGCATTGACGGAGATCGCCAGAAATCCACTCCCCGTCAGGCGTGAAGAGGCCGACCACGCCCTCGCGAGACTCGACTCGGACGTTGCCGTCGGCCTCCACCTCGTAGAGCGCTCCGCTGAGTGCGTGACGACGACGTCGCATAACAACCCTCTCTCCGCCCGGGCCGTTGCCGGGTGTTGAGGAGAAGCTACTGACGCGCCGACCCCGGCTACCAGGGACCAACGTCCCGAAATAACCGCGCGATCAATTCTTTCCCCGGGCTACCGACGACCCCGAGGCGACGACCCGTTCGCTGAGGCGGTGCCTCAGTCGCGGCTCATCAGACCGCCGAGCAAGCCGCCGCCGAGCACGGCCCCGCCGGACGAGTTCCCGGTGCCGATCGACGATCCGATCCAACTGAGAAGCTCGTTGGGATTGCGGGTCTGGGTATACACGGTTCCCGGACCGGTGAAGTCGAACACGATGCCCTCGCCGCTCTTGAACGACTGGACGAGGCCGCCGGTGACCTTGCGCAACGACATCGCCACGGTGTCCTCGTAGGCCACCATGTGGCCGGTGTCGACGGTGATCGACTCGCCGGCGGCGAGGTCCCACTTATCAAGGGCACCGAAGCAGCTGAGCAGGAGCGGTCCGTTGCCGCTCGCCCGCACGACGAAACCGCCTTCACTGCCGAACAGGTTCTTGAAGCCACCCCACTTGGTATCGAGCACGATGTCGGTGGTCGAGGCCAGCCACGAGCCCTTCTGGATGATGTAGGACCGCTGGGCCGTCAGGTCGAAGGTGACAAGGTCACCGGGCAGACGCGGGGCAACATCGACCCAGCCGCCCTGTTCGGGTGCGTGATAGGTGGTGAGGAAGAAGGACTCGCCGCCGAGCGCGGCGCGCTTCAGCGACTTGAACACACCACCTTCCGCCTTTGACTGCAGGTTCATCCCGGTGCTCATGGCCATCATGGCGCCTGCTTCGACCTTCACGGACTCACCTCCGCCCAGACTGCAGCGGGCGATGCCGAAGGAAGGGGTGTGGCGGGTTTCGATGCGCATCGCGGTCTCCGTCGTAACAGGCGAAAAGGGAACGACCTTCGAGCGTAGTGCTGGGCAAAACCAAGGAGGGGTCAACGGCGCTCAACTGGCGGCCGCTAGCTGACGATGAACGCCGGAACGCCGACGGGGAGGGTCTTTGCCATCTTGGTGATGCCGGTGTTGCTCACCCGGATGCACCCGCTCGATACCGCAGTACCGAGCTTCTTCGGCTCGTTCGTTCCGTGGATGCCGAGACGTCCATCGCCACCAGCGCCGAAGCTGAAGATCACGTCGGAGAAGCACGAAAGCCCGTAGGCATAGGGCCCGTAGGCGCCCTTGGGTTTGCGGGTCTTGATCAGCTCAACGGTGAAACACGCGCCCGTAGGGGTCGGTCGGGCAGCGGTTCCGACGCCGATCTTCTCGCGCTGGACGGTGCGGCCAGAATTGCAGACCGTGAGCTGTTTGCGGCCGAGTTCGATGACGATCGCCCACGGATGCTGGTAGGTCTTGACGTCCTTCTTCCGAACGTAACCAGAGGTGCCGTTGGGGCGGATCGGAGCGTTCACGTGGACCCACTCGCCATCGGTGCCGATGACGGTGAAGGTCGGGCGGCCCTTGATCTCCTGGCCGACGGCAAGCGAGGCGAGGAGCTGCGAGGTCTCATCGGGCTTGGCATACACTCGGATGACCGCGCCGAACTTCCCTTCGTTCAGGTATGCGACGGTGGTGAGCTGCGGGTAGCCGAGGCAGGCGTTCGTCTGACCCGGAGGCACGATCGACGGCGTCGCTGCCTCAGCGACGATTGGTGCGGCGAAGAGCGAGGCGGCACCGAGCGCGAGCGCAGCAGCGAAGCGGGTACGACGAAAAGGGGTGGTGAGCATTGGTGGCGGTCTCCTTCGATTGGGGAAGTCCCAGGTGGCCGGGTTCGAGTCTCCGGTGCCCGAATGAGGAACCAGTGAGCGAAAAGCGAACGTCTTGCGAGACCCGAGCGTAGGTCAGGCCGTCTGCCGGATCGGGCATCCACCGGAAATGGTGGCCCCGACCAGCAGGTTCGTACTGTTGAGGTCAGTAGCCCGGAGCCTCGTCGTAACCCTCGAGGCGATGATCCGGCGCGTCGGTCTGCCAGGCTGAGCTGGGCAGGGCGATCGGCACCGACAGCTCATTTCCGGATCGGTGTTCGAGAACGAGTCCGTGCACCCGGTCAAAGGCGATCGCCGCTTCACCCGAGATGACCCGGCGGACCCGGTCGCCCAGAATCTCGTTCCGCCAGCCGGACGACAACCGAGCGCCGGCGTCGCCGCGGAGGAACGCGACGAGGTCGGATCTGGTGGCGAGGAGTGACGCCTCGACCTTGACGTCGTGGCTGAGCTGGCCGACCCACGCCGAGATGAGGGTGAGCGCAGGACGCAGACGCCGATCGAAGTCGTCCGGGTCGGGCAGACGGAGCGTGTCCATGGACGCCTGCTCGGCTCGCACGACACAGTCGATCATCTCCTGCCCGCTGTGGGACTTGGTGAATCGGCCGTCCATCCCGCGCAGGCTCACGAGCTCCGACGTGGACTTCGGATGTCCCTGGGCGATCGCCACCACAGCCAGGTCCGGCAGGATGAACCGGACAGGACGGTCGTCCTGCTGGGCGCGTCGTTCTCGCCAGGCACAGATCTCCTGCGCCACCAAGCGGTCGCGGCCACGAAGAACGCGTCCGTCCTTCAGGCGCCACCACGACGTGCGCGGATCGTTGTTGCCGCGCTGGCGCAGACGCAGGATCTCGGATTCCTCTTCGACCCAGCCCATGCGTCCGGTGGCCTCCAGCTCGGAGGTGAGCAGGCGTCGGATCTCGAGCAGGTGCACCACGTCGGAGGCCGCGTAGCGGATCTGGGCCTCGGTAAGGGGCCGCTTCGTCCAATCCGTGAGCCGGTCGCCCTTCGAGAGTTTGACGCCGACGAGCCGCTCCACCAACGTCATCAGCGAGGGCGTGGAGAAACCAACGAAGCCGGCGGCAAGTTGGGTGTCGAACATCCGCCGAGGAAGTGCGCCGCACTCAAGTTCGAGCACTTCGAGATCCTGGTCGGCGGCGTGGAACACCGCAACCACGTCACTTTCCAGCAGGCGCCGCAGCGGACGTATGTCGACGAGCAGCGGATCGATGATGGCGACGTGGTCTTCCCAGCCGATCTGGACCAAGGCCAGTTGCGGGTAATACGTGCGCTCGCGGAGGAACTCGGTGTCGATCGCGTAGGCCTCGAAGCCGAGCAGTTCGTCGATGAGCGAGTTCAGCGCGTCGTCATTGTCGATCCAGGTGAGGCCGGTGACCTCGGCGTGGGCGGAACTCGGACCGGACGACCGTCGGATCATCGGTCGTCGCCATCGCGGCGGAGTGAACCGGCCTCAGAACCGCACACGTATGGCAGCCCGGCCTGCACCCATGCCGCGGTTCCGCCGAGCACATTGACGGCATCGATGCCATGGCTGCGCAGGAACGCCGCCGCGTGATGGCTGCGGCCGCCGCTGTGACAGATCACGTAGACGGCCTGATCGGCGGGAAGTTCGGTGACCACTTCGGGCACATTCTGGAGAGGGACGAGGCGCGCTCCCCCGACATGGGCTTCGACGTATTCGTCGGGTTCGCGGACATCGATCAGGACACCGCCGACGCGCAACGCAGTTCCAAGTTCGGCGACCCCGATCCCAGGTACGGGGTCGTTCATCGTGGCCAGACTATCGGCTGGTTCGTCGGGACGACCGCCGACTCGGCTCGGTACGCCTCGAGATCGCTCGGGTCGTCAAGGTCGCGATACGAGCGCCGCGCGGACCCGGCGCGCTCGATCCGTACGGTCGGGTGATGGTCGAGAGCCCGATGCAGGGACCGCACTCCGGCACCGAACTGCTGGGCCAGCGGCTCCGCAAGCCACCGGCGATATGCCGCATGAAGCGTCTGGTCACGTCCGTCGACCACCGGAATGACCGCGGCAGTCTGGGCCGGAGCGTTGGCTAACAGCGAGGCCACGAACGCCAACTCGGTGGGATCGTGATCGGGATGGTCCGAGGCGACGACCACGACGACGTTGTCGTCGGGGACACCCGTTGCCCGGTCGAGATCGTGTTCCAGACGGCGAAGACCGTCGATGATGCCGCCGAGCGGACCGCTGCCGGGAAAGGAGTCGGCGACGGCGACGACGCCGTGCGCCAGTGCGGTCGGATCGCCGTGTCGGCTGACCACCACGATCCTGACCGCACCGGCCAGGCGAAGCGCGTCGACGCTGCGTTGGAGGAGAGTGCGACCGTCGAGCACGATCCGCGTCTTGTCTGTTCCCATCCGGCGGCTGGCGCCCCCGGCCAACACAATGGCGTCCACTCCCCCAGTCTCACCCGGCGGGCGCGCTGAGGTGAACCCGTAGGCGGTTCTCCGATCAGTGACGACAGGTCGGTGCGTTGGTGAAGGCGGCGGCTCGATCTCCCCTGAGGAGACGCTGGTGTCAGCGAACGTCGGTGACCAGCGCCTGATGGTCGGAAATTTCCATGGCCACAGCCTGACTCGACGCGTCGGCCACCACCGACGTTGCATCGGTGAGCACGTGGTCGAACTGGATCTTCGGGTCGGTTCCCGGATAGGTGGGGGTGATGGCCAGCGACGTCCATCCTCTGGTGACCCGCGAAACGACAGCGTGTGGAAGGTTGAGGTCCCCGAGGAGGATCCGAGGGCCCGGGAGTTCGGCCAGTGCCCGGAGCACAAGTGAAAGCTGGCGCACATTCCAACCCGGCACAAAGGACAGGTGGGTGGTCGCGATCGTCCGGAACGGAGCAACCCCACTGCGCAGGACAGCGATGAGCGCGGCACGGGGCTCGTCGGGAAGCAGCATCGGCCGTCGAGTGCCGGGCAGCAGAATCGGGGAACGGACGGGAGCGGCGCGAAGACGAACGACGTGCCAAGACTCGACCGGGAGCAGCGAGATCAGGCCGATCCCATACGCCGACGGGAAGTTGTGGCTGGAGTCGAGATCATGCCCGCTCAACGGGTCGTCGTGCGCTGCGGCCGCCCAGCGTCCACCGGGCTCTCCCACAATCGCCGGTACGAACCGGTAGCCCATTTCGCCGGCACCATCCGCCATCATCGCCCGGGCAATGACGGCCGTCTGGTCCACGTTGCCCGATCGGTTCTGGTTGCGGTCGACCTCCTGGAGACCGACGACCGATGCGCCGAGGTCGGTGACTGCCCGGATCATCCGGTCAGTATCGACGAGACCATCGCGAAGCGAACGTCCGTGGAGAAGGTTGACCGTTGCTATGCGCACGTAGTGCTCATCGACAACAGACGGATCGTCCCTCTTGCAGAGGTATGCGTGCAGAAGGTCTCGATCATCATTGATTCAGCGTCCGGAGCACGAGGTCGTGGAGAAGCGCGTTCGTCGACACGGCACTCCCGCCGTCGGCCCGCGCTCGCCCGTCGAGATCGGTGAATCGACCGCCCGCCGCCTCAACGATGACCTGCACGGCAGCAAGATCCCAGTGAGACACGATCGCTTCCACAGCGATGTCGATGGCACCCTCCGCGACCAGCATGTGCTGCCAGAAGTCACCGAATGCCCGCTCTCGCGTTGCGGTGCGGCGCAGCCGGTCGATACCTGCTCGACGGCCCTTGGACTCCCATTCCGGGCTTTCGCAGTAACTGAGGAAAGCGTCGCCCAGCGCAGAGACGTCAGACACGCGGATCGCTTCGCCGTTGAGATGTGCGCCGAGACCAACGGCGCCCCACCAGCGACGCGCCAGTGGAGGACACGATGCCACGCCGACCACGAGATCGCCGTTGCGCTCGAGCGCAATCAGCGTCGCCCAGAGAGGGACACCGCGCACGTAGTTGCTCGTTCCGTCGATCGGGTCGATGATCCACCGGCATCCTGATGTTCCTTCAACCGTGCCGTGTTCTTCCCCGAGGATGCCGTCGTCCGGCCGTTCGGCGGCGATGAGCGAGCGGATTGCTTCCTCTGCGCCGCGATCGGCGATGGTCACTTCTGTGCGGTCGGTCTTGCGCTCGACGACAAGACCCAGGTTCAGGAAATGCTCCATCGTGACGGCGTCGGCAGCGTCGGCGAGAAGTTGCGCGAAAGCCAGATCATCGGCGAGAGAGGTCACGCGGCGCTCAACCGCTCGAGCAGGGCGAGATCGAGGTTGCCGCCGCAGAGTATCGACACCACATTCATCCCCTTCACATCAACACGCCCTTCGAGAAGTGCCGCTGTCGTGAGCGCACCGGTCGGCTCGACGACCTGCTTCATTCGCTCGAGCACGAAACGGAGCGCGTGCAGCAACTCGTCATCGGTGACAGTAACGATGTCGTGGAGCAGCGCCCGAAGGATCGGGAAGGTATGCGTCCCTACGGACTGTGTTGCGACACCGTCGGCAACGGTCACCGGCTGATCGATCCTCACGATCACGCCGGCGATGAGCGATTGCCGGGCATCGTCGGCCGTGGCGGGCTCGACACCGACGATTCGAATCGCCGGGAATGCGTCGATCAGCGCAATGGCGATCCCGCTGGCGAGACCTCCCCCGCCAACTGGGAGCACGGCGACGTCGGGAACGATCTCCTGCGCGCGTAGTTGTTGGGCGATCTCGAGGCCGACCGTGCCCTGCCC
>JANOHI010000113.1:0-6591 GCA_031406385.1 Acidimicrobiia bacterium
GTGGCGAGCGCGTGTTCGGGTTCACCGAGGTAGACGTAGGCCAGCGCTTCCGCCTCGACGGATTCAGGCAGCGTGCTGGTCCGGGACGCTCGGGCGACGTCGTGGGAGATCTCCCGGGCAAGCGCGAAATCCCCGCGATTGAACGCTTCCGTCTGCTGCACGACCATCGGGATGAGCGCGCGGACATCCGATCCCGACGAAGGTGGCCCGACGCCTTCGTTTGCTGCCCTGGTCATCAACGTGTCCGAGGTCCCGGTTTGGACGAAGGCGCTCATGAAGGCCGTGACGGCCCATCCGGTGGATCGGAAGTCGCTCAGCGGTGACCGTGTCAGCTCGTTGGCCTGGACGAGCGCAGAGGGGATGTCGAGCAGCACGATCGCCAGGTACCAGCGTTGGAGGGTCACGCACCCGTGCAGGTCGGGATCGAGTGGATCGGTGTGGGCCGAGGTCCGCGCGAGTGCCGGTGCGAGCTCGATCATGCGTGCGTCCAGATGGTATGCGCACTGACTGCCGGTGAGGAGTTCTCCGGCGGTGATCCACTTATCGTGGTCGGCGGCCCACTCGAACGCTATGGTGATGTTCGAGCAGTCGTGCCGCAGCCGGAGGCCGACGTCTAGCGAGCCCCAGGCCTTCCGCCCCTCGGCCATGGCGAGTACGTGGAAGTGGGCGAGGTGGCGGTCGCGGATGTTGCCGGCCTCGCCGGCATCGACGAGACGGTCCTCGGCGTAGGCCTTCACTGTCTCGAGGAGACGGAAGCGAGTGGACTTGCGCTTGTCCGCACGCACGACCAACGACTTCGCCTGCAGTGTCTCGATGTGTCCTGTCGCGCGACGCTGGTCGAGTTCCGTGACGGCGGCGACGGCGGCGAGGTCGAACCCGTCGACGAACACACCGAGGGCACGGAACACGCGTTGCTCGTCGGGTTCGAGCAGGTCGTAGGACCAGTCGAGAGTAGCTTCGAGGGTGCGTTGCCGGCTGCGCCGTCGTCCCCCGGAGAGCAGCTGGAACCGGTCGTCGAGCCCGGCGAGCAACTCGTCGGGGTTCATCACCGTCACGCGAGCGGCAGCGAGCTCGATGGCGAGCGGCATGCCGTCGAGTCGGCCGCAGATGGCGCTGACCGTCGCCGAGTTGGTGTCGGTGAGCGTGAACTCGGGAGCGACGGCGGTGGCGCGGTCGAGGAAGAGGCGGACACCCGCAGAGTCGGCGCCGTCGGTGTCGAGCGACCCGAGGACGATGGTTCGCTCACCGTCGAGATCGAATGCCTCGCGGCTGGTTGCCAGGATCCTCGTTGCGCCGTTCGTCGCGAGGAACCCTTCGACGAACACTGCCGCGTCGTCGACGACGTGTTCGCAGTTGTCGAGGATCACCAGAGCGTTCTTGTCGGCGAGGAACGTGAGGATCTGTGTGGTCTGGTCACCGGCCACGAGGTTCAGTCCGAGTCCGGTGGCGATCGCAGACGGCACCTCTTCACCGTTGGTCACCGACGTGAGGTCGACGAACCACACACCGGAGCGGTGGTGGGTTAGCTCGGCTTCTCCGACGGCGATCGCCAGGCGGGTCTTGCCCGATCCGCCCACTGCGGTGATGGTGACGAGCCGGTTGTCGACGAGCAGTCCACGGACGCGGGCCACTTCGTTCTCGCGGCCGATCAAGCGGGTGGGTCGCACCGGCAGGTTCGACATCGATGGATCGGTCACCCGGAGTGCGGGGAAGGTGTCGGTGCCGAGCTGGAACAGTCGGAGTGGTTCGGCGACATCTCGCAGGGTCCGGATGCCGAGGTCCGTGACCTCGACCACGCCGGCGGCGATGCGGACCGGTTCGGTGAGCAACACCTGTCCGCCGTGTCCCGCTGCTTCCACACGTGCTGCGGTGTTCACCACCGGCCCGAAGTAGTCGCCGCCGCGCTCTTCGGCCTCTCCGAGGTGCAGGCCCATGCGGACCCGCAGCGTGGGCCCCGGCCAGGCAGCGGATCGCAGAGCGTCCTGGGACTGCATGGCAGCCCGTACCGCGTCAGATGCCCGACCGAACGCCGCGGCGAACGAATCCCCTGCGGTGGTGAACACGTACCCGCCGTTTCCCTCGATCGCCGAGCGCAGGATGGCGTCGTGCACGAGCAGCGATGCCGACATGGCGTCCTTGTCCGCCGCCCACAGACGCGTCGACCCCTCGACATCGGTGAACGCGAACGTCACCGTCCCCGACGGCAGCGTCACCGTCGCGCCCTTCGCAGTCCCATCACCGGACCATCGTGGCAGAACCGCCAACGGTCGACGAGCCGTTCGATTGGCGGGTCTGGTCTGTGGCCACACGCCGGGCACGACCTGTGACCAGTCGGCCGTCTCCGACCAAGGTTGCGGATGGGGCAGCCATGGCGGAGCGCGTTGGGGCGGAACTGTTTTTCCAAGGTGAGGGTCGCGGGTTCGAATCCCGTCTTCCGCTCCAAGGCAAACACGCACGTCAGGCACCCTCTCGAGGGTGCCTGTTGCGTCTCCGGGGCCTGTTTGCCAGTCACTTCCGTGTTTCGGCCGCTTTCGTGCCACGTTGAAACGTACTGAACGCAAGCGACGGACGCCGAGCGGTGGCGAGCACTCGATGCGCTCTTCGATCCCGACCGGAGTCAACGCCGACGGCTCGGTCGCATGCTGGGACTACAGGTCCCCGTCGACGACGCCGCGCTGCAGCCGGTCGAGAACGTTGCGCGTCACCCGCTGCACGAGCGGGTCACCTCCGGCGACGCCGTACGCCCAGTCGGTGCAACCGCTCGTAACCACCGTGCCACCCGCGGTGTAAGCGCCGAGAACGGCGTTGCCGTGCGCGACCTTCGCGACGTTGTCCTCCGACATCGATCCGAAGAGCACGTGCGCCACTCCCTCGAGTTCCCCCATCGTCCTGATGGCCTGCAGTCCCGTTGAGTACTCGTTGACACCTTTCTCGACGTTGACCGACCACAGCCGCGCCGGTGCCGAGCCGAGGATCTCGAAGCCTTCGGGGCAGCCGTCGGCATGGGTGGGGATCGGCAGGTTGTTCTCGAGGGTCATCTCGCACCCGTCGCATTCGTACCCGACGACGATGTGGTCCGCCCCGAAGAGATCGCCGTAGCGAAGGTCGGTCCCTTCGAACATCCAGTGCTCGGGCCGCCAGATCGTGTACCCGCGCTGTCCCCTTGGGGTACCCCCGGCGATACGGGCATAGCCACCGCGGGTGAAGGTCACTCCGGTCATCCGCGACTCGGGGCGGCCGATGATGGGATCCGACCACATGCCGGAGAGCAGGTGCGGGTGCGTCTTGCGGAGCGGATCCCGGGAGCGGGCCTCGCCCTTGTACGACACCATCGTGGCCCCGTCGTCTTCGAGCCGCACCTGCCAGAACGACGTGTTGCCCGAGAAGAACGCCACGTTTCCTCCGCCGGCGATGAACGCTTCGACGGTGTCGCGCATGGGCGACGACCAGTATTCGTCGTGACCGACGGAAAGCATCAGCGTGTGCCCGTCGAGGACCTCGGGGCGGATCTCGAGATCGGCGTTCACGGCATAGTCGAACTGGTAGCCGGCCGCCTCGGCCCATGCCACGAACGGGCCCTCCCAGGTGAGCCACCCCGAACATGCTGACCACGAACTGATCTTCGCCGCTCGCGCATGATCGGACCATGCGCTTCCACCGAGATCGGGCTCGGCCGACATTGCGGCGTTGCGGTGGTTGTGCGGATCGGGCCGCGTGATGAGACCGTTCGCCAAGGGTCGCCGGAACGACACGGCCGTGCCACCGAGATACAGATTCGACCCGCCCCAGTCGTTGTAGGCGTTCCAGGTGTTGAGGGACAGTTCGAGGAGAATCTTCGAACGGGGCGCGCCGGTCGGTGCCCGCAGCACGAACCCGGCTCGACGCTCGACGGCGGACCCGTCGGGCAACACAGCGTTGATTGTCGCCTCGTACCAGCCCGACGCCCACTCGGGCGACGCCGTGAACGAAAGCAGCGACGGCCACTGAGCGCCGGTCGCGTGCGCATCGGCCGCAATCGGATGACTTGCCACCCGTAGCGCCGGGAAGTTCGCAACCACATTGCGCTGGGCGCCGACCCTGGCGATCTCGATGTCGACGTCGAGCGTGATGTCCGCGGGAGCCACGCGTCCCGAAGGGTGCGCGTTCGTCGAACCGGCGTGGAAAGTGATGGTGTCACCGGCCTCGTAAGAGGTTTGGTCGAAGTACCCCTCGGCGGCTACCGTCCAACGTGATTCGCTCATGGCCGGGACGATACAGCACCCGTCGGTTCGAGCCCGGCCCGCTCGCGTCTGTCAGATTCACGGCCAAGGAGTGATATGTCCACAGATGATTCCGGTGTAGTCGACTCGCTCGTAAGCGTCGACTGGTTGGCAGACCACCTCGAAAACCCGGTTGTCCGGGCCTTCGACTGCACCGTCCTCCTCTCACCCGACCCCAACGGCAGCGGAACACTCGCCGAAAACGGTAGGTCAACATATAAAATCGGCCACATTCCGACATCGGGCTTTCTCGATCTCCTCAGTGACTTTGCCGATCCCGACAGCCCCTTCCGATTCACCCTGCCGCCGGCCGACCGGTTCGCCCGGAAGGTCGGGGAACTGGGCGTGAACGACACCAGCACCGTTGTGCTCTACGACCGCCGGGGCATGATGTGGGCCACCCGAGCATGGATGATGTTCCGGGCGTTTTCCTTCCGCGGTCAGGTGGCCGTGCTCGACGGCGGACAGAAAGCCTGGACCGCCAGCGGCCGTGCGTTGTCGACCGACTCTCCGACCTATGCCCCCGCCAGCTGCAGCGCCGAGCTGCGCCCGGGGTTCTTCACCGACAAGCACGATGTGCTCAACGGCGGCGCGTGCGTCGTGAACGCACTATCTGCCCAGCAGCACCGCGGCGAAGCCGGGTCGGCGTACTACGGACGTCCCGGACGCATCGCCGGTTCCGCGAACGTTCCGTACGACTCTTTGATCGACCCCGCAACCGGGCGGCTGCGCAGCACCGACGAGTTGCGAACCGCTTTCGCGGAGGTGATCGACGACCGTCGCGTCATCACCTACTGCGGAGGCGGAATCGCTGCGTCCCTCGACGCGTTCGCCCTCCACCTCCTCGGCCGCGACGACGTGTCGGTCTACGACGCCAGCCTCATGGAGTGGTCGACCGATCCGTCGCTTCCGATGGAAGTCGGCTGAACCGCCCCATTCCCAACCACCCTGCGCCGAAGGGGTGTGGCTTCCCGAGCTGTGATCGCGTCGATGGGCGAAGACGAGGCGAGGCGCTTGGCTGTCGAGGAGACACGCGAGGTCCGACGTTGGCGTGCCAGCTGAGGCGGTTCGCGTTGTTATCGACGCGAACGTGTCATGTGTCGGTCGCGATCGGACGCGGACCATCGACGGGGTTGATCGACCATTGGATGTCGGGCCAGGCTCCGTTCGAACTGCTTGTGGTCCGAGACTGATCGGCGAGATCTGCGAGGTACTCGATCGTCCGAGCGTGTGCTTCGCCGCCGCGAACTACTACGTCGGCGTGAAACACCGTCGACGCCAGGTCCAAGTCGCCGTCGTGGGCGACACCGTCGAGATCTCGATCGGGGAACAACTCATCCGCTCCCACCCGTCCGACACGACCGCACCCGCCAACACGGTGCCCTCGCCAACCCGGCGGCCGTGCCCGCCGGTCCAACGCTGCCTAGCAATCCCCCCAACGAGTGTCGGTAGGTACCGAACAGGAAGTGTCGGGCACGTACCGGGACTTGACATTCGACATTTCGGCGTTTCGTGCCACTTTGAAAAGCGTCTGACGGAAGCGAGGGGGTCCCACAGCATCAGACTCTGCGGTACGGACGATCATGCGGCCCGTCGAGGATGGCGACGCTCTGCGTACTGCATCGGAGGGTAGGCCTCCCTCCAAATCGTTGTACGCTCCACCGCTCCCTGGCGACGCGGTGGACGAACTTCCTGACTATCGTCGCCAACGACACGTCACTGGCGGTTATGGACATGGCGCCTGGACCATGTCCTCCGAGGCGAGGGTCGTTCGTGGATCGGTCGCTCGGAGCGCGACGACATCACCAACAACGAATGTCGGACCCGTTTCGAGCGACGTTTGGCTTGGACGAGAGTCGTTTACCTCGTCGGTTATCGCCTTGTCCGGTGGCGTGCTCGCACCGCTCGTATTGGTGTGCCCATGCTGGGATGAACGGCGAGTAGGTCGAGGATTTCATCGGTGGTTCGGGGCGGGTTCTTCCATCGACGGGCGAGCGACTGGATGGCTTGATCAATCTGTTTTGGCTCGTCGCGGTCGAGTTCAGCGATGAGGGATCCTGGGCTGATAGCTCGGAGCCCGTGTTTGGCGAGCGCACGAGCGGGGAAGTGGCGGAGGTTCTGGGTGACGATCGTGTCGCTGCCCGTTGCTATTGCCAGACTGGCGACGTGTTGGTCGTTTTGGTGGACTCCGACGACCGCAACCGGTTCGGTGTTGGGTTCGATAAGAAGGGCGTCGGGGAAGGCTGTGGTCATCGCGGTGATGGTGTGGGATCGGAATCGTTTGGGGTTGATGTCTGGGTGGTCGGCGAGGACGTTTCGTTCGAGTTCTTCG
>JANOHI010000116.1:0-1144 GCA_031406385.1 Acidimicrobiia bacterium
GCAAGCACCGTGAGCAAGAACGCGCCGCTGCAAGGAACGAGGCCGGGCAGCGTCCACCACACAGGAGACGACGGTGTCGCCGCGGGGGAGGAATTCAGCTGCAGCCGCTGGTGGCGCCGCAGGCGGAGCAGACGTAGCAGCTGCCGGCCCGGTTCATCTCGTTGCCGCAGGAGTAGCAGAACGGCGCGTCGGCGGGACGACCACGGCTGAGCAGACCCTTCGACGACGCCACCGACGGGGCCGCTGGCGTGTCGAGCACGATGATCGAGTCGGCGGCAGTGGTCCCAGCATTCGACAACGATGTGGACGCAGTGATCGCTTCCTCCACGCCCGGCAGGGTCGGCTCGGTCCGTTCTTTCGCCGAGAGCACACCGAGTTCCATACGAACGTCGAGTGGGAGATAGTCGAGGGCGAGGCGACGGAAGATGTAGTCGATCACCGATGTGGCGATCCGCAGTTCGGCATCATCGGTGATGCCGGCCGGCTCGAACCGCATGCCGGAGAACTTCCGGACGTAGGTCGCCAACGGCACGCCATGCTGCAGACCGAAGCTGATCGAGATCGAGAACGCGTCCATGATGCCGGCCAGGGTGGAGCCCTGCTTCGACACGTTGATGAACACTTCGCCCGGACGTCCGTCGTCATATTCGCCAACCGTGACGAACCCGCTGCAGTCGGCTACACGGAACTCGAACGTGCTCGAACGGCGCTTGCGGGGAAGCCGCTCGCGCTGTGGCTTGCGGATCACCGTGGTCGTCGAGGCCAACGCCTGCTCCAGCTGGGCGATCTTCGCGGTGAGTGCCGGATCCGGCTCGGTCGAGACGGCACCGAACACGTTGCGCTCGGAGCCGTCTTTCTTGGCCGTCTGGAGCGGCTGGCCGACCTTGCAGTTGTCGCGGTAGATGGCAATGGCCTTGATGCCGAGCTTCCATGCATCGATGTGGAGTTGCGCGACCTCGTCGACGGTTGCGTCTTCGGGCATGTTTACGGTCTTGGAGATCGCGCCCGAGATGAACGGCTGCACCGCACCCATCATCTTCACGTGGCCGAGGTAGTGGATGACGTTGTCACCCATCGAGCAGGCGAACACGCTGAGGTGTTCAGCCCGAAGCTCCGGAGCACCGACGATGGACTTGTTCACGTC
>JANOHI010000229.1:0-3205 GCA_031406385.1 Acidimicrobiia bacterium
GGGGTCGTCGCCGCCGACGACCAGGTTCGTCCAGTCGTAGATGAGCTGCTGGTCCTCGTCGGGTACGCCCATCATCGTGCCGATGGCTTGGAGTGGCAGTCGAGCGGCGACCTCGGCAACGAAGTCGAACTCGCTTCCGTCGCCGTGGCGTTCGAGCACGTCGTCGATGATCTCGCGTGCTTTGGACCGGAGGCCGTCGTCGAGCTTGGCAACCTGCTTCGGGGTGAAACCCGACGAGACGAGACGCCGAAGTCGTGCGTGCTCAGGATCATCGAGGTTGATCATCGTCGGGAAGAACTCGCCGAGCTCGTCGGGTGTCTCCTCGATGTCGATGGTGATCGACGAGCAGTACGAGGCTGGGTTGCGACTCGCGTTCCACACATCGGCATAGCGGGTCAGGGCCCAGAATTCGGTGCACGGCCGCGAGAACTCCGACGTCCTCGCCGGGAAGTGGCGCACGGGGTCCTTGGCCCGCAGCTCAGCGAAGACGGCATGGCGGAACTCCGGGTCGGCCTGCCAGAAGGAAGAGTCAGCAATGTGGACCGCGTCAAGGTTTCCGTCGAACTCCGTGGTCGCACCGCCAGTCATGAGACGGCCAACGTTTCGAAGCCGGCGATGCTCCGGTCGTCGACCGGGTTGAGAAAGACGCGTGTCTCGCCGTCATGACGATCGGCGCGCCCCAGGATCTCGGAATCGGCGAGCACGTCGATCGGGTGATAGCGCGGGTGGTGGTGCTCGAGATAGGGATCGTTCGCGCGGGTGTTGTAGGCGACGAGCAACAGGTGGCGGTCCGAGTCGGACCGGTTCGGCGCCGAAGTGTGCAGCGTGTTGGAGTGGAAGAACATCACGTCTCCGGGTTCTGCTTCGAACGATGCCCGTTCGAGGTGTTGTTCGGCGGCCGCCACGCGCGAAGGATCTGCGCCCGTCTGCTTGCCGACGAAACCGTGGTCGATCCGACCCATCAGATGCGAGCCGGCGAGCACGTTGAGGCAGCCGTTCGCCTCGTTGTTCGGGGTGAGAGGGATCGCCACCGTGAGCATGTCGGGACGGAGACACCCGTTCGAGTACCAATACCCGTAGTCCTGATGCCAGACCCAGGTGCCGCCCGAGCCTGGTCGCTTCATGGTGATCTTCGAGTGGTAGTGGTACACCTCCCCTCCGAGCAGGATCTCGGCGGCGCGAACCAGTCGTTCGCCCCGAGCGACAGCTCCGAAGCAATCTTCGCCCGGCTCGTTCCAGAGCGCGATCTCGGTGGCGCCCCCCTGTCCGTCGTCCACTCCGTACGCGCGCTTGTGAATCGCTTCGTCGACGATGAAGGCGTCGAGCAGCACGGCCATTTCGGCCGTCGTGAAGAACCCCCGCTTCACCACGAATCCGTCCCGCGCGAACAATGCCTGATCCGCAGCGGAGATCGTGCCCACGCAACGAACGGTAGTCGGAGATATTGATCAGTTCAATGAAGGGGACACCCTGGGACCCTCCCCCGACACCGTGGCAGTATTTGTCACATGAATACTGCGGCAGCGGCCACGACCGGGCGCGACTATTCGCTCATCGGTCCAGAGCGCTCCCGATCGATCGAGCGCGGCCTCGCCGACGCGCAGTGGCACACCACTCCTGTTTCCCGAGAGACGATGCGGGCGCTGATGTCGCGTCGCGACGGACCGGCTGTTCGCGACACTCTCCTCTGGTTCGCTCTGCTCGGCGTGTCGGGCTACGTCGCCCACCGCACCTTTGGTACGTGGTGGATGATTCCGGCGTTCTTCGTCTACGGAACGCTGTATGGATCGGTGAGCGACTCCCGGTGGCATGAGTGCGGCCACCGGACCGCGTTCAAGACCACCTGGATGAACGACGCCGTGTACTACCTCGCATCGTTCATGGTCTGGCGCGAGGCCGTATCGTGGCGGTGGAGCCACGTACGCCACCACAGTGACACCATCATCGTCGGCCGCGACCCCGAGATCGCCAATCCTCGGCCGATGAAGCTGCGCGGCCCGCTGAAGGAATGCCTCGGGCTGTCGTCGAATCCCGGGGAGACGCGCAAGGTCTTGACCAACGTCGTTGGCCGCCTCACACCTGCGGAACTCGACTACGTCCCGGAGTCGGAACGTCCGAAGGCGATCCTGACAGCCCGGGTCTACGTTCTCATATGGGCACTTACGGTCGCGACAGTGATCGCGACACGCAGCGTGGAACCCCTGCTCTTCGTGATCGGTCCCAGCTTCTACGGAAAATGGCTCATGGTCGCCTACGGGGTCACGCAGCACGCCGGCCTCGCCGAGGACACGCTCGACCACCGTTTGAACAGTCGAACCGTGCGCATGAACCGACTGCACCGGTATCTCTACTGGAACATGAATTTCCACATCGAGCACCACATGTTCCCGACCGTGCCGTTCCACGCGCTTCCCGCCCTCCATGAAGCCGTCAAGGCCGACCTCCCTCCCGTGTACCCGGGCTTTCGGGCGACGTACCGCGAGATCCTCCGCTCCGCACGGGGTCAGGCGAAGGACCCGTCGTTCTTCATCGATCGGACGTCGCTGCTTCCCACTCCCAGCGCCTCCGCACCACCCTCCGACCCTGCGGTCGACGAGACGCTGCACCGCGCCGGCGCCCCGATTCCGGAGGCAAGCGACGGCTGGATCGTGGTCGGCCCCACGGCTTCACTGGCGATCGACGACGTGCTCGGGTTCGACTGCGGAGATCGTACGTACGCCATCTATCGCGTAGCCGACGGAACCGTGCATGCCACCCAAGGACTCTGCACGCATGGAGCGTTCCGTCTCTGCGGGGGCCACGTCGCCGACGGAGTCATCGAGTGCCCAAAGCACAACGGACGCTTCGACATCGCGACCGGAAAGGCCATCAGCCGGCCGGCGAAGGTCGACCTTGTTGTGCATGAGGCAAGAGAGCGCAACGGCCGCATCGAGGTGCGCATCCGCCCCGACAAGTGAGGGCTGACCGGCTCTCAGTCGGCCGAGCCGACCGCGCTGTCGGGGACGTTCGGCTTGACGCGGCGTCGGCCGCGTGAGCGAAGCAGCGGCGTGGGGGCATGGTTGGCCGGACGACGGTCCTGGAGGGATTCGACTTTGGTCTCCACGAGAAGAACCCGGGCCTTGCGCTCCGACACGCTCCTCAGGCGGTGCGGGAGTCGGGACGGGTAGGACAGGAAATCGCCGGCACCAAGGGTCGAGACCGAGCC
>JANOHI010000268.1:0-4973 GCA_031406385.1 Acidimicrobiia bacterium
GTGAGGAAGCGTCCCTATTGGCGGCCTCAAGCTGGGCGATGACTTCTTCTCGGTAGACGGCAACCGATCTCGGTGCCTGGATACCCAGGCGAACGTTGTCGCCTCGGACTTCGAGCACGGTAACGACGATGTCGGCACCGATCATGATGCTTTGGTTGGTGCTGCGAGTCAGGACGAGCATCCGTGCTCCTTAGCGAGGGGTGGTGCGAAGAACGTCGGTTGTTCACGCTACCGGAGCGAGTTCGCCAGATCTCGGATCATGGCCGAGGGTTCCGGAGAACCAGCTGGTGTCGGGCGCCGATTCGTGGTGTTCAGGATCGCTCAGACCCCTGGGTCGTCGAACAGAGGCTGGCGGGTGCTCCAGCGTTCGTTCAGCACCGCCTGAATGGCGCGTCCGGTGCTCCGGTTGATCACGAGCGGGCCGAGGAGGTTCGCGGTCGCATCCTCCGCCTTGTCTCGAATCGAAACGATCACCAAGAGGCGGGCGTCGTCGGCACTGCTGAGCCCAAGCCAATCCGCCGTCTCGTCGTCGATCTCGGCGACATAGTCCGGAAAGAACACATCCGGATTGACAACGAGGAACTCGGTCTCGTCGTCACGGCTCCGGAGAATCGAGAACGGACCTTCGGGCGCGCCCCAGGACTCGAGCGCGAATCGACGGGAGGAGGCAAAGCCGGGAAGGCCATGATCGAAGAAGAGTTCACCGGAGGTGGGGGAATCGGGCGTCATCTTTTCGGCGTCTTGCATGGTTGCGTTCATAGCGGAACGGACACGAGGCGACGAGTCACCGGTGGGCCGTTTTCCTTTCTAGCGGAGGAAGTCCATCAGTGACGGTTGGATGACTCGGGCCGCCGCGGCGAGCGAGGCTTGATAGGCGAGCTCCTGCAGCTTGAGATCGGTCGCCGTCTTGGCGATGTCGATGCTCTCGATCTCGTTCAACGAGCTGACGCGATTGTCTCGGCTCAGAACGTTTCGACCTTGCAGGGTCTCGAGCTGATTCGTACGTGCACCTACTGTCGCCAGGCCCGTCTGGATGCGGTTGAGCGCCGTGTCAATGTCGTTGATGCTCGTTGGCGTGATGGCACCGACGTTCGTTCGGATGTTGGCGGCCAGGTCGGTGAGCACCTTGAAGGCGTTGTTCGTCGACGGGCCGTACACATCAGGACCGGTCAGGTTGACCTGCACCGCTCCCCCTTCGGCAACCGGACGCACAACAACTCCGGCGTCGCCGAGGTACGTACCGGTCACGTCGTAGGCGGAGTTCGGTTGACCCACACCGGGGAGCGCGTTGCCGGAGAACAACGGCCGGCCGAGGCGCGACGAGTTCGCCAACGCAAGGAGTTGACTTCGCAGGCCATCGACCTCGACGGCAAGCGCCTCGCGGTCATTCGGGCCGAGTGCGCCGTTGATGGCGGCCGCGCCAAGATCCCGGGCGCGTCGCAAGACCTGGGCGCTGCTCTGCAAGGCATTGTCCGATTCGGCGAGCCAGCCCGCTCCGTCGTTGGCGTTGCGGTCGAACTGTTCGTGACGGGCGATGCTCGCCCGAAGGCTCAGCGCCGACGAGGTCCCACCCGGAGAGTCCGAAGGGCGCGTGATCTCGCGACCCGACGACATCTTGTCTTGAATCGCTTGGAGTGACGAGATGCTTCGCTGAAGGTTGGCCTGCACACCGAGTGAGGTGCTTCGCTGAGTGACTCGAAAGGATGCCGACATACTTTCTCCTTATCGGCCGACGAGGCCGGTACTGCGGATCAGGGTGTCGAGCATCGAGTCGACCGCCGTGATGAAGCGGGCCGACGCGTCGTAGGCGTGCTGAATGGCGATCAAGTTCGTCATCTCTTCATCGATGTTCACGCCCGAGGTTGCCTCGCGGGCAGCGTCGACCTGCTCGGTTACGAGACTCTGCGTGGCAGCCTGTCGATTCACCGTTCGACTCTCGATCCCCAGGTACAGGACCAAGGCGTTGTACGCCGATCCCGGACCGGTCAGGTCAGCGATCTGACCGGCGATCGATCCGTCGCGTAGAGCCGTCGCCGTCGACGCGGCCGCGACCTTCGTCGGATCACTGGCGATGATCGGGTTCACGGCGATACCGCCGGGGCCCATTTGGAAGAACGGAACACCGGCTGTTCCGGAGAGATCGAACCCGGTGGCATGAACGGAGTTCACGTCGGAGGTGAGCTGGAGTTGCACGGCGGTGAGCTGCGCCCGGTAGCCGGGAATGGTCGAGTTCACGGCCCCCTGCAACGCAGAGAGTTGACCGCCGGCAGCGGCAGTGGCCCCAAGGCGATCCCACACAACCGCAGTCGTGCCCGGCGTCGTGGTGGTGTCCACTCGCAGCGCGTCAGCGCGATTGCCACGCACGAGTGCAGTCGAGCCGAGATACACATCGACAACACCGTTCTCCTGCGGCCGAACCGTGACGCCGGCCAGGCCGGCCAGGCTTCGGATCATCACGTCGCGCTGATCCATGAGGTCACCCGCTGGCATGTCAGCGTTGACGGCCGCCAGGACGCGGTTGTTCAGGTCGGCCACCGCGTTCGCCGCAGTGTTGATATCGGCCACGGTCGCTTCGAGCTGACGACCGGTGTTCTGCGAGAGCGCAGCGAGTGAACCGTCGAGCTGGGCGAAGTCGGCGGCGAGGGTCTTACCGAGCTCGACGAGTTGTTGGCGCGCCGAGAGATCGTCCGGGCGGTTGGCCACGTCGTCCCACGCCGCCATGAACCGGTTGATCTGCGAGGCCAGACCGGTGTCGCTCGGTTCGTTCACCGCCATCTCGATCTGGGTGAGCACCGCCTGCGATTGCTTCAGCGCTCCATCGGTTCCGTGCTCCTGCAGAGCCCGGATCTCGACGAATTGATCATGGAGGCGATACGCCGTGCCCGCCCGCACTCCGGTACCCGCATCGTTCGATCGGGCAAAAATGTTCGCCGTCGTGGGGTTGGTGATCGGTGACAGATCAACGCGCTGGCGGCTGTAGCCGGGCGTGTTCACATTCGCCAGGTTGTGACCGGTCACGTCGAGGGCGCGACGGTGTGCTTGCAAACCCGACAGCCCGATGCTCAACCCACCAAAGTCACTCATCTCGTGTTCCGCCTTCCGCTCCGGTCTGGGCCACGACGATCACAGCGACTGATCGACCAGGAACGACGTCTCGCCGTTGCGCGATGTGGCTGAGCGCTCCTGAGCTGCGCGCTCGAGAAGATCGCGAGTCGCGGCTGAACCGCGGGCGACCAGTTGCTTGTTCGTGTTCGCCTGCGCGCTTATTTCGTCGGCAATGGAAAGAAACGAGGCGCGATGCTGGCCGAACACCTGATCCCACGGCTCGGGCGAGTATTCCGCGAGCTCTCGCAGGCTGGGGTTGCGTCCGAGTCCGAGCTTCGGAGCCTCGGCCTCCACGAGGGTGGCGCGAACCAGCTCGCAACGGCGGATCTCGCCGAGAACCGCTTCAATCTCGCGCGTCGCCGCCGCCAGCCACCGGGTGCGGCCGGCCGCCAGGAGGAGGTGCTCCTCTTCCAACTTGAAGAGCAGCATCTCGAGAAGCGATTGCTCACGCATGAGGGCGGAGCTGATGTCGGAAAGGCTCACAGACAAGTCCTGGGGATGAGGAGTACTCGGGTATTGCGAATGTCCTATCGGCGGCAGTCACCGCGACCTGCGTCGTCCCGAACAAAGGGACGGGGAGAATTCTTGAGGAATCTCGCAGATACGGGCCGTGACGGACGATCGCTACCTACGAGTCACAGAACGGTTCGACAGATCCTGGCCTGATGGTTTCCAGGCGACTCTTGCTCCATCCATCGCACGACGGCAAGCCTCCGACCCGATAGCGGTCTCAGCTGGGGACTTCCGACGGGCACCCAACTGAGGACGCAATGCCCATGTCAGCATCGACACTCTCGCGAGCCCAGCTCCTTCCCACCCAGCCGCTGATCGCCTCGGCGGTCCTGCACGAGTTGGCACGCAACGATGAGGCCGATCTGACTCCGTTGGCCGAGATCGATCCGTCGCTCACCATCGCGGTCATGGCGGCAGCGAACGCACCGCACCTTCGCCAGGCTCGTCGCGTCAGCAGCGTCCGCCAGGCCATGGTGCTACTCGGCGTCAACGCCGTGGAGGCGATCGCCACCTGCCGCACCGCGGCGCTGGTGCTGGGTCCGGACGATGTCGGATTCCCGCCGGGCTTCTGGGCACGCTCCATCACCTCGGCGGCAGCAGCGGCAGTGATTGCGCAGCGCCTCGGCGGCAACACCGACGAGGCATTCACGTGCGGAATGATCCACGACATCGGCGATCTGCTGCTGTTCCGTGACGATCCCGAGCTCCACGCCGCCGTGCAGGCACGACGGCTGAAGAACGGGCGACCGCTCCTCGAAACCGAAAAGGCCCTCTTCGGTCGCACCCACACCGACGTCGGTGCCAATCAGCTTGACCGTTGGTTCTTCCCCGAACGCATCGTCCGCGCAATCCGGTCACATCATGCCCCGGCTGAGGCGCTGACCGATTCGCTGTCTCGGGCTGTATGGGCCGGGCATCGCTTCGGAGCGATCGTCGCCGGCGGGAGCGCCTCGGCTGGACCCGACGACATCACCCACCCGAAAGGGATCCTGAAGGCGATAGGACTCGGGAGCGAAAGCCCTGATCGGATTCTGGCCGAAACGGACCGACGGGTGACCTCGGTCATGGAGATCGCCGGACGGAACCACCCATGAGCCCCGTCCATCGGCGCTGCGCCGCTCCGCTGCGCTTCACTGCTCGCAACACCACCGTCCCAACCACCCGAACAGTGCACCCATGAGTTCTACGACCCAACTTCGCGCCGGACCCGGCCTCGGGAACCGGACCGCCGAACCACGATCCGCGGCCCGCGCCCTCGCCGAACTCGACGCCCGCCAAGGAGACCTGCTCCTGTCGCTGCAGGACCCGGCATCGGTGCACGCCGAGATGCTCACCGCTCTGATGGTCTCGAACAG
>JANOHI010000372.1:0-8961 GCA_031406385.1 Acidimicrobiia bacterium
ACACCAAGGAACGGTTGGAAAACCTCTAGCCCGGGGCGGGGCCGATAGGCGTTGTCTGGCATTTCCGTGCCATTCTCGCCAGCCGTGCCCGACTTCCCGACGACGCCGTACTTGATTGCCGACACCAAGGAACGGTTGGAAAACCTCTAGCCCGGGGCGGGGCCGATAGGCGTTGTCTGGCATTTCCGTGCCATTCTCGCCAGCCGTGCCCGACTTCCCGACGACGCCGACCTCGATCACCGCTGCGTGGCTTGCCCCTGCGCTCGCCGCTGGCGGGGTTGATGCTTCCTCACTTCGTCATGTCTCCGCATCACGCATCGGCACCGGCCTGATCGGCGACAGCTATCGGTTGACGCTGACCTGGGAGGGTGCGTTGCCCGCAGGCGCGCCGACCACGCTGGTTGTGAAGCTTCCGGCTGAGGACGCGACCAGCCGGGCCACGGGCATTGGTCTGCGGAACTACGAACGAGAGGTGCGGTTCTACCGGGAGGTTGCGTCGACCATGGGGATCCGCGTGGCGAAGGCGTGGGCGACTGAATGGGACGAGGCCAGCGGTCTGTTTGTTCTCGTGCTCGAGGACCTCGCCCCGGCGCAGGTCGGCGACCAGCTTCGTGGATGCACTGTCGCCGAGGCCGACGCGGTGATCGATGCGGCCGCGGTGATGCACGCGGCGCACTGGGACGGGCCGGAACTCGCGGGATATTCGTCTTGGATGTCGGGGACGTCGGACGAAGAACGCGCCGGGCAACTCGTCCTGCTGTGGTCGTTCGCATGGCCGCAGTTCCTTGAACGTCACCAGGCCCGCCTCACGCCGGATGGGCACCGTCTCGGTGAGCGGTTCGGCGCGTCCATCGGCTCCTGGGTCCAGGACCGGGGCCGCCCGTTTACCGTTGTCCACGGCGACTTCCGCACCGACAACATGCTCTTCGGTGGTTCGCCCAACAATCCGACGATCGTTCCCGTCGACTGGCAGACGCCGGCGATTGGGCCGGGTGTCGGTGATGTGGCCTACTTCATCGGCGCGTCGTTGCTTCCCGAGATCCGGCGAGAACACGAGGAGCGTCTCGTTCGGCGATGGTTTGACGGCCTTGTCGCGGCCGGCGTTGGTGGCTACTCGTGGACGACCTGCTGGCGCGAGTACCGGAAGATGACGTTCAGTGGTGTGCTGATGGGAGTGGCGGCCTCCATGCTGACGCCACAAACGCCCCGCGGTGACGACATGTTCTTCGCCATGACGTCGCGTCATCTCGCCCAGGCCGCCGATCTCGACGCCGAGGATCTGCTTGCCTGATTCCACCGAAACCGCCCGAGTTTCGACCGCCGAATACTGTCACAGGGTCGTCGTACGGTTGTCCTGCCTTCCCCGGTTGCCCTGATCCGTCAAGGCGAAAGGTCCACCATGACCAGAACCAAACTCCTCCTCCCCACCACCCGCGTGCATTCCTCGCCGACGTCTTCACCAACAGCGCGGTCGAACGTGGTGGTTGTTCGCGGCACCATCGCCGCTGAGCCCCAACAGCGAGCCGTGGCATCGGGCTCGGTGTTCGAAGCGACCGTCATCACCCGGTCCGTGGTCGATGGCGTCGTCGTTCGTGAACCGGTCCCCGTTGTCTGGTCCGATCCGCGGCTGTCGTGCTCGGCCGGTGCGAACGTCATCGTGCGCGGACGCGTGCGCCAGCGGTTCTTCCGTTCGGGCCAAGCCACGGTGAGTCGAACCGAGGTCATTGCCGAGGAGATCGTCCTCGCCTCTCGTCGTCCCGCCACCGCCAAACTCGTTGATCGGGCTGCCCATGGCATCCATGAACTGGGCGAATCGACCTAGTGTCCCGAATCACAAGTCCGCTGCGGAATTCTCGGCCAGATTCCGCCGTGGCGGCGTCCTCGATCGATCGAATTCGAACTTCCGGCTCAGTGCACCGCCGACGGCGCCGGGACTTCTCGCTCGGAACCGTCAGCGCGGATCGTCGAGTGGCCGGAACACGACGCCGGTGCGCGGCTTGGGCCAGAAGAACGTGGCCTTTGGTGGCATGCGTGTGCGGGTTTGCGCCACACCGCGGATCTGGTCGATCGACACCGGTCGCACGAACACCCCGGCGGACGCAGTGCCGGCGGCAACGGCCTCGGTCACGGTCACTGCGTCGTGGTGGTACCGGGCCGACACGCCGTCGACCGACGCGAGTGCCGTGGCGAGAGCGACCTGGTCGAGTTCGACGCCGTCGGCAAACGCATCCGGCTTGACCCGGGCGAGCCATTGTCCCTGCGCCGTGACCACCCCGAGTGCGCCGTTGCGGCGCGCCACCACGGCCAGTTCGGCACCGACATCAACGGTTTCTTCAAGGGTGAAGAAGGGGGCGAGCACGTCGAGCACGGACACGCCGACGGGCGCGTCGATGAGTCGGTGGATCGACCGGATCTCCAGCTCCTTTGGCGCCAACTCGACGATGTAGGCGAGAATTGCCGCAGCCCCGGCGTCGTCGGCGGGGCGTTCGCGCTGGTAGGTGAGCGCAGTTTCGAACCGGTGGTGGCCGTCGGCGATCACCACGGGGCTGGCAGCGACGAGCTCGCTGATGGTCCGCAAGGTGGCGGCATCGCTCACTACCCACGCCTCGTGGAGAACGCCGTCGTCGGTAGCCGTGAGATCCGGTTCGCTGCCGGTGACTTCGGCGCACACCCGGCCGAGCCCTTCGGTCAGCGAGAGTCCCCAGATCGGCGAGGTGTTGACCCGGGCCGACTGGAGCAACGTGAGACGGTCGGCCTTGTCCTTGGGCGTGGTCTGCTCGTGCGGCAAGATGTCGCCGGTGCCGGGTTCTTCGAGCGTGAGCGCTCCGAGCACCCCAGTCGTCGTGGTCGTGCGTCCGTCCACCTCGGCGGTCATGCGGTACACCGTGAACGTCGGAGTGCTGTCGCTGAGCAGCACCTTCGATGCCTTCCACAACGAAAGACGTTCGGCGACACCCGTATAGGCGTGCGGGTCGGTCTTGCCGTGCGGGAAATCGATGCGGACACTGTTGTGGGGGTGGCGGTCCTCGAGTTCGAGGCGCTGGGCATCACTCAGCACGTCATAGGGCGGAGCGATCAGCTGGTCGGCGCCCTCATGGTCGGCGTAACGGAGCGAGACGAAAGGAGAGAAGACCGGCACGCGTCCAGTGTACGAAGCCCGGCCGGGAATCCGAACGCACGTGAATCCTCCGATTCGGACAACGTCAGGAATTCCGCTGATCGGCGGCGACGCGGGCCTTGTCGAACTGGAGCAGCGCCCAAGCCGCACCGACCCCGCCGACGACGCCGAAGAGATGACCTTCCCAGCTCACACCCCGACTCGTCGGGAGCACACCCCACAAGAGGCCGCCGTAGACGAACGCAACGACAATCCCGAGGAGGATCTGACGCCCGTTGCGGGCGAAGAACCCCCGCACGAGCAGATACGCGAGGTAGCCGAACACGAGGCCGCTGGCGCCGAGATGAACCTCGTTGGACGATCCGAACAGCCACATCCCGAGTCCACTCACGAGTCCCACGATGACGGTGACGGAAAGGAACTGTCGGAGGCCGCCGAGCGCAACGAGTCCGCCGAGCGCGGCGAAGGGAACGGTGTTGCCGATCAGGTGGCCGAAACCGCCGTGCAGGAACGGTGCGAACACGATGCCCCGAAGACCGACGAGGACGTGCGGTCGGACACCGTAGGCATCGAGGCGGTGGTCGAGGACGACGTCGGCAACCTCGCTGGTCCACTGCACGGCGAGCATGACCCCGACAGCGACGAGGCCCGGCTGAGACTTGGCGAGCCCTCCGGGTGTTGACCGCTCCGGGCTGCCGGCCGACGGAATGGGCGACGGACTCGACACGCCGCCAACGCTACAGCCGGGACCTTCGGGCAAGGGTTGGTAGCGTCGGGTGTCGTGCCTTGGATCTTGGACCTCGACGGTGTCGTGTGGCGTGGCGAGACCCCGGTTGCCGGTTCCATCGAGGCGATCGACCGGCTGCGCTCGTCGGGCGAACGTGTGCTGTTCCTCACCAACAACAGCTCGGCCAGGATTGCCGGCTACGTCGCCAAGATGGCTTCGATGGGCATGGCGGCCACCGAGGACGAGATCTGCTCATCAGCGCAGGCCTCGGCACTACTCGTCGAACCAGGGGAAACTGCGCTGGTCTGCGGCGGCCCGGGCGTCGTCGAGGCGCTCGAAGCGCGAGGGGTCCGGTGCGTGGGCGACGCCGAGCCGGGCATCGACGCTGTTGTCGTCGGGTGGCATCGTGACTTCACGTTCGACCGGCTGACGCAGGCGTTCGAGGCGGTGCGCGGCGGGGCGCGGCTGATCGGCACGAACGACGACCCGACGTACCCGACGGCCGACGGTGAACTCCCTGGTGGCGGGTCGCTGGTGGCCGCGGTGGCGTATGCGACCGGTGTCGACCCGACGTTCGGCGGCAAGCCGCATCAGCCGGCGGCGCGCCTCGTGTTCCGCCGCCTCGGCCTGGGCGATGACCCGAGCACGGCGGAGCGGACCTCGCTGCTGATGGTCGGAGACCGACCCTCGACCGACGGGCTCATGGCGACGACCATGCGGTCGCGCTTTGGTCTGGTGTTGAGCGGTGTCACCTCGGCCGCGGATCTACCCGTCCAACCAACGCCCGACGTGATCGCCGCCGACCTCGCCGCGCTCGTCGACGCCGAACTCGGCGGCGTTCGCCGGATGGGCTGAGCGGTGCGTCGTCGCCTCGATGCCGAACTGGTTCGGCGCCGGCTCGTTCCGTCTCGGGTGCAGGCGGCCGAGGCCATCGCCCGGGGCGAGGTGCACGTTCGAGGAGCGGTAGCGGACAAAGCGGCGCGCCAGGTCGACGAAGGCGACCCGATCGTTCTCGTGGCCGAGCGGGCCCGCTTTGTCAGCCGGGGTGGCCTGAAACTGGAGGGTGCGCTCGAACGATTCGGGATCGACGTGACCGGGTGGACTGTGCTCGACGCAGGCGCGTCGACCGGGGGGTTCACCGACTGCCTGCTCCAACGTGGCGCGTCCGGGGTGATCGCCGTCGACGTGGGAATCGGACAGATGCACGAGAGAATGCGCGCCGACGGCAGAGTTGAGGTGCACGAGCGCTGCAACGTCCGCACCGACGCGCTGGCCCTGGTCATGGCCGGCCGTTCGGTACCGCTGACTGTCGGTGACCTGTCCTTCATCTCGCTGCGGTCGGTGGCGCCGTCGCTCATCTCCGCATGCGAGGCGGCAACTGGAGCGATGGTCCTGCTGATAAAGCCCCAATTCGAGGCCGGCCGGGCCGAAGTGGCGCGCGGACGGGGCGTCGTTCGGGATCCGGAGGTCTGGCGACGGGCGTTGGTCTCGGTCGCCGACACCTACGCCGCACTGGGAGCGGGCATGATTGCGGTCATGACCTCACCGATCACCGGGGCCGACGGCAACGTCGAGTTCCTCGGTCACTTCGTCATGGAGTCAGCAGCGGCGCACCGAGGCACCGACGCTCGGGTGGCGATGATCGAAGCCGCGATCGACGATGCCCTGGTCTTGACCGGTCGCCTTCACGAGCGAACGGACGTGTCGGCGAGCGGGCTCGCCGACGAGCCGCTGAGGGCTGAGTAAATGACCGCAACGAAGCCGACGAGGCGCACGAAAGCTTCGCGCATCGCCATCGGGATCGTGCCCCACCTCACCCGGCTGGAGGCACGGCGGGTCGCCGCGTCAACTGCTGCGTCACTCGAAGCGGCCGGCGTCCAGGTCCGGGTTCCGGCCTCTGACGCAGTCCGCGTCGGGCTCGATCAGTGGGCCGTCCCCGATGAAGAGTTTGCCGCGGGGTTGTCCTACGCGTTCAGCCTGGGTGGAGACGGCACGATGCTGCGAACCGTCGACCTCGTGTGCGGCGACGGAGTACCGGTCGTCGGCGTCAACGTCGGACACCTCGGCTATCTCGCGTCGGAGCAGCTGTCGGATCTCGACGGGGTTGTCGAACGCGTGCTTCGTGGCGACCACGGGATCGAGGAGCGCATGATGCTCCAGATCGTGGTGTCGGCGCCCCGGCATAACGTTCGGCGCTTCGCCGCCCTGAATGACGCAGTGCTCGAAAAGAGCAACGCCGGCAACACCGTCCATCTGGGCGTGAGCTTCAACGACGTTCCCTTCGCCGACTACTCGGCCGATGGCGTGATCGTCGCCACGCCGACCGGTTCGACCGCCTATGCCTTTTCGGTCCGCGGTCCGATCGTGTCACCGCTGATGCGCGCACTCGTTGTCGTCCCGATCTCGCCCCACATGCTCTTCGACCGTTCGCTCGTGCTCAGCGCCGACGAGACGGTGCGCCTCGAAGTACTCGACGGTCGCACCGCGACGCTCTTCGTCGATGGCCGCGACGAGGGCGCCGTTCCCGGTGGTGCGGTGGTGATCTGTTCGGCCCATCCTCGACCGGCGCGCCTCGTCACCTTCGGGCCGCGTGACTTCCACGGCATCCTGAAGACAAAGTTCGAGCTGCCCGGCCCGGGTACTCCGGCGCGTGAACGCTTCGAGGCGGAGCAGGGTCGCTCCCAAAGCGGGGCGCCTGGTGGGCAACGACCTCGGAGCCGTCGTGCTCGCTGAGCTCGTCGTCGCCGATCTCGGGGTGATCCACCACGCGTCCGTAGTCCTCGACGCTGGCATGACCGTGATCACCGGCGAGACCGGCGCTGGCAAGACCCTCATCGTCGAGGCTATTGAGTTGTTGCTGGGAGCCCGGTCGGATCCAACGCTCGTGCGCTTCGGGGCCGACGAGGCCCGCGTCGACGGACGCTTCGTCGTCGGTGACGGCGAAGTTGTGTTGAGCCGAGTGGTGCCGCGATCGGGTCGCGCCCGGGCCTATATCGACGGGAGACCGGTTCCCGTCGGGGTGCTGGCGGAACGGGCCAGCGGTCTGATCGATCTCCACGGCCAGCACGCCCATCAAACGCTGCTGGCGTCCGGCTCGCAGCGCGACGCCCTCGACGCCTATGGCGGCATCGACGACGCCGATCTCCGCACGGCACGGACGACACGCCGGACCTTGCTTGCGGACCGAGCGACGCTCGGAGGCGACGAACGGGCGCGTGCCCGTGAGATCGATCTCTTGGCGTTCCAGCTCGCCGAGCTCCATGCGGCGGGTCTGGGTGATCCGCATGAGGACGGCAAGCTCGCCGAAGAAGAGGACCTGCTGACCGGCGCACAGTCGTATCGCGAAGCGTTGAGCGCGGCCACGGAAGCGTTGGCGGGCGACGACGGTGTGCTGACGCTTCTTGGAACCATTCGCCAGCTTCTGGCCGGCAAGGCGCCCTTCGGCGTCGAGGCCGACCGGATCCGGAACGCGGCGTCGGACCTCGACGATGTGGCCAGCGAGCTGCGTGCGCATCTGGCCCGTCTCGATGACGATCCGGCTCGACTCGGGCAACTCCGGGAGCGGCGCCATTTGCTGCGTCAGCTCCGTCGGAAGTACGGCGAGTCGATCACCGCGATGCTGGCGTTCCAGGCCGAAACCCAGCATCGCCTCGACGAGCTGACGCGCCATGACGAACGCGCTGCGGCGATCGACGCGGAACTCCGTCAGGTTGCGAAAGCCGAACGCCGGGCGCGTGATCGGATCGCCAAGCTGCGACGCGACGCGGCCGAGCCCTTTGCCTCGGCGGTTCGTGAGCAGTTGGGTCGCCTCGCCCTGGGCAACGCCCGCTTCCGGGTTGGCGTCCTCACCGACGACGACGCACACACCGTCGTCACCGGCGCCGACCCGGACCACGCCGTGGACGACTCGCGAGTCGTGTTCGAATTCTCGGCGAACCCGGGGAGCGATCTCGCTCCACTGGCAAAGGTGGCCTCGGGCGGTGAACTGGCCCGGGTGATGTTGGCATTGCAGTTGGCGTTGATCAACCGCGGCGGCGACGCTACCGATGCGTCGACGGTCGGCCTCGGGTCGTCGGCGCTTTCGGCGTTGGTGTTCGATGAGGTTGATGCCGGGATCGGTGGCGAAACGGCACTCTCCGTCGGAGACGCTCTGGCCGAGCTCGGCACCGGTCGCCAGGTGCTCGTCGTCACCCACCTGGCGCAGGTTGCGGCATCGGCGGATGCACAGATCCACGTCCGCAAGACGGTTGATGTCGATGCCGACGGAAGCCCCACGACTCGCACGTCGGTGCGCCGGCTGAACGAATCCGAGCGTATTGGAGAGGTGGCTCGGATGCTGGCCGGTGACCCTGCGAGTCCCTCGGCTCTTCGTCATGCGGAAGATCTCCTGGCGTCACGTCGTTCTCGGCGTCGCGCCGGTTCGGTACGGGTGCGTGGAAAACGGGCCGCAGGGCCGGCGAAGCGGGCGGGCTGAATGGCTACGCCATCGCTCGAGACGCGCCTGCATGCAACGGTCAGCGGGGCGGGCCGTCCGGGTCGGCGGACGAAAGAGCTCACCAAGACGCTCGAAGCGGGCCAGATCGCGGTGATCGACCATGCCGATCTCGATCGTGTCGCGGCCGAGGGACTCGTTGAGGCCCATGTGGGCGCGGTCATCAACGCGTCGGCATCGATCACCGGTCGCTACCCGAATGTCGGTCCTCTGCTGTTGGCGGCGGCGGGGATTCCGATCCTCGACAGCGTGGGCTCGGAGATCCTTGCCCGGGTTGCGGACGGGGAGATGCTGACGATCGACGGAACAGCCATTCGCAATGCCCGGGGCGACATCTTGGGTGAAGGCATTCGGCAGACGATGAGCACGCTCGATCGTCTGGTGGAGGACGCGAGGGCGACCATCAGCATTGAGTTGACTCGCTTCGCCGAGAACACCCTCGCCTATATGCAGGCCGAACAGTTCTTGCTGCTCGACTCACCTGAGCTGCCGGAGTTGCGCACGACCTTCACCGGTCGCCATGTATTGATCGTGGTCCGGGGCGATCAGTTTAAAGAAGACCTCCGCGCGCTGCGGGCCTACATCACCGACATGAACCCGGTGATCATCGCCGTCGATGGTGGC
>JANOHI010000397.1:0-1220 GCA_031406385.1 Acidimicrobiia bacterium
GCGGACAGCTTCGAGGTCATGACCGCAGCCCGTTCGTACAAGAAGCCGATGAGTTACGACGACGCCCGAGCAGAGCTCGTCCGATGCTCGGGAACCCATTTCGATCCGACGATCGTGCGAGCCTTCGTCCGCGTCGGTCGAAAGAGGACACAGGTTGCCACCGGCCTGGTTTCCTCCTGGATCGGCCAGATGGCTTCCAGCAACGGGCCGGTCGGCGCGCTCGTCCAGGCCGTGACCGGCGGCATCGCCGCCACCGGGGCATCGGCGTTTCTCGCACCGCTGGCGGCAGCAGCGCCGGCCGCAGCCGCCCGCGAGATTCCGGCGCAGACGACCCGGGCGGCATCGACGACGATCGCATCGGTGCTCAGCACCAAGCTCACCGCGGCGACGAGCAGCACGGTCGTCGCACTGGCGCTCATCGCCGCTCCCGCCCCACCGCTACCGCCATCAGCGGCGATCGAATGGGCCGCGCCCTTCGACGCAACACCCGGCGAGCTGGCATTCGCCACCACCCAGGACGATGTCTTCGAGACGACGACCACGCAGCCGCTTCCGACCCCGACCGTTGCGGACCTGGATCCGGTGACCGGGGAATTCGTTCCGGTGCCGACCCCGCCGCCCGTGACGACGAGCCCGACGACCGCGGCGACGACCTCGACCTCGACAACCTCGACAACGTCGACGAAGCCCTCGACCAGCACGGCCTCCACGACCACGATCCCCGGCACACTCGCGGACCCGCCGTCCACGACGCCGACACCGGTGCCGACGTCTGCGGTGACGACGTCGACAACCTCAGCCCCGCCGACGACGAGCGTGCCGGTGGGAACCACCACCACGACAACGACCGCAGCGCCGACAACAACAACGACAACGATTCCGACGACCACGACGACCACCGGCGCACCGACAACCACCACCGGCACGACAACCACCACGACGACCGCCGCACCGACCACGACGACGACCACAACGGCCCCCGGATTGACGATCATCGGCGCAGCCGGCTGCCCTGCCGGTCAATGGTGGTACCAGGCGTTCAACAATGCCGTGCTCGTCGGCCCCACCGCCACCACCGGATGCGAACCGACCATCACCCACGGGTGGGGTTCCACCGCACCGTTCCCTGGAGTGACCCCCGACCTCTTCTCCGTCTCCTGGGAGGCGGACGTCTCCTTCCCCGGCACGCCGGTGAACTTCATCATGCGCAGCGACGACGG
>JANOHI010000418.1:0-2637 GCA_031406385.1 Acidimicrobiia bacterium
GCCGATCAGCAGCGTCGTCGTAGCCGAACCTGCCACCAGCAGGAACTGACAGAAGCCGATGACCTGTTGCTGGGTGAGCTTCTGCCCGTCGCGTTCCACCGTGAGCAGGCGCGTCAACAGATCGTCGGGCACCTGCTCGCCTGTCGCGATCGCGTCGGCCCGACGTTGGATGTGGGGTCCGAAGTAGCCGTAGTAGCTGCGGTACGCGTTCTTGACCTCGTCGTTGGCGTTGCGGCCTCCCTCGAGCGCCACCGCGTCGGCCATCGGGAGAACCCAGGACCGGAACATGGAGATGTCCTCCTTGGGCATGCCCAGCATCCAACACATCACGACGAGCGGCAGCGGCATGGCCAGGTCGTACACGATGTCGCCCGAACCACGCTCGACGCATGCATCGACCAAGTCGTCGACGAGCAGCCGGATGTCGGGTTCCATCGCTTCGAGCACCGAAGGCTTGAAGGCGCGCGAGATGGCAAGGCGCTCTGTGGTGTGCACGGGCGGGTCGCTCGACACCAGCACACCGGAACCGATGACGCCGAACGCCAGGCCCGGCCCGTATTTGGATGACCAGGTCTCGTCGTCGCGCAGCGCTGCAGTCACGTCGGCCTCCCGGGACAGGGTCCAGTGCTCGGCCGGAATCATCGTGTGGTTCACCGGGCACGTGCCGCGGAGCTCGGCGAAGGTGGCGGCAGGGTCGTCCTGAAAATCCTCGGAAAGCAGGTTGAACACGACGGCGTGGGGACCTGCGGTCATGCGAGCACTTCCTCGGGGAACAGCACTGCAGCCAGTGCCTCGGCTTGGCGGGTCATGGCGGGCTTGGAGGCGGTCAGTGCGGGCAGCGACTCGATCTGGCACAGGCCCAACAACACGGTGAAGAACATCTTCACGGTTGCGTCACGATCACGACCCGACTTCGGACGCCACACGTTGGCCTGCGCAACGTGCCAGTCCGCGAGGAGTGCAGCCAACTCCGGTTGGCGCTGGCTGGCCAGGTGCAGTTCGGCCAGCAGCCGACGGGTGGCGGCGAACTCATCGGCCATGAAGGCGCGGACGGTCTGAACAGCGGTGGGCCGCGAGCCGCGCTCGGTCGGGCCCAGCCGTGACAGGGCATCGCGACCGGCAGCAACCATCAGCTCGACCTTGCCACCGAAGTGGTTGTAGATCGCCGGGGCCGACACGTCGGCCCTTCGGGCGATGTCACCGAGGGTTGCCCCGTCGAACCCGTTCACCACGCAGGAGGCTGCCGCAGCGGCAAGCAGGCGTTCGCGTGTGGCGACGCCGGCGTCGTCGACCTTGGCCGGACGGCCGAGTTGAGCCTCGTCAGTTGCCGTGGCCACGCTTGTCGCCTTCCCAGCGGTTCCGGTGGACGAAGTCCTCTACCGGTCGCCGGTTCACCGGTCCGAACGCGGCATCCGGCCAGCCGATCGGGATCATCGCCGCGATCTTGACGTGATCGGGGATGCCGAGCACCGCGCGTATCGTCGGATCGGCTGCCATGTGCATCGTGGTGAAAACGCTGCCAAGGCCGAGCGCTCGCGCCGCCAACAGGATGTTCTGCGCCGCCGGGTAGAGCGCGGACCACGTGAACTGCTCTCGGGGTGCACGGACCGGATAGATGACCGGGCCGGTGACGAAGATGATCACCGGTGCCCGATCGAGCGTGTCGATCATCTTGGCCGTGCCGTCGAGCATCAGCCGCGTGGTGCGATCGGTACGCGGCATGGCGGCCACGCGGTCGGCCATGGCCGACCGTATCGCCGCGGCAATCGTTGCCTTCGGTGCCGGGTCGTCGACGACGACGAAGTCCCAGCCCTGGCTGTTGCCCGGGCTGGGTGCGCGAGTGGCGGCCCACAGCAACTTGTCGATCAACTCGGCGGGGACCGGATCCGGTTTCAGCAACCGGATCGCCCGGCACGTCTCCATCGCTTCGAACACGTCCATGTGTTGCGACGTTAATGACGCTTCATTAATGTCGCAAGCCATGACCGATCTGCCCAGCAACCACCAGCTCATCGATCTGACCGGGAAGCGTGCGCTCGTCACGGGCGCGGCGAAAGGCATCGGGGCGGCGATCTCGAGCCGTCTGGCTGAGGCGGGAGCGCATGTGACCATCGCCGACCTCGACCCGGCCGGTCGGGAGACGGCCGCTGCTCTTGTCGCCCGAGGCCTGTCTGCTGATTACGTTCGGTGCGACATCACGGACGCGACGCAGCTGTCCGATGCGGTGGCGCTCGCTGCGGGCGACGACGCCCTCGACATTCTCGTCAACAACGCCGGCGTCTTTCCGACCACGGGACCGATCGGCGAGGTCACCGACGAGTTCGTGGCGCGCATGCTCGAGATCAACGTGAGGGCCCAGTACTCGGCCGCCCGAGACGCCAGCCGGCTCATGACGAGCGGTGGCATCATCGTGAACCTTGCCTCGATCGCGGCGATCCGCGGTGGCGCCAACATCAGTGCCTATACGGTGTCGAAGGCAGCGGTGGTCGGCATGACGCGGGCCTTTGCGAGCGAGCTCGGACCCCGTGGCATCCGGGTGAACGCGATCGCCCCGGGCATCATCGACACGCCCGGGGTACAGGCGCAGCTGGAGCCACTCAAGGCCGGCGGGCTCGACATCGACAGGGCCATCGCGTC
>JANOHI010000426.1:0-16159 GCA_031406385.1 Acidimicrobiia bacterium
GGGGTCTCGGGGGCCTTCTGCTTGATGATGTCGGCCTGGAGGGTGACGCCGAGGTGATTGGCCTGGCCGGTGAGGTCGGCGGCCACGTGGTAATCCGGACCGCCTTCCTTCTTCTTGTTGAAGTCGGCGTTCCGCAAGTAACACCACAGCACGGTGGCCATGCCCATCTCGTGGGCCATCTCAAAGGCCGTAGCGACCTCCTGGATCTGGCGCTTGCTCTCAGGTGAACCGAAGTAGATGGTCGCGCCGACGGCCACTGCGCCCATCTCGCGTGCCTGACGGATCGACGCGAACGCGATCTGGTCATAGGCGTTCGGGTACGAGAGGAACTCGTTGTGGTTGAACTTCAGGAGGAACGGGATGCGGTGTGCGTACTTCCGTGCGCACATTCCGAGCACACCGAGCGTGCTGGCAACGGCATTGCAGCCCCCTTCGATCGCCAGTTCCACGATCTTCATCGGGTCGAAGTAGTCCGGGTTCTTGGCAAACGACGCTCCGGCCGAATGCTCGATGCCCTGGTCGACGGGAAGGATCGACATGTAGCCGCTGCCGCCCAGACGCCCGGTGCCGAAGAGCGTCTCGAGCGAGCGCAGCACTGGTATCGGTCGATCGGTATGGGAGACGACGCGGTCGACGAACGCCGGCCCGGGGAGCGAGAGGCGACTCGCCGGAATCGTTGCGCACCGATGACCGAGCAGATCGTCGGCGCGATCACCGAGGATTTCTGTGATTCGGTCGATGCCATTTGTGATGACCATGGTTGTTTCTTCCTGTCAGTGCAGTAGCGGGTGGAGTTGCCCGAGGATAGCGACGGCGACAAGCAAGAATGCCCCGATCGCCACGTTCGCCTCGGCCAACCGGAACAGGCGTGCCTGGGCCTGTGGCGTGAAACGCGGCGGAGACCCGGTCGCGGCGGGAA
Organism: Acidimicrobiia bacterium; assembly: GCA_031406385.1. Taxonomy (GTDB): domain Bacteria; phylum Actinomycetota; class Acidimicrobiia; order Acidimicrobiales; family JANYDT01; genus JANLQX01. The sequence goes on from JANOHI010000426.1 coordinate 920, forward strand.
CAGCGTCCGACGGAAAGGCCGTGACCACGAACGGAGAAGGCGGAAAGGTCGGCGCGGCGAGTCGGGGCCCGCGTCCGCGGGCCGAGAGCAGACGGCCAATGCGAACCGAGGTGAAGAGCGAGGCGACCACGGCGACCATTTTCACGGCGAACACGCTGAGGTAGGCAGTGCCGAGTCCGGTGCGGAGCAACTCCGTTGGCTGGAGGAGCCCAGCCGACGACCGCTGCACGTTCATGAGGCCCGTGATCACCACGACACCGAGCCCGAAACCGGCGAGCATGGTGTAGCGCTGCGCAATGAACGAGGTGAGTTGGTCGCGACCCCAGCCGGGACCGAGACGGTTGGCGAGCACGAGCCCCAGGACGGAGACGAGCCATGCCACGGCACCGAGGGAGTGCACGACTCGGATGAGCGTGGCTTCGAGGTCGAAGGTTCGAGGAGCGAGTCCGCTGGCAACCGGGGATCCATCGTGTCCGGCATCCCCTGTGGACGCTTCCTTCCCTTCGAGCCTCCGGAGCGTTCGCCTCGACGGCGTCGCCGAAGCTGCAGCGTGGTCGGCCAGGGGAACGCCGTCGATCTTTACCGTGAACAACTCCACGATCTGCACCGGTGTGTGTGCTCGGACGACGAGGACCCAGTCGCCACCGGTCGAGAAGTTGAGAGTCGCCCGGTAGGCGTCGTCGGCTTTGCTCATCGATTGCGTGGGAACTCGAAGGTCGGGATCGTTGCCCAGACCGCCGATGTCGATGTCGGCGCCGGCGACCGGCCTGCCACCGACGCGAAGGTCTGCTTCGAAGGTTCGTTCTTCGCCGCTACCGGCCACCTCTCGGAGCGTCAAGGTTGGTGTCGTTGTCCCCTGTGCCGACGACGCCGCGACCGGCCCGATGAAACCGAGCGCGAGCAACGTAAGAGCGAACAACGCCCGCCTCATGATGGCTGGACGGCCCAGACGGTGGTCATGCCATGGAGGCCTTTGTCCGATTCGGCGTGGGTGAGGATGTGGCAGTGGAACGCCCATGCGCCGGCGTAGAGCGACGTCACGATCACGTCGTAGCGCTCACCGGGGGCAACGTTGATGGTGTCGACCTCATAGGGTTGGGGCAGGAAGTTCCCGTCCTTTGCGACCACCGTCATGCGGTGTCCGTGCAAGTGCATCGGGTGGATGATGAGCCCCTCGTTCATGAACCGCAGCAGGGTCTTCTCGCCGACTTTGGCGACGATCGGGGCCGTTGCCGGGAATCCCTTCCCGTTGATGGCGAACCCCATCGGGCCGTCGCTGAGGATCTGGGTGTATTCCTTGTCGTGGGCGGCGAACGCCGGGACCGGTGTGGTCGTGCAGTCCACGATGAACCCTCCGAGCAGGCCGAGCGGCACCTGGGCGTCGGCGGCGTGGTGTGAGTGGTACATGTGCGAGCCGCAGTTGATCGGGGCGAGGTCATAGATGTAGGTTTCGCCCGGCCTGATCGGATCTTGCGTCACAAAGGTCACGCCGTCCTGCTTGTTGTCGGCGAACTCGAGGCCGTGCCAGTGGATCGAGGTCGACTCGGGGAGATCATTCTTGATGCGCACCTGTACCCGCTGACCCTGCTTGACCCGGATCTCCGGCCCGGGCACGGTGCCGTTGTACGTCCACGCTTCGATTGTCCGGCCAGGTGATACTTCCCACTGCACGACCTTGGCGGTGATGTCGTACACCGGGATGCCGTTCTCGACCTTGGGCTTCAACAGCATGCCGCCGAGGCCCGCGGTCTTGGCGGGCAGGCCCGTCAGGAACTCCTGCACCACAGCACGGTGGGCTTCGTCGACGCCCGTCTTCCCCTCAGTGCCACCGGCGGCCGTGCCGACTCCCGCTGCGGGAGCGCTCGCCGACGGAGCACCGGAAGCCGATGGGACGACGGTAAACATCCCCTTCATGCCGACCTCGGCGTGTCCGGAAATGTCGCAGATCCACTCGTAGGAGCCGGGCTCAAGGACGCCGAGGTCAAGCACCGCCGAGGAACCTGCTGGGATGTCGCGGGTTTTGCCGATGCCGGTCACCCCGATGCTGTGGGCGACGGACCCGAGGTTGGAGGCATTGAGCCGGATCCTTCCTGCTGGGAACGTCGTGGTGGCCGTGGTGATTTTGAAGTCGGTCAGGGTCACGGCGACGTCCGTTACCCGTTCGGTTTCGGAAGCGCCGGAAGTTCCGGAATCTGCTCGACCGCGGACGCTGAAACCGAAGGCCACCAGCGCCAACACGATTGCCAATCCTGCTCCGAGCAGCGCCACGAGCGTGGCGCCGTCCGATGATTCGCGGAACTCGACGGGAGCGATAGAACTCATGCCTCGACGGTGCCGTCCCGGGGGCTCCAACTCCTAGAGCGCAAGGGCCCCGAGCGTCCGGGACCTTTGGCCCTGTCCCCGTTTTCGGGCCGGGAGCACGCTCATTCCCATGAGCGCACGCATCGTGGTCGGTGTCGACGGGTCAGACGAAAGCATCGGGGCTCTTCGCTGGGCGCTGGCCGAGGCGGCGCTTCGGGGTGCGTCGCTCCTGGTTCTCCACGCTTGGGCCTACCCGACGTCGGTCGGCATCCCCACGATGCGGCTCATCGATATCGACGGCATGCGGGAGTCGTCCGAGGCACTGCTGGCTGACGCGATCAGAAAGGCCACTGCGGGTTCCCCGTCCACCGTGTCTGTTGATGCGGTGGCGACGGAGGGTTCGGCAGCACACGCTCTCGTCGACGCCGGTGAGGGCGCAGACCTTGTCGTGGTTGGGGCTCGGGGTCACGGAGGATTCCTCGGACTCATTCTTGGCTCGGTCGCCAACCAGGTCCTGCATCACGCCACCTGTCCCGTGGTTGTCGTTCCGAAGTCCGGCGCCGCCGCCTGACCGGGTCGACTCGGGACCTAGGTCCCTTGCTGTTCGTGAACATTGGGTGCTCGACTCAATGTCGTGACTGTTTCTGGAGTTGAGGGGGGTACGCAACCGATCCGGGTCTTTCTCCTGGACGACCATGAGGTCGTGCGCGAGGGGGTCCGTCATCTGCTCGAATCGTCCGGCGAGATCTCGGTGGTCGGGACGGCCGGTCGGTGCAGTGAGGCGCTCGAGCGGATCGGCGCGACGCGTCCCGATGTCGCCGTCCTCGACGTTGCCCTGCCTGACGGGAGCGGTGTCGAGGTCTGTCGGGACATCCGTGTGGCCCATCCCGAGATCGGATGCCTCATGCTCACGTCGTATGCCGACGATGACGCCATGTTCCAATCGGTGCTGGCGGGCGCGGCCGGGTTCGTGCTCAAACAGGTCCGGGGGACGGACCTGGTCAACGCTGTGCGTCGTGTGGCGAACGGCGACTCGCTGCTCGACCCGACGATGACGCGCAACCTCTTCGAGCGGATCCGCAACCCCGTCGCCACCGAAGACCCTCGCCTCGCGTCGCTCACGAAGCTCGAACGCAGCATCCTCGACCTCGTGGCCGAAGGGAAGACCAACGCCCAGATCGGCGGGGATCTCCATCTCGCCGAGAAGACGGTCAAGAACTACATGTCGTCGATTCTGATGAAGTTGGGGATGAGTCGGCGAACCGAGGCAGCAGTGTTTGCCGTGAAGTCACGCGAGACGCTGTGATCGCAACGCCGCACCCGCGCCGATGGAACTGAGCCTGGAGTTCCTGCTCCTCCTCACCTCGAAGAGTCCCGACGCCACGGTGGTGATCGACGAGAGAGGCGACATCGTGTTCGCCAATGACCGTGTTCGCGAGATCTTCGGTTGGGTTCCGGACGAGCTCGTCGGACAGTCGATCGAGATCCTGATTTCCTCGGAGAAGCAGGACGTCCATCGCGGCCATCGCGCCCTGTTCCGGTCGTCGCCGACCGCCCGAGCGATGGGGGCAGGAAGTGTGCTGATCGGGCAGCACCGTGACGGGGGGACGGTGCCGGTCGATGTGAGCCTCAGTCCGCTGACGCTCAACGGTGAGTCGTTCGTGGTCGCCGCCGCTCGCAACGCCGCCGCCCGACAGGAAGCCGAACGCGTTCTGCGCCGCTCCGAGCACCTCTTCACCTTGGAAGCCGAACGTGAGCGCATCGCCCGTGATCTCCATGACGGGGTGATCCAGCGGCTCTATGCCGCCGGACTCCACCTGCAGGCGACTCGGGCCGCCGACTCGGGTGTCGTCTGGGCCGGACACGGTGCGAGTATCGACTCGGTCATCGATGGGATCGATCGGGCGATCACCGACATCCGGGCGACCGTGTTTGCGCTGCACACCAAACGCGGTCTTGAGAACGGACTCCACCACGCGGTCCGCGTATCCGTGGCCGAGGTGTCGCGGATCCTTGGCTTCACGCCGCGGCTCGAGTTTCGGGGAGACGTCGACGACGTGGCGTTCGATACTGCGTCCGACGGACTCGAGGTAGCACGTGAGCTTTTGGTGAATGTGGCCAAGCACGCCCGAGCAACGATGACCAGTGTGGTGGTCGAGCACGCCAACGCGTTGCTCACGATCGAGGTGGCCGACGACGGGGTGGGTGCCGAGGTCGGCATCGTCACGGCGGGCCAAGGACTGCACAACGCGTCGACTCGTGCCAACAAGCACGGTGGGACGTTCGACGTGTGGTCGTCGCCAACCGGAACGACGGCGCGCTGGTCCGTGCCGATTCGCGGCTGACGGCGTTCGGGCCGACCGGGAGCGCGTCCTCAACCTTCGAGGTTCGTCATCACGTGCTTGAGCCGGGTGTAGTCCTCGAGGCCGTACATCGACAGGTCCTTGCCGTAGCCGGAGTGCTTGAAACCGCCGTGGGGCATCTCGGCCACGATTGGGATGTGGGTGTTGATCCACACGCAGCCGAAGTCGAGAGCGCGCGCCATGCGCATCGCCCGCCCGTGATCCTTCGTCCAAACGCTCGACGCCAGTCCGTACTTCACGCCGTTGGCCCAACGGATCGCTTCGTCTTCGTCGGAGAAGCGCTGCACCGTGATGACCGGGCCGAAGATCTCGTCCTGGATCATCTCGTCGTCCTGGCGCATGCCCGTTACGACGGTCGGCTCGAAGAAGAACCCCGGACCGGCGATTCGTGAACCGCCGGTCTGCACCGTGGCGTGTGACGGTGCGCGCTCGACCATGGCGGCCACGCGGGCGAGCTGCTGTGGGTTGTTGAGCGGGCCGTAGAACGTGTCGTCGTCGTGCGGTGCGCCGGTCTTCGTGCCGCGAGCGGCTTGGGTCAGCGCGGCAACGAAATCGTCGTGCACCCCCGGACCGACGAGGACGCGAGTCGCCGCCGTGCAGTCCTGGCCGGCGTTGAAGTAGCCACCCATGGCGATCGCCGCGGCCGCGGCCTCGATGTCGGCATCGTCGAACACGACGACCGGCGCCTTGCCGCCGAGCTCGAGATGGGCCTTTTTCAGCGTGTCCGCGCAGCTGCGAGCGACCTCGATGCCGGCTCGGACCGAACCGGTGATGGAGACCATCTGGGGCGTTGGGTGGGCGACCATCGCCCGGCCGGTGTCGCGATCGCCGCAGATCACATTGAAGACGCCGGGCGGCAGGAACTCGGCGGCGATTTCGGCCAACAGCAGGGCCGACGCAGGAGTCGTGTCCGACGGTTTGAGCACGGTGCAGTTCCCGGCGGCGATCGCCGGGGCGAACTTCCATACCGCCATCATCATCGGGTAGTTCCAGGGCGCGACCTGGGCGACGACTCCGATTGGTTCGCGGCGGATCATCGAGGTCATGTTCGTCATGTATTCACCGGTGGAGCGGCCCTCGAGGACCCGAGCGGCGCCGGCGAAGAACCGGATCTGATCGCACATCGGGGGGATCTCCTCGCTCATCGTGAGGGAGACCGGCTTCCCGGTGTTCTCGACCTCGACGGCCACGAGCTCGTCGGCCCGTGCTTCGATGGCATCGGCGATCCGGAGCAGCGCCCGGGACCTCTCCGACGGTGTGGTGCGCCCCCAGGTCTCGAAGGCCGTGGCCGCAGCATCGAAGGCGTGATCGATGTCGGCCGCACCTGAGCGCGGCGCGGTCGCGTAGACCTCGCCGGTTGCGGGATTCACCACGTCGGTCGTGGCCCCGTCGGCAGCGCCGACCCTCTGACTGTTGACGAAGTTTGCGAGCGTTCGTGTCATGGGTCACAGGATACGGTTCCGCTGGCAGTCTCCTAGCCTTGGATCATGGCTGAGGGCATCGCGGCACAACCAACCAACCCCATGCAGCAGATGAACGGGCTGCCCGGAACGAAGGCGGAGAAGCCGTTCTGGGGCAAGGTTCGTCGACGGGCAGGGATCATCGTCTTCGCGTTCCCGGCGATCCTCGCGCTTTCGCTCATCGTCAACGGTGCCCGGCAGGCGAGTGTGCGCGGCGATGCCTCGGTAAAGGCCGGGCGGGACCTCCGCGAGGCGTTCGCGGACATCCCGTTCAAAATCCGTCTTCCCAAGGTGCTGCCGGAGAACGCGCCAATGGTGCGTGTCGTCCTCGACAAGCCCGACTCGAAGCAGGGTTTCCAGGCCTTTCAGCTCAACGTTTGGTACACCGTCCGAGGGAGTTCTCCCGATGCCGGGAAGTCCGTGCACGTGTGGCAGACCAACGACAAGTTCCTCGCTCGGCGCCTCCGTGACCCGCTGCAACTCGTCGGCGTCGAGGAGACGATCGGCGGTGAGACGTGGCGCCGCGTGGTGGATGACCGCGTACCCGGCCGGCTCGTCACCACGTTCTCGAAGCGCTATGACGACGGGATCACCATGACCGTGGATTCGCCCAAGCCGGAGCTGGCGCGCCAAGCGATCGCCACGATCGCCACGGCCAACGGCTGATTCGCGTTGGACGTCGATCAGCCGCTGCCCACCGTCGCTGTCTGGCGGTGCACTCCCGCGCTCATCGTCGCCCTCGACGCGCAGTTGGGTGAACCGACCGACACCTACGTGAACGGCTCGCAGGTCTGGTTGCGTGACGACGGACCCGGCGAGATCACTCTCGAATGGCGTCTCCACCCGGTCGGCGGATACCGACGGCCGACGGCCACCTCCACGACGAACGTCTTCCGTCGGATTGCGACCGGGCTCACCGAATCGTCGGCCGACGAGGCCGTGGCCATCGCTGCGCCAGAGTCGCTGTGGGGCGGGCTCGAGGTCTTCAGCGCCTACGAGGAATCCCTCGGTGCCGATGATCTCCGGGCGTGTTGTGTGGGCCTGATCGGCATCGAGCCCGACGCTGTCGGCACCGTCGACCACGATCCGATCGCCGACGAGTGGGAACGGACGGCTGGTGCGTCGGACATCTTCAGCGCGTTGATCGCGCAGCTCGGCCGGTAGCCTCACCTTCCTGTGATGTCCGGTTCTCCGTCGACGCCGATCGCCGGCCCGCGTCATCTCGTCGTCGTCGGCGCCGCGGCAGGCGTGGGCCGGTGGCTGGGAGAGCACGTGCTCGGTGCGTTGGGCTGGGAGAGCGTGACGTTGATCGACGCCAGTTCGTCGGTCCTCACGATGGAGCATCCGTATGCCCGGGCGAAGACCGTGTCGTCGTCCACGTCGTTCGAAGCGCTGGACACGATCGCTGATCACACTGACATTGCCGTTGTGCTTGCCGTCCCGCTGGCGACTCTCCGTGCGGTTGCGGTCGACGTCTTCGGCCGAGTCCTGCGAGGAGCCACCGTGATCGAGTGCTCGCACAACCGTACGCGCGCAGATGATGTGCTTCGGGGTGTCCGCTCTGACGCCGTGATCATCGGACTTCATGCGCTGTTCGGGGTGAATGCTCCGCGCGCCGACGGTCAGACCTTCGTCGTCTGTCCCGACCCGGTGGCCGATAGCGCACACCGCTGGCTGACCTTGGCACTCGAGACCGCCGGTGGGACCGTGAACGAGATGGGAGCGGCTCGACATGACGAGATCATGCTCACGGTGCAGACCGCCACCCATCAGGCGCTCCTCACATTCGCCGACGTCGTGGGCCACTCCGGTCTCGACATCGAAGGCGACCTCTGGGCGAATCGCACGCCGGTTTTCGAGCTGCTCCTGGCGCTGAGCACGCGGGTGCTCGCGCCCGCCCAAGACCTCACCACTGCGTCGATCCAGGCCGCCGATCGCGACGGCCTTGTCGCCGAGGCGATGATCGCGGCCCGCGCCCGTCTGGACTCCGCCGTCGCTGATGGTGATCTCGACGCCACGACCTACTATCTGGAGGACGTCCGGTCGCACTTCTCCGGCGGATTGTTCGCCAAGATCCACGAAGCCGGCGCCCTGGCCACCTCGGCGGTTCAGTCGACCCGGGCTCGAGTTGCTGCGAACCGCCGGACGAATGCACTCGTCGGAGTGCGGGGGCTATCCGGAAGCGACCGTCTCCACGTCGGGCGGGTCGTGAAGGTCACGCCGACCTCGTTCGTGCTCGACGATCTCCTCGTCGGCTCGCCGGGCCGCGCCGCGCTGCTGCTTGACGAGTCCACGATTGCCAATGCCCGCAAACTCGGCATCGGAGGGCGGAGCCGGTCCGTCGAGTTCCGCCTCGGTCGCGTTCGCCTCCTCGACCCCGCCGAGCTCGACGCCGAGCTCGACGTCTGGCTGGCCACTGTCGTTCGCGGTGTGAAGGTGCTGATTCCCGAGGCGATTGCGGGGGCCTCGGCCGTGCGGACGGCCGAAAGCGTTCGAGGTGTGGTGCGGGCCGAGCTGGTCTCCGAAGAGGTCCGCCTCGGCCAGCGAGAATGTGTGCTCCGTCTGGTCGGTCGAATCGACAGCGACCTTCTCGCCCTCGAGCGCGATGTGCAGCATCGCATCGACGACGTGTTCCAGTGGCCTGCTGGCGCGATGCACCCGCTGTCGGATCGTCCGGTTGAAAGCATTGGCTTCCTCGGTCCGGCGGGCACGTTCTCCGACGTTGCGGCCCGTCAGCTCCGAGGCCTGCTCGACGCCGACGCCGACATTGCCCGCATCGAATACCCGGATTTCGGTGCGCTCGTTCGCGCCGTCGAAGACGGAGCGGTCAATCTCGCGGTGGTGCCGATCACCAACTCGTCGTCGGGTCTCGTCGACCTTGCCGCCGAGGTGCTCTCGGCGTGCGATCCGTCGCTTGAGGCCAACGGTGTGGTCGACGTTCCTGTGCGCTTCGACGCCTACGTCGATCCGGGGGTCGCAATCCGAGCCGGTATGCGAGTGCTCTCGCATCCTCAGGGCATTCGTCAGTGTTCGCAGTTCATTGCCGCAAACGAGTTGACGGCGGTTGAGTGCACCTCCACGGCCGAGGCATGCCTGCGCGTTCGTGACGAACACGACGGGATCGCGTTGGCCGCCGCCGGCATCGGCGAAGAGCTCGGTCTCGAGGTGGCGCGCTCGAGCGTCGGTAACCTGGCCGGCGCCATCACCCGATTCCTGGTCATCGCCCGACGCGGCACGTTCCAGGCGCCGGCGCGCACCGACGTGCTGCAGCGGACGGTGTGGGTCGTCGACGCCGGAGTCACCTTGCCTGACGACCAAAGGGCCCGATTCGACGAAGTTCTTCGGGGCCCGTCGGGACGGATGCTCGTGGTGTCGACACACCGCGGACTGCTCGACGGCGTGGCGGGCGCACGACGCCTCGGCACGATGCCGTGGACGCCGCGTACGCCGATCGTCGTGGTCTAGAACTATGCGTACAGATGATCCACGATTCGACGGACGGAGCCCTGCGCCCGGTCCGTTCACGATGCTCATCCGGGGAGCCCGCCGGAAGTGCCCTCAATGCGGTTCTGGGAGACTCTTCCGTCGGTGGCTCACGATGGTCGACCGGTGCCCCGGCTGCGACTACCGCTTCGAGCGGGAGGAAGGCTTCTTCCTCGGAGCGATCGTGGTCAGCATCATCATCACCGAGCTGGTCATCGTTGCCGTCATCGCCATCGGCTTCGCGCTCACGCTCCCCGACGCGCCGGTCGTTGCGCTGGCCGTCGGCGGGGGTGTGCTTGCCGGCCTCACCCCGCTGGTCGTCTATCCGTTCACAAAGACGATCTGGACTGCGGTGGACCTGATCATGCGGCGAAGCCTGGGCGAGTCCTACGCCACCGCCGACGGTACCCAACCCGGCACCCGCCCGCGTCTGTAACCTAACCTCACGGACTCGGTCGTCGGCACGCTGCCGCTTCTCCGGTCGAACGACGCGTTCGAGGGCACACGCGAGTCGTCGGCTACGACCGGACCCTCAGAAGCCCACTCCCAACTCGCGGAGATCTGACCTGGCGCTGGACGCGCCGCGAGTACACCACGGTGAATGAATCGTTGGCACGCGGGTGCCTTTCAGTCGTGCACCATAGTGCAGTCCCTCGCGGGCGCCATTGACAGTAGGCCCACTCGCGCCCAGACTCGGAACCCCCTCATCAGAGAGGCAACGACCCTCGGCGAGGTCGAAACCAAAGGGTCGGAAACATGCATTGCATGTGTTGTGTTGTGTCGCGTTGCGTTGTGAAGATATTCATGTATCCGGCTCTCCCTTTTGTTACCTGACAACAATTTGGAGGAATCATGCACAGACCCATTTCAGCATTACAGGTCGCCCGTCGGCTAGCAGCACCGGTCGCAGTGGCGACACTGTTCATAGGCTCGCCGGTGTTCGCCGATGTCAGCCCTTCGACCGTCTCAGAGACGGTCAACCCCGGCGCGGTGATCACCGTCGCCAAGACCGTGACCACCCCGGCGATCCCGCCCAAGCCTGACGTCGTGTTCCTGGCGGACACGACCGGGAGCATGGGTGGAGCGATCGCGAACGTGAAAACCGGTTCAACCGGCATCATGAATCAGGTTCGTACGGCCCAGGCGGACTCCCAGTTCGGGGTTGCGAACTACAAGGACTTCTCCGACGGAGCCGCCGTGTTCACGCTGAATCAGGCGGTCACTGCCTCTATCGCCAGCGCGCAGACTGGCATCAATGCTTGGTCTGCGTCCGGTGGTGGTGACACGCCCGAGGCACAGCTCAACGCCCTCACGCAGCTCGCGACAGGACCCACCGGGTTCCGCAGCGGATCCAGCCGCATCGTCGTCTGGTTCGGCGACGCGCCAGGGCATGATCCGAGCGGCTCGGCGACGGAGGCAAGCACCACCGCCGCGCTGCAGGCCGCCGGGATCCGGGTGATCGCCGTCTCGACCGGATTCAACCAACTCAATTCGACGGGCCAGGCCCTCAGAATCGCCAACGCAACGGGCGGATTGTTCATTAGTGGCGTCAACGACACCACGGTAGCGAACGCGATCCTGACGGCACTCACGAACCTCCCGGTCACGGTATCGCCGAGCATCACGTGTGACGCCGGCCTGACGCTGACACTGACGCCGACGAGCCCCGAGACGATCACGAGCGGCGGAAACGTCACCTACACCGAGACGATCACCGTCGACGCGGCCAACCCCGGCGGCGTCACGCTCAACTGCACGGTGAAGTTCCTCCTCAACGGCCTCGAGCAGACCGGCTTCACCGAGACGGTCGCCATCACGGTGAACGGTGCCGACCTGGCAATCGTCAAGACCGGACCCGCGCTCGTGACCGAGGGGGACACCTACTCCTACAGCCTCGCCGTGACCAACAACGGACCGGCCACGGCCACCGGCGTGACTGTCACCGATGTTCTGCCTGCAAATACGGCTTACGTGTCGTCATCAGCTGGATGCTCGCAGGCATCGGGCACGGTGACCTGCACTACGGGCACACTGGCGAGCGGCGGGTCGACGTCGTTCACCATTACCGTGAAGGCCCTAAGTGCCGGCTCGGTCATCGCCAACACCGGCACCGTGGCAGCGGACCAGTTCGACCCGAACACGGCGAACAACACGTCAACGGCCAGCACGACCCTGAACCACAATCCGGTGTGCACTGCAGTGACCGCCGGCCCGGACCTGTGGCCACCGAACCACAAGCTGCGCACGATCACGCTCAGCGGTGCCACTGACCCCGACGGCAACCCGATCGCGTGGACCGTCACCGGTGTCACCCAGGACGAACCGACGAACGGCCTCGGCGACGGCGACACCGCCATCGATGCGGTCCTCGGCTCCGGCAACACCCTGCAGGTTCGGGCGGAGCGCAGCGGGCTGGGCGACGGACGTGTCTACCGGATCGCCTACACCGTTGCCGACGGGCTTGGTGGTTCGTGTTCATCGGTCGCCACCGTCGGCGTCCCCCACGACCAGAGCCCGGCCGGAAGAGTGGTCGTCGACTCCGGAGGCGTGTTCAACAGCCTCATCTGAGCAGCAGCGATACGGCTGAAACGAGGGACCGTCCGACGACGGTCCCTCGTTTCGTTGGACGTCACGTCGTTCGCACCATTCCGGAGTGCTGCGAAAGCCCAGACCGCTGTGTTCCCTATGCCGATTGTCGAAACAACGGATCTCACCCGCGAAAGGCAGCGCCCCCAACTCGCGGCCCACTAGAACGTCCCTCCCTTGCGAGGAGCCCCACCCATACTTTGCCCAGACCGACCTCGCATTCGTACGCTTCTCATGCGAGACCCCATGGCAAGGGTCTGACATCGAACGATTTGTCAGCACTTGGCGGTACCGGCCATCCCCGGCAACGATGGTCCTATGCCCGGTCCCGATGCGCGCGAGCCGGTGGGGCGACCCACCCCTGGCCCGGGGCTGCGCACGGCCTGGTTCCATTGCTATGCCGGGATCACCGGTGGCACGGCGCTCGGTGCACTGATCGACGCCGGCGCCGACGAATTTGAAGTCCGCAGACTTGTCGAGCGACTCCCCGTCACCGGTTGGGACATCAGCCGCGAGGTGGTCAAGCGCAACGGCATCGGGGCGATCCGGGCGTCGGTCGATGCCACGCCCGATCGGTCCGTAGTGCGGACGATCGCCCACATGAATGCACTGATCGAGGAAGCGCGCTTCCCGCCGCGAATGCGGACGCGCATCGAGACGGTGTTCGAAGCGCTGGCGCGCGATGATCGGATTGGCCGCGGCTGGCTGCGGACGATCGAGGTCGCGGGCCTCGACGTGATCGTGAAGACCGTTGCCGTGTGCGCTGCGCTCGAAGTTCTCGGTATCGATGAGCTCCATTGCAGCCAGGTTGCCCTTGGCGTGGGCACCGTGAAGAAGCGCGATGGCCTCGTGCCGATCCCCGATCCACTTGCTGTCTCCGTTCTGGCGTCGCGCGGGGCGGTCACCTACGGACGCGAGGTCGGTGCGGAGCTCACCGACATTGTCGGCGCAGCCATCGTGGCGGCGCTGTCGCAATCGTTCGGTGCCATGCCGGCGATGGCCGTCGACGCCATTGGCCACGGTGCGGCGGCGCAGGAGATCGACGGCCTCCCCCTACTCACGCAGGTCGTGCTGGGCCGACAGGTCGCGCACCGCTCGCCGACACAACAGCTTGCCATGCTCGAAGCCAACGTCGACGACGTAACCGGTGAAGTCCTCGCCCACACGCTCGACGAATTGCTTAGGTCCGGAGCGACCGATGCGTGGCTCACACCCATCACCATGCGGGGCGGGCGCCCAGCGCAAATGATAAGTGCGCTTGGTGATCCTCTGCTCGCTGATCAACTCCGCCAGGTCCTCATCGACGAGACCGGTGCTCTCGTGGTGCGGCAGCGCAACGTTGACGAGTGGGTTGCCACCCGCCACCACGAAGAGGTCGAAGTGCACGGCCATCCCGTCCGAGTGCGGGTTGGTCCCGGCCGAGCAAAAGCCGACCACAACGATGCCATGAAGGTCGCCCGGCTGCTCAGCGTGCCGGTGCGAGAAGTCACGTCGATAGCGGAGAGCCAGTGGCGGCGGATGCAGGAGGCCCGCCACTTCCACCCTGGCGGCAGAGGCTAAAACACCTCGGGAGAGAACACCCACGGTTCCCGCGGGACCGATGCGAGATCGAAGTGTTCGGGCCCGGCTTGCGGCGCCATGCCGATCGACCGATCGAGCGCCGTGCGAATCTGCGTCGGCGTGACTCCGAGAACGCCGAGATCGGCGAGGGTCACCGCCCCGTCTCGCTTGGCGAGACGCTCGCCAGACGACGCGACCACCAAAGGAATGTGCACATATGATACCGGTGCAATGCCGAGCAGCTCGGCGATACGCGCCTGGGGCGCTGATGAGTTGAGCAAGTCATCGGCGCGCACCACTTCTTCAACGCCCTGGTAGGCATCGTCGACGACGACGGCGAGGTTGTAGGCAGGAACGCCATCGTTACGCCGGATCACGACGTCGTCGACCGGTAGCTCGACGCTACCGCGGAACCGGTCGTAGACGACCGTCGTTCCTTGACCGCAAAGCCGAACGGCCGAACGGCGACCGGCCGCATGATGCTCAGCGCGCTGACGATCGGTGAGCTCGCGGCACGTGCCGGGGTATCCGGGCGACTCGGACGGGCCGTTCGGTGCGCGCACCGCATCGGCAATCTCGCGTCGGGTGCAGAAGCACTCGTAGGTGTGACCGGCCGCGGTGAGTGCGTCGATCGCCGCGTGGTGCGCGTCGAATCGCGTCGACTGCACGAGCGGATCACCGTCGAAGTCCAGTCCGACGGCAACGAGGTCGTCGAGCTGTCCGCGCTGATGCTCCGGTCGTGAGGTGACTCGGTCGAGATCCTCGAAGCGGAGTGCAAAATGGCCTCCCGTGGACCGAGCGCACAGCCACGCGACGAGGGCCGTGCGGAGGTTGCCGATGTGGAGGCGACCGGTCGGTGAGGGTGCGTATCGACCGTTGGCCACGGCCCAAGTCAAGTCCGCGTTTGGTGACTGGACGCGAAAACGGGACCGGTTCTTCGCCCCCCGACGAAGAACCGGTCCCGGATCTTGTGCGTCAGCGACCGGGTTGGGGCAGGGTGCGCAGGTAGGGCTTGACCGTGGTCCAACCGTCGGGGAAGAGCGTCTTGGCCTCGTCGTCACTCACGGCAGCGCCGATGATCACGTCGTCGCCACTCTTCCAGTCGACCGGAGTGGCGACCTTGTACTGGGCGGTGAGTTGCAGGGAGTCAATGGCGCGGAGGATCTCGTCGAAGTTCCGTCCGGTTGAGGCCGGATAGGTGAGCGACAGCTTGATCTTCTTGTCCGGCCCGACCACGAAGACGGAGCGAACCGTGAAGGTGTCGCTGGCGTTCGGGTGGATCATGTCGTAGAGGTCGGCGACCTTCTTGTCGGAGTCACCGATCATCGGGAAGTTCACGGCGGTTCCCTTGACCTCTTCGATGTCCTTTTCCCACTCGAGGTGCGAGGCGACGGAGTCGACCGACAGCCCAATGACCTTCACGTTGCGCTTGGCCCATTCGTCCTTGAGGGCGGCCACACGGCCGAGCTCGGTGGTGCAGACCGGGG
>JANOHI010000445.1:0-15550 GCA_031406385.1 Acidimicrobiia bacterium
TCACGCAAGCCCGGCCGAACGTGACGCTGGGTGGCTGACCACGCCACGTCGCCGGAAGGGCGCGTAAGACAGTCGAGGATCGGTCGGTCCCAGTGCGACCAAGCCTTCACTTTCTCGTCCATGCCCGGGGGCCCGCCGGCGCATCAAAGCTCGCATCATTGATGCGTGATCGGATAGCCTGACCACATGGCCCGAACCACGATCGACATCGACGACAAGACGCTTGCCCTCGCGGCGAAGGAGCTCGGAACATCCACCAAGATCGACACGGTCAATGCTGCGCTCGCCTTCGTAGCGAACCGCCGCCGAATCGCCGCGGCGTTCGCTGACCCGTTGATCTGGGGAAGCCCCGATCTCGCCGACCCGAAGGTGCGGTCCGGAGCTCGACGTTGATCCCTCCAGGACTGTTCCTCGCCGATACGAGTGCCATCGCCCGGGTGTCGTCTCCGGATGTACTCGATGAACTGGTCCGGCTGGGTCGCATCGGCCTGCTCGCCACCTGCGCCACCGTCGACCTCGGAGTCCTCTACTCGGCGCGGACCCCGGCCGAATACCGATCGATCGCCACACGACGCAGGGAGGGTTTCACCGACCTTCCGCTCACGCCCGAGATCGGCGACCGGGCCCGTGCGGTCCAACTCCAGCTCTCGAAGGCCAGTCAGCATCGCGCCGCTGGTGTCATCGATCTCCTGACCGCGGCGACGGCCGAGCACTACGGCGCCACGGTGCTGCACTATGACGCCGACTTCGACCACATCGCCCGAGTTACGCGTCAGGCGACACGGTGGGTCACACCCCGAGGCTCGATGAGCTGACGGGATCAAAGCCTCTTTACCGCGTGGTCGCCTCACGGGCGTCGTGGCGAAATCGAGCAGACCGAAGGTGGGGTACCCGTAGCTCCCCGGACCTGGACAACCAAGCCATGATGGGAGGGTGGAAGGAGACGGGACAGCACGCGAGATAGGCACCGTCACGGTGATGTTCACTGACCTTGCGGGGAGCACCGCCATGCGGGCGCGCCTGGGTGAGGAGGGCGCCGACAGGTTGCAGGGTGTGCACGACGCGTTGCTGACCGACGCAATCACGACGAACGGCGGGCGGGTGGTGAAGCATCTTGGCGACGGGTTCATGGCTTCGTTTCCCAGCGCGGCGGGTGCGGTTGGGGCGGCGGTGGCGTTGCAGCAGGAGATCGATCGGGCCAACCGTCGTGGCGCGACCGAGGCGATGCGGGTGCGAGTCGGAATCTCGACCGGTGATGTGACCTTCGAAGGCGGCGACTGCTTCGGGCTTCCCGTCGTGGAGGCCCAGCGTCTCGAAGCATCAGCCGAGCCGGGCACGATCCGCTGCGCCGAGATGGTGCGCTTGCTGGCCCGTGGGCGCGGCGGGCACGAGTTCGTGTCGCTCGGGGAGCTCACGCTCAAGGGCCTCGCCGAACCGCTGCCCGCCTGCGAGGTGCGGTGGACCCCGCTCGACGAAGAACTCGCATCGGCGAGCATCGAGCTCGGTCTGCCTCCGGTGTTCGCTCACGCCGGCGGTCTGCCGTTCTCCGGACGTGAGGAGGTGTTCGAAAAACTCGCCGATGCGTGGAAGCGGTGCGTGGCCGGTGGGTTCGAGACGGTGTTGCTGGCCGGTGAACCCGGCATCGGCAAGACCCGCCTCGCCCAGGAACTGGCAGCCCGTGTACACGGTGGAGCCGGTCTGGTGCTTGCCGGACGCTGCGACGAGGACGTCACCGTGCCGTTCCAGGCATTCGGTGCGGCGCTCGACTGGCAGATGAAGCAGACCGCCGCCGACGCCCGGCTCACCGCGCTCGGCGACCACGCCGGTGATCTGGTCCGTCTCGTGCCCGATCTCGGGAGCCGGGTCGTGGGGCTCCCGTCTGCGCTGAAGGACGATGCCGATACCGAGCGCTACCGGCTCTTCCAGGCAGTCGAGTCGTGGCTGTCGATCGGCGGGGTGGAGAAACCACGCTTGCTGGTCATCGACGACCTTCACTGGGCCGACAAGCCGACGCTGCTGCTCCTGAAACACCTGATCATCAACCCGGTCGCCGGCCTCATGGTGCTGTGCACGTACCGGGACACCGATGTCGACCGCTCCCATCCGCTGTCGTCGATGCTGGCCGACTTCCGCCGCATGCCTGCCGTGAGCCGCATCGCTGTGACCGGCCTCGCCGACGATGGTGTGCGCGATCTGCTCGTACGCATGGGCGGACATGACCTCGACCCGGCCGGGATGGAGTTCGCCGCGCTCGTGCACCGCGAGACCTCGGGAAATCCGTTCTTCGTCGGCGAGGTGTTGCGTCATCTCGCCGAGACCGGCGCGCTCGTCGAGCGGGATGGCCGGTGGACCAGCGACGTGAGTCCCGAGGAAGCGGGCATTCCCGAGGGCATCCGCGAAGTCGTCGGTCGACGACTGAGCCGACTGGGCGACGATGTCGAACTGGTCCTGCGTGCTGCCGCGGTGATCGGCTACGAGTTCGACGTCGACCTCCTCGCAGACGTCGTCGGACAAAGTGCCGACGACGTGCTCGACGCCCTCGACACGGCTCGGGCCGCCAGTCTCGTGATCGAGGTCGGGGTCGACCGGCACCGGTTCGCCCATGCGCTCGTGCGAGAGACACTCCACGGAGAATTGTCGGCCAGCCGCCGCGCCCGCCAGCACCGCAAGGTCGCCGAAGCACTGGAGGCACGTCACGCCGGTGACCTCGACACGATCGTCGCCGACCTCGCCACCCACTGGGCCGAAGCATCGGCGGGCGGTGACCCGGGGCGGGCCATCGAGCTCGCTCGTCGGGCTGGCTCGCAGGCCAACGAGCGCGGCGCGTGGGAGAACGCGATTCGCTGGTACCAGAGCGCGCTCGAACTCATGGAAGATGAGCGCGCGTACGATGTCGAGCGTCGCCACACACTGGTCGCTCTTGCCGGCGCGCAAGCCGACTCCGGAGCCGTCGCCGACGCCCGCCGCACCGTCGTCGAGGCAGCCCGCCTCGCCCTGGACGCAAGTGACATCGACACCGCGTGCGCCGCGCTCACGGTGTCGACCCGGGCGAGCTTCGGTGCATTCGACCCTCCTGACCCGGAGAAAGTGGCGTTGCTCAAGGAGGCGTTGGCCACGCCCTCGCTGGCCAAGCCGAGACGGGCTGACCTGTTGTCGGAGTTGGCCACTGAGTTGATCTTCGAACACGACATCCCCGGTCGTCGAGAAGCGCTGACTGAGTTCTGGGAGGCCCTGCCGTCGTTGGAGGCCGAGGACTGCGCTCGTCTTCTGCAGAACTTCGGGGCGCTTGGCCTCGCAGCGTCTCGGCGGCATCTCGACTTTATTTGCCAGCAATTGGACCGGGCGTTGGAGGTTGCGAGGCCCGACCAAGCCCGCGTCCTCTACATGAGCCAGACGTTCCGGTGCATCGAGCGGGGTGAACGCGATCAGTGCGACGGAGCGCTTCGTGCGGCTCAGCGACTGCTGACTCGGGCACCGAGCCGGGCGCAATGGATTCCATACATGGCCTCGACGATCGTTTGTGTCCTCGACGGCAACGTCGCCGCCGCTGCCGAGGCCGAAAAGGAGACGTTGCGCCTCTTGGAGTCATGGGCCGTTCCGGAAGCGCCGAACTACCGGACGACCATGGCGATCATGATTGGTCGCGAACGACGATCGCTCGGCGCCCTGCTCCGCCTCGCCGAGGTGATGGAAGGAATGGGGCCGTCCTCGGGTCCGACCCGCGCACTCGCTGCGTTCATCCGCTTCTCGGCTGGAGACATGGAGTCCCCTCCTCGCGCCCTCGA
Source organism: Acidimicrobiia bacterium (assembly GCA_031406385.1). Taxonomy (GTDB): domain Bacteria; phylum Actinomycetota; class Acidimicrobiia; order Acidimicrobiales; family JANYDT01; genus JANLQX01. The sequence goes on from JANOHI010000445.1 coordinate 3,786, forward strand.
CCTCGTTCGAGTTGAGGAGTTTGCCGACGACGCCGGCAATGCCGTCGTTGTTGCACTCTGGAGTGAGATGGCCGCCGTCTTCGGAACCGAAGAACAACAGCGCTCCTTACTCGCGATTCTGGAGACGCAAGCCGAAGTTCATCTGATGGCAGGCGGGATCTACTTCGGTGCCGCCGACCGTCTTCGCGCACTGCTGCTCGACCGCCTCGGAGAGCACGAACACGCCGACGCGCTGTTCGCCGACGCAGTCCGTCAACACGGGGCCTTCCGAACACCGACGTGGATTGCGCGCACCGAACTCGACTGGGGCGAGTCACTCCTGCGCCGCGGCTCGCTCGATGCAGCCAGCACCCACCTCGACGCTGTCGCCACGGCCCTTGGCAACCTCGACCTCCCGGACAACCAACTCCGCCTCGCCGAACTCCGCACTCAGCTCGCCGCCGTCATCTGACCGCGCTTACCGGTGCCGATGGTTGTGCACCCAGTCGCTCCCGGGGCGACTGCGGTACCAACCTCGGCACGTTACGAGTCCGAACGCTCAGGTGATGGCTGGGTGGCGGACCCGTCGGTACTCATCGTGGGCCGCCTCGACAAGAGGATCCACGTCACGGGGCAGAAGGACCTCGGCCTTCTCCGCAGCGCGGGCCGCGGTAGTGAACTTCTCGATGTACGTCGACTCGTCGTCGTAGAGCGAATCCAGCGTCGCCGTGTCGAAGGGAACGCTCGAACCCCGCAGCAGGAGAAGGGTGCCGGGGCCAAGCGGGATTGCGCTGTTCTGGGCGATCGGCACGTCCGCCTGCGGGTACCGGATCCCACCCGTGGCGATGCCACGTTCGTCGCGCACGACTTCGGGTGGGTCACCGGCAAAGTCGATGAGCGGCTGCGACGGGGGTGGAGCGCCACCACCAACCCACCGGTTGAGATGGTGGAGCGCGGCGTCGTACAACGGCGTCAGGGGGACCCGGTTCATCCGCTCGAGCACGGGAGCAGGCAAGCCGAAATCGCGCTCGTACTTCTGCGCACGCGGCGCCGCGGCCTGGAACGATCCGTGCGACGTTGCGGCGCACTCCCAGTAGCGGAACCGGTCGGTGTCAGCCTGGCGGACACCGAGACACGAGATCGCCTCGAGCTCGGAGTTGACGACCATCACCGGAACGTCGAGATCCTCTCGGATGATGTTGGTCCCGCCCAGACCGGCACGAGGGGTGGGCGCCCCCGGCTTCGGGGGCTCGTTGATGTTGATGATCCCGTCGCCGACCTCGAGCGGATATCCGGCGCCGAAGTAGATCTGCAGGAAGTAGCCGTCGTAGGCCCGCTCCACGGGGTGGATGGCATTGACGTAGGTGGCAAGGCGACCCGCCGACTGCGATGCCCCGAGGGCAATCACCTTGCGCACGTCGAGGCCGCCGAGCGGGTCGACGCCGCCACGGTCCCGGTCCGGACCCACGACCCGTGCGACCTGGGTGAGGATGTCGTAGGACGCATCATCGGTGGCGATGCTGAGCGTGCCATAGCGCGTCGGGTCCCATGCAGCGAGGCCCTGGCTGTTGGTGGGAAATCCGTGGACGCCGACGCGCTGCACGGTCGCACCCACGAAGGCGTATCCCCCTTCGAAGATCTCGGGGCTTTCGCCGCCGAACAGCTCGTAGCCGGCGGTGACGTTGTTCCAGCTCACAACCACGGTCTGGTTGAAGCGTTCGGGATCGGCGGGGCGATAGACGAGCATGCGGGTCCGGAAGGGCACGGCACCATTCGGCTCCGCCTGCCACCGGCCATCGCGCCCCCAGTCGCTTCCCGGCGCCTGCCGGTAGGTGGTGGCGCTTCCCGTCAGGAAGAACTCCTCCTCGATGTAGCCGTGCTCGGACAGGTCGAAGAGCGGGCGAGCGAACGGCCACCCGTGGACACCTCCCGTGATCGGTCCCTCGACGACGGTTCGGTTCGCGGCATTCATTCGTTCGTGTCCCCTGCGATGCTCGGGTGATCGGATCAGCTCGACGACGCTACGACGGCACGAGCGCCGTCAGCCAACCGGCGTGAGTGCACATTCGCAGAACTTCCTGTGACATCGACCCGCCGTGATTCGGTGCAAGGCGTGCGCTGTCGCAAGAATCGATGGAACGGGCTTCGGACTCAGTGGACTACTGCGGAGAACCCGAGCCGGGCGGGTCTCGGTCCCTCGTCCCTCCGTCCATCCCGGAGGGAACGGCCACAGGGTCAGCACCGGGGGGTGCCGTGCAGCGCCTCGTCGATGATCTCGACGGGGTGGCGGACGTCGACGCCGGCCGCGTGCAGCCATAGAGAGCAGCCCGGATTGCCCGAGACCACAACGGAAGCGCCCGACCGACCGATCGCCGCGACCTTCTGCGCGCGTATCTCTTCGGCCAACACCGGCTGAGTGATCTGGTAGCTGCCCCCGGCGCCACAACAGCGTCCGTCGTCATCGAGTTCGACCACGTCGGCGAACGGGGCGAGCGCGACGCGCACAGCCAGATGGGCGCGCTGCACGTGGCGGAGGTGGCACGGATCGGAAACCGCGACCCTCGCCCGTGTGCCATCGGCAGTCGGCGCCGGAAGGCGATCGACGTGATCGGCCAGCCACTCGCCGATGTCGCGCACCCGACGGCTGAAGGCAATCGCGTCGACCGTGCCGAGAAGTTCGCCATAGTGCTTCAGTGCGGCACCGCACCCAGCGGAGTTCACGACAACGGTCGGTCCTGATGCTCCGCCGAGGTCGTCGATGACCCGACGGGCATACTCCTTCGCTCCGTCCATCCGTCCGGCGTGACTGTGGAGAGCACCGCAGCACGCCCCACCCGTGCCGGGCAGACCCACCGTCGCTCCGCTGCTGCGCATCACCCGCAGCGTCGCCTCGTGCACATTGCGCTGCCACGCGTCCATCACGCAACCGGTGAAGAGGATTGCGTCGACCGGCCCGGGGTCAGCACGTAGTCGGCGCTGGAAGATCGGAATCCGCTCTGGGAGCCCGAACCGGTCGGCGAGTGATCGGGGCAGCACCCTCGCGCGTTGCAGCACCCCGAGGGCGGCTGAGCCGATGAGCACGACGCGATGAAAGCGCAGCGTGCTCAGACCTTGCGCAAGACCGACCGGTGCACCGATGTGTCCGCTCACCGAAAGTGCAGCGCGCGTACCTTCCATCAATGCGCCGAAATGCACACCGGACGGACATGCCGTCTCGCAGCCGCGACACAGCACGCATCGCTCCATGAACGACACGAAGTCGTCGTCGATCGGCAGCGTTCCTGCTTCGACCGCACGCATCGCCGTTATGCGTCCTCGTGGTGACGCCGACTCCTCCTCCGTCGCCCGATACGTCGGGCAGTGAGGCAGGCACAGCCCGCACGATACGCACGCGTTGAGCAGATCGGCGTCGAGACCGAGGGGCGTCACCATGGGAGCACTCCGGGGTTGAGCCGGCCGTTCGGATCGAGCGCGTCCTTCATCCGACGATTCAGGTCGAGCACCGGGGCGGCCAACGCGATGGCCGGGAGCGATACCCCGTGCACGACGCCCGCTCCGATCTCGGCGATCCATATCGGCGCTGCCGAGCCGAAGACGACGGACGGTTCCTCGTGGCGCAGCCGCTTGAGGTTCACCGGATCAAGCAGTGAACGGCCGTCGGGCAGTGCCGGCGCTTCGCACTGCTCCCAGCCGGCGCCCGGGAGTGCCTGCCCCTCGGCGTGCACCTCGGCTTCGCTCCCCTCCAACTGAACGAATGTGCGCGTACCGTCCCACAGGATCGACGACGGCCGGAAGAGAGCGTTCCGCACGGACCACGGATCGACCCCGGCCGCACTCCACCATCCGCGTCGTTGCGGACGGGGACCGCATCGAAGCACGACTTCGGCCAGCAAACCCAGCGTCCCGATCGAACCCACGAGGAGGCGCGGCAGATCGAACCCGGTCACGTTCTTCACCACCGGTGCGCCGGCACGGCGAAGGACACCATCAGCGGAGACGTACAACGCCTCCAGCACCACGTCGCGCACGTGACCGTGGCGGAGACGACGGACACCGCTTCGACCCACGCTGAGCACCCCACCTATCGTGGCCGACGGTGACCGTGGGTCGAGCGGACACTGGAGACCGACCTCGGCCAGCGCGACCTCAAGGTCGGACACCGGAGTGCCGGCGCCGACACGCACGATCAGTTCCGACGGCTGCACGTCGACGACGCCGTCCGGGGCGCGAAATTCACGAACACTGGCGTGCCGATCATCCGTGGACAGAACATCAGTGGACATAACATCAGCGGACGAAGCATCAGTGCGCCTACCGATGCCCCACTGGGTCATGGCGCCGACGACACGGACCGCGCCGTGGGTGCCGACCTCTTCGGCGAAGCGGTGAACCGACGGCGATGCGACACGTTCCGCGAGCGCCACGTGCGCGTGCGTCAACGCGTCCGCGGTAGTCATCAGACCCACGCGCCTTCCGGCACGCGACGCAACTCGCCGCAGGTTGCGCCGGCTGGGAGCACCTTCGTCGGATTGCAGCGACCGTCGGGGTCAAAGACCGTTCGCACCAGCACCTGATGGGAAAGCTCGGCGTCGGTCATCACCAGGGGCAGAAGATCCTTCTTCTCCAGCCCGATACCGTGCTCCCCTGACAGCGTTCCACCGGCGTCGACGCATGCCCGGACGATCTCCTCCCCCGCCAGGTGCACGCGGTCGAGTACGCCGGGCTCGCGTCCGTCGAACACGAGAAGCGGGTGCAAGTTTCCGTCCCCGGCGTGGAACACGTTCAGCACGATGATCTCGTGGCGGGCAGCGATCTCGAGCACCTTCTCCATCACTTCGACAAGGCGACTGCGCGGCACCACCGCATCATGCAGGTAGTAGTCGGGCTTGATGTTGGCAATGGCCCCGAATGCCGACTTGCGCGCCTTCCACAACAGTGCCCGTTCCTCTGCCGAGGACGCGACCCGAACCGTGCGGGCGCCACTCGTCAGGCAACAGTCACGAATCTCCGCGACCGACGGCTCGATACCCTCCGGCACCCCCTCGATCTCGATAAGGAGAACCGCTTCGGCATCGAGGGGCAGGCCGGCCTTTGCCCACGGCTCTACCGCCTTGATGCAGTTCGCGTCCATCATCTCCAGTGCCGCCGGAAGCGTGCCCGACGCAATCACCGCCGACACCGCTGCGCTGGCATCGCGAATCGACGTGAAGTCGGCGAGCAGCGTACGGATCGCCGGCGGATTCACCATCAGACGGACCGCAACCTTGGTGACGATCCCCATCGTGCCCTCGGACCCGACGAACAGACCGCGTAGGTCGTAGCCGGGCGCGTCGCCGGTCGCTCCACCGAGGATGCAGAGTTCTCCGTCCGGCAGGACCACCTCGATCGCATAGGTATGCGCGCTTGTGACCCCGTGGGCGAGGCAATGCGGTCCACCGGCGTTCGTCCCGACATTCCCACCGATCGAGCAGACCTGCTGGCTGGACGGGTCGGGCGCGTAGTGCAGACCATGCTTCGCCACCGCCTTCGACAGGTCGAGGTTTAGCACCCCGGGCTCCACCCACGCGATGCGTTCGTCGACATCAACCTCGAGAACACGGTTCATCTTCGACGTGACGATCACTACCGGCCGATCGATCGGTACCGCCGCTCCCGCCAAACCGGTTCCGGAACCTCGGGGAGTGATGGCTCGGCCATGGTCGCGGGCGACCCGCACACACGCCTGCACCTCCGCCGTGCTGATCGGCAGCACGACAACTCCGGGTTCCGCCGGCGCGAGCGCTGAGGCATCGTTGGCGTAGAGCGCCTTCTCGAACGCCGACACCAAGACGCGCTTCGGGTCGATCACGCGCCACAACGCCGCCACCAGCGCAACATCGTTCGGGGGCACGCCACTCACGCCCACGAGTATCGCTCACCCACGCAAGAACACGTGGGCGCCAACGGCCGTGGGTCAGCTCAGCGCGTTGGGTCGGGATTTGTGCATGGAGGCGATCTAGCCGACCCAACGCGCCCCGCCGACCCAACGCGCCCCGCCGACCCAGGCGGAAAAGCCGGATTCGGGTCAGGCCGGCGGTGCAACGAGGGGCGGGACGACGACGCTGATCACTGTTCCCGGCACGGTCGGAGGCGCGACGAGGACGATCGTCGTGGTGGTGACCGGTGGGGGCTGCGAGGGAACGTAGACCGGCGGGAGTACCGCCGGGAACCTGGCATCGGGCAGTCCGTCAGGCCCGAGTGTGCGGAAGGCCCGGAAGTACTGCCAGAACGACGGATCCGTGACGAGCCAGTCGTAGAAGCTCAACCCCGTCGAGCCACCCTCCCGGGCGGCCTGGAGCATGCCGCTGATGTCGTTGACCGACCGTGCCTTGTCACCGACCCCGCCGATGACGTGGACCGGCAGATCAGGCCGATTCAGCACCGTGCGAAGACGTCGGACGTTCTCGGCGATGTAGCGGTATCCGTCGCGCCACCCCGAGGTGGTTGCCCGGTTCGTCCAGTACGCCTGGATCATCCACAGGTCGAATGCCGGGGCGATTTCGACGTACGGGAACGGGCCGCGCCACCACAACGGATATGCCGCGGGTGGCTTGCCATCGGGCAGCGTCCAGATCCCCGGCACACCGTCGAGCGATGTCGGCTCGATGATGTTGTTGCTGATGAAGCGACTCGGCAGCAAACCGCGCAGCGCCTGGGTGAACTGGAGCAGGCGACGGGTGCGCTCGGGTGTGTCCTTGACGATGTCGCGCTCTTCGATGTCGATCGAGATCCCGTCAACGTCGAGATTGGCCAACGCCACGACCTTGCGTAGGTCGGTGTTCACGTCTTGAAACGCCGGGAGGTACCACACGACCACGTACATGCCGAGTTGGTGGGCCCGATCGAGGATCGCTTGCAGCTTGTCCGGCTCAAGGACGTCGGGGGTGGTCGACCAGTGAGCGGCCTGGATGTAGATGGTCTGCACGCCGGCGTTGAACATCTGGTCGACGCTCGACGCGTTCACCGGCGGAACCGGCCTCTTCGACCACTGCGTCGTCCAGTCGAAACGGTCGACCCAGGTCCCGAGGCCGCGGTACGGCTCTCCGCCCGATGCCGTCACTCGCAACGGAGGGTTAGCCGGACCGGGGAAGGGGGCGGGCGGAAGCGTTGTCGGAGGAGCCTTGATCGTCGTGGTCGTTGGGATCACCGTGGCCACCGCCGCGACAGGGGCGACGGTGAGAACGATCGAGGGGACGGCGGGGTCGACCGGGAGCGGATTGGCGAGGGAGGTGGTGGTCGTGGCTGGCGGTGTCGTGGCGACGATGGCCGGTGCTGCGACGATCGGGGCAACCGTGGTCTTGGCGCCGACGGTCCGGCGTGTCGACTTCTTCGTCGTGACCGTCTTCTTCTTCGTCGTCTTCCGGGACGCTTTCGTCGCCTTCCCGGCGACGACCTTGACCGGCGTACGGGTTGACTTCGCCTTCGTCGTGGCCTGCAGCTTCACCGACGCAATGACTGCACGGGTGCGCACATGCGCGTCGACCGGGAGAGCAGTGGCGCCAAGTACCAGCACTGCCGCTCCGACGATGGCCAATGATCGGCTACGAATCCCCATGAACGTCACCCCTGCAGCGTTGTGGATCAATCAGTTGATCGACGTGAAGACGATGTGAGGATTTCGCGGCACGATTGCGGCAAAACACCTCCCAGCGCCGTTGGGAGGTGTTTTGCCCCAAGAAATGGGGGCAACCTCTCTCCCAGCGGGACGGGTTACCGCTTGAAGCGGCGGCGGTCTTCTTCCTTGAGGAACTTCTTGCGGACACGGATGGCTACCGGGGTCACTTCGACGAGTTCGTCGTCGGTGATGAACTCGATCGCGGTCTCCAGGGTCATCTCACGCTTCGGCGGCAGCTTCACCGCGTCGTCGTGGGCGTGGGTCCGGATGTTCGTCTTCTGTTTCTCCCGAACGACGTTGATCACCATTTCTTCGTTGCGGGCGTTCTCTCCGACGACCATGCCCTCGTAGACCTCTTCCTGAGGATCGACGAAGAACTGACCACGCGACTGCAGGTTGTCGAGCGCGTATCCGGTGGTCTGGCCGGCCCGATCGGCGATCATCGCACCGCCGAGACGCGACGGCAGGTCCCCGACCCACGGTACGAAGCCAGCGTGGCGCTGATGGATCAGGGCCGTGCCACGAGAGTTGGTGATGAGCTCGGAACGCAGTCCGAGAAGACCACGCGACGGCGCATCGAAACGCATGATCGTGCGGCCCGTGTCGCCTGGCGCCATGTCGACCAGCTGGCCCTTGCGCGGAGCGAACGACTGGGTAACGCCGCCCACGTATTCGTCGGGAACGTCGACCGTGACTTCTTCGAATGGCTCATGCTTCTTGTCATCGATCATCTTGGTGATGACCTCGGGACGGCTCACCTGGAGCTCGAATCCCTCGCGGCGCATTTGCTCGATCAGCACGGCGAGCTGCAGTTCGCCGCGACCGGCGACTTCGATGATGTCGGGCGACTCGGTGTCACGGAGGCGGATCGATACGTTCCCGAGCACTTCCTTCGTCAGGCGATCTCGGATGTGTCGGGAGGTGACGAACTTGCCAGCCTTCCCGGCCGTGGGTGCGGTGCTCACACCAAAGGTCATGGCGAGTACCGGCTCGTCGACCGACAGGCGCGGAAGCGGCTCCGAAACACCCGGCGTGCCGAAGGTGTCACCGATCTCGACTTCCGGGAACCCGGAGACGACGAAGAGTTCGCCGCAACCCAGTTCTTCGACGTCGACCCGCTTCAGACCATCAAAGGCCAACAGACCGGACAGCTTCTTCACCAGGATGCCACCCGCATATCCCGCAGCCGGCTCGGCCCCGAACAGTGCCGTGAGCTCGCCCCGGCGGAACGTGCCCTGCTCCACCCGGCCGATCGCCAAACGCCCGAGGTAGTCGGATGCATCCAGGTTGTTGACGATCGCCTGAAGCGGACCGTCAGGGTCGCCGGTGGGCGACGGGATGGTGGCGACGATCGCCTCGAAGAGCGCGGTCAGGTCATCGGACTCGGACGGCACGCCGACACCGGCGATCGACTGGCCCTCGCGGGCGATGCACGACACGACCGGGAAATCGATGTGGTGATCCTTGGCGTCGAGGTCCATGAAGAGTTGATAGATCTCGTCCAGGACTTCTTCGGCCCGGGCGTCGCTCCGGTCCACTTTGTTCACGACCACAACGACCGGAAGGTGCTTGTCGAGGGCCTTGGAGAGCACGTAGCGGGTCTGCGGGAGCGGCCCTTCGGCGGCATCGACGAGCAGGAGAACACCGTCGACGATGTGCAATCCTCGTTCGACTTCACCGCCGAAGTCGGCGTGGCCCGGCGTGTCGACGATGTTGAGCTTGTACTGCTCGCCCGTGGGAGAGGTCCAGCGAACCGACGCCTGCTTGGCAAAGATCGTGATCCCGCGCTCGCGCTCCTGATCGTTCGAGTCCATGACCCGATCCGTGGAGTCACGCGAACTCACCGCACCAGTTTGGCGGAGCATGGCATCGACCAAGGTGGTCTTGCCGTGGTCGACGTGGGCGACGATGGCCAGGTTACGGAGATGCGCGGTCTTGGGACTACGCATGGGCGCGCCGGTCGAGGGGGAGTCGGTCATGGTCATTCGGGTGCCTTGGAGTGGTTGGAACAGAAGTGTCGCAGATTCGCCGCGCCAGCGATTGCCGTGCAGCACTCGGCGTCAAGACCGTGATGGTCAGGTCATCGAGGACCGCCGAAGCGGCCGGGGAAGTGGGCGTCGACGCCGAAACGGCGCGCCAGCGTGGTCAGTGAGCGGTGGCCTGGCGCGGCGAGTCGATCTCGTCGTCCTCGGTATCGTCGTCGAATTCGTCGGAGACGTCTTCGTCGTCGTCGAGCACCCGGGCCAGACACCAGGAGGCACACTTATCTTCCGCACCAGCACCGCACTCAACGCACGGCTCGGTCACTGGCAGTAGGGACACGCGCTTCATGGCTCTCGCCTCTTCGAAGCGACGGTGACGGCCCTTTTTCACGATTCTCTCCTGCGGTGTGCGCTAACGGTCTTGGTCGTATCGGCAGAACACGCTACTCGTTTGAGCACCCAATCGACTTCCGTCCGAGCCAAACGTGTCGAGCGTCACCGTCTCCCCCCTCACTCTCCCTCGGACAACGTGTCAAAACAGGTTCAATGTGAGGCGAGGTGGACGGTGGGTGCCGGGAAGGGGCCCGGCGAGGAACGGAGACCCGGTTCGACGGAGGAGAACGACGGGCGAGTACCGCAAGGGGGAAGCATCCCGGTGACAGGACCCCGCAACGCTCTGGCACCCCTGACGCGACGCCGGTTGACCACGGAATTCATGTCGGCAGACGCAACGGCGCGTAGGGTCGGTTGGATGGCAGATGCCCTCGACCTCGACGCCTTCACCGAACGATTCCGCGAACGCGCCCGTTCCGTTCGCAGCCGCCCGATGCCGCCGGTGGAGGGGGTCGAGCGCCAGCGGTTCAAGGACCGCATGCAGCTCGACTTCCAGGACTTCGCCATGATCGGCGACGCCCAGGCCGAGCTCGTCGACGGCGTGCTCACGCTGCGTATCGACCTGCGCGCTTAACCGCCAACGTCCGACGGAAGGCCTCGATCCGAAGGCATGGCAGCGTGAGCCCGCTCCCCTCACACGCCGAGGCGCTGGCGACGACGGCTTCCTGGGACGTCCGCTTCGTGTCGTGTGCCGTGCACGATCGGTCGGGCCGGCTCGCCAGCGTCGGCGACGAGTTCCGGATCGTGCGGCTGGCGTCCGTCACGAAGCCGCTGGTCAGTTATGGCGTCTGTATCGCCGTCGAAGAGGGCACCCTCTCGCTCGACGCACCGCTCGGCCGCGTCGGCGGCACACCGGTGCACCCGGACCTGACCATCCGTCATCTCCTCGCCCACGCTGGGGGTTACAGCTTCGATGGCCCCGAGCCGGTCACCGCGCCCGGGCGGCGACGGATGTACTCCAACGCCGGGTTCGACCTGCTCGGCGTCGCGCTGGCCGAGGCCGCGGAGATGTCCGTTGCCCGCTACGTCGACGAAGCGGTGTTCGCGCCGCTCGGGATGGTCCGCACCGAACTTCGCGGATCACCAGCCAAGGACGTGTGGTCAAACGTCTGCGACCTCGGTCGCTTCCTCGACGAACTGCTCCGCCCGACCCTGCTCTCCGACACCACGTTCGCCCAGTTCACCGCCATACAGTGGCCGGACCTGGCAGGCGTCGTGCCCGGTCTCGGCTCCTTCAACCCGTGTCCGTGGGGACTCGGCGTCGAGGTTCGTGGCCACAAGACGCCGCACTGGACCGGAGACCACAACTCGCCCGGCACATTCGGCCACTTCGGTGGCAGCGGGACGTTCCTCTGGGTCGACGGCGACGCCGTGGGCGGTCCGCTCGCCGCCGTCTGCCTCACCGACCGGGAATTTGGTACCTGGAGCCTCGACGTCTGGCCGATGCTGAGCGACGCGATCCTTGCCGCCCACGCCGCCACGACGGCCGAACGGTAGGTGGCCATCGGCGTTTCACACCCGGTACGCTCGCTGTCACAAATCGACGCAGCAGGAGGAACGGCCATGACCACCGAGAACGCCACCCCGATCGAGGCCATCGCCACCGGCGCCGCGCTCAACCTGCCCGGGAACCGCACCGTTACTGAAGAGCGCCTGCACCGCAAGCAGATGCTCGCCGCCGGCTTCCGCCTGTTCTCGAAGTTCGGTTTCGACGAGGGCGTTGCCGGACACATCACCGCCCGCGACCCCGAGCTCAC
>JANOHI010000464.1:0-2105 GCA_031406385.1 Acidimicrobiia bacterium
CGCCACCCGGCCCCGTTGTCTTCGTGAGGCAGGGTGAGTAGAACATTCGGGTCTCCGATCAAGAGGGCCACCCCAGCATCAATGACCACCACGGCCACGTCAGGGATCACCCGCATATCGTGACGAGAGAATGAAGCAGCTCATGATTCGTGTCCGTTCCCGTGAGGGCGGCACCCGGCCCGGTGTGAGCCGAGTGCCGCTCGTCGGGGTGAGGTCAGGCTGCCTCCCCTTCGGTGTCGACCGTGTCGGGCGTGGTGGTCGTGGCCTTGGGGGCTTTGAGGAACTCGACTCGGTTGGCGATGACGTCGAGGGTGTAGACGGTCTCGCGGGCGTCGTTGACGTACTTGCCGGAGCTGATGCGTCCTTCGACGGCGACGAGGTGGCCCTTGTCGGTGTACTCGGCGACGTTCTCGGCGAGCTTGGAGAAGCAGGTGATCGGGACGTAGTCGGGTGTGCCGTTGGTGCCGTCGACGGCGAGGGTGAAGTTCACTCGGGCCTTGTCGGTCGAGGTGATCGTGAGACGGGGCGTCTTGGTGAGCCGGCCGATGAGGTGGATGCTGTTCATGTTCGGTGTGCCTTTCGGTTCCTGCGGTGCCGGGGTGGCGTCCGCTGGTGAACCCGTGAAGGCGTGAACGAAGTGATGCCCGACGGCCGCCTGCAAGGGCGGGGAATCCCGTGACATCCGGCAAGCGCACGTCACCGCAGGTGTGGCGGCGCGTCATGGGGTGCCCTTGCAGGCATAGGTCGGTGGGTCACGCAGTATCGGGAGGCCGCAGCGCAGCGGAGGCCGCGTCACCAATCAGCGAACGCAACCCCGAGTCCGAGTGACGAACGGCTTCCGGGTCGGCGTTTCCGAATACCACCGCTCAAGGTGCTGGGAATAGCGAAGGCGAGGTGACTTGCCTGCCTGAGGCCTAGCGTTCGTCAGAGGGTGGCTTCGTTTCGGGAGCCGTGCACGTGTAGCCCATTCGCCGTAGAGCGTTGGACCTACCTCAGCCGGGTTCGTACGACGAGCGACGACTCGCCCATAGGGCGGCGTCGATCCGGCGCTCGGGCCATCGGTGATGGACGACACGTTGTTCGCCAAGAAGAACTGCATCTGCCGCACCGATGTCGGTTTCCTCGTTGCTGTGTCGGGCCAGCAGAGAGACGACCGTCGCTTCCTCGCCAGTTGGTCGGACAACTCGACCGAAACGCTGGATCCGTTGGCGAACTGTAAGCGTGCCTGCGGTGATGATGGCGACTTTGGCGTCTGGGACGTCGATACCCTCGTCGAGGGTTCTCACAGCAACGAGGATGTCGGCGTTGCCGCTCCGAAAGTCACGCAGCACCAGCCTGCGAGATCGGGAATCGTCGGTGGACGCGTCCATAACAGCTCGATAGTGATTGGCCTGAAGGTCACGTAGAGACTCCTCGGCGTCGGCGATTCGCTCGTGGAACACGATTGTTCGCTCGCCTCGCAGAACGCCCGACGCGAATATCTCCCCAATCAGAACTCGGCGCGCGGTCGCGTTAGCGAGCAGGTTCCGCCGATCGCGAATAACTGCAGCTGCTGCACGCGCCTCGGGATCACTGAGCGCAAGTCGAAGTATGTGTGCGCTGCGGTACATCGGTTCGGTGCTTGCGAGTTCTGGATACCGCCGAGCTAGGTTCCCTTCGAGGCGAGAGAGTTTCTGGTTGAGCGAAAGGACCTGATCGAGTTCCGTCGTGTTCAGGTCGAAGTAGAGGTTGATGGCTCTCAAGGGCGCTAGGAGTCCGTCGTCGAGTGCTCGACGAAGGGGGTAGCGGTATATGACTGGTCCGAGCGCGGGGATGAGGACATCGTCGAGCCCGTCGTCGCTGCGTTCGGGGGTCGCCGACAACCCGAGCGTCGCATCCGCTGGCACGGTGAAGATCTCGGAGTTCGTTTCGGTGGCTGCCCAGTGGCACTCATCGACGACGAGCATGACGCGTCGCTGCTCGTGAGCCCACGACGCAAAGAGGGCTGGGATTGCCGGAGCCTGACCGGGGTGATTTTGGCGCAAAAAGGCGATAGCCCGACCAACATGGTGTTGCAAACCGCCTGCCGCTGTTTGCGCCAAGTGGAAAAAACCACCATCGGATTC
>JANOHI010000031.1:0-15493 GCA_031406385.1 Acidimicrobiia bacterium
TGATCCAGTGCGTCATCCGACGCGTCGACAGCACGAACTGTTTCGGCCTGGAGGCATTCACGGCTTTGCTGGCGCTCGGCAACGGTGCCGTGGTGAAACGCGTCGGCGCCTTGCCCGGGCGGGCCGGGCCCTGGGCGAGCAACGTCGCCGCGACCCCCGCGCGAGCGTCAAGGTCACCGAGTCCGCTCCCGTCGGTGAAGAGGTCTGCCGACCGCAGTTCCACTCGGCTCCCGTCAGCGAAGGTACTGAAGTCGATCCACACATCGAGACGTTGGGCGGGTGTGAGCACCAGTTGTTTCGTAACGACCGCGTTGGGCAGAAGATGCCCGTCGGTTGCCAGAACCGTGAATGAACCGCCGTTCGACAGCGTGAGCCGCTGAGTCCTGGAGTTCGCGCCATTGAGGATCCGCAGACGGTAGGGCTCGCGCTTCACCGTGGCGGAAAACGCGGCAACGCCGTTCGTGACGAGCGTGTCTCCGACGAAACCGGCCATCGTGTCATGCATCGACAGTGCGTAACGCAGGGTCGAGTCCGCGTTGAAGCTGCGGTCCTGGAGCACTAGTGAGAGTTCGTTCGATGGCATCCCCGAGGGTTCCGAACCAAGCACATGGATCATGCCGGCGAGGCCCCGCCAGACCTGTTCGCCGGTGTTCATGTGCGGATGAGGGTGGTACCAGTACGTTCCCGGTTCGTCGTCGACCACGAAGTCGTATTCGTAGGTCTTCCCGCCGTCAACGACGTCGGCCGGCTGACCATCCTGGCGCTGGGGCAGGTTCAGACCGTGCCAGTGCACGATCGAGGGTTGCGGAAGCCGGTTCTCGAACGTGACCCGGACCCGTTGGCCGTTGCGAAAGCGCAGCGTCGGCCCGAGATAGGACCCGCTCGGTACAACGGCCGAAGGGTCGCCGCTGAGCACCTCGGCCGTGTACGTCCAAACCGGCGTGCGCGAGCCCTTGACGATCTCTGCTCTCCCCTCGGCCGCCCGCAGGCGAATGTGCAATGCATTCGATGCAAGAGCGGACGCGGCGCTTGCCCAATCGCTGGAACGCTGTTCGTTGACGACGGTGATGACACCGCCGCCGACGATACCGGTTCCGACAAGCGCACCGATCCTCCGCAACGCGTCGCGTCGGGTGATCCGGACGTCGCCCCCGGTCGGGGAGGTCGGGGTTGTAGCGGCGACGACGAGTGCCGTGGCGGAGGCTTCGGTGATCGGGGTTTCTCGGGTCACTTCGCTTCTCCCTTGCGCTGAGCACGACTCAGGTTGATGCAACCCTACACGATACCCTGGGGGGTATAAGCACGGGTCGGCGCTCGGATCGAACGCTGCCCGCCGACCGTCGGTTCGGCTGCGCTACCGGCCGGTGAACGACGCCGGTCGCCGCTCCAAGAACGCGGCGACGCCCTCGCGGTGGTCGTCGCTCTTGAAGCACCCGGCGAGCGCGCTGGTGTGAGCCGCCATATGGGCGGGGAGGTCGCGGCCGAAGCCTTCGTAGACGAGTTCCTTGATGAGCCGAAGCGACATCGGCGAGCCCTGCAGGAACCGCTCGGCCTCGGCTTGCGCAGCCGAGGCCAGGTCCTCCGACGGCACCACGGCACTGAGGAAGCCCAGCCGTAACGCCTCCTCCGAGCCGATCATCTCGCCCGAGTAGAGCAACCGCAGCGCCGGCTGCACACCGATCAATCGCGGGAGCAACCACGAACCGGCACCGGTGTCGGGGACGAGACCGCGGTGGGCGAAATTCCATGCGAACCGCGCGTTCGGAGTTCCTATGCGTACATCACAATGCGAGCTGTACTCCGCGCCCATCCCGACCGCGGGTCCGTCGATCGCAGCGATCACCGGCTTCGGGCATGCAACCGCGGGCCACCACACGTCGTGGGCACCGGACACCCCGCGCAGACCGCGCTCCGTTCCGGGAATAGTCGCGAGGTCGGCGAGATCGGTGCCCGCACAGAACGAGCCGGGCACCCCGGTGAAGATGATGACCCGCGACCGGTCGTCGGCACCTGCTTCGCGGAACGTGTTGATGAGGTCGTTCAACATCGCGTACGTGATGGCGTTGCGCTTCTCGGGACGGTCGATGGTGATCGTCCCCACACTGCCGGAGACCTCGTAGCGGATGTGCTTGCTCATGGGACCACCGTAGCGATCCCCGGTCGACGCGCCCAGATCCGTGAGCGCGCGCAACCTCAGCTGGCCGACATCACGTGCCGGGGCGGGCGGCCTGTTCGACAGCCACGAGGGCGTCGGCGGCGTTGCGAACTACAAACGCGCCGTCGACGACCTCGACGTAGGCGGCCAGCTCCCCTGCTCCCAGTGCCCATGCTGCCTCGGGTTCGGGCGACCACCACCAGATCGTCGCCCGACGACGCGCCAGCCGTCTTAGCGCGGCAGGTCCCCGTCCCAACCGATCCGGCACGACACTTCGACCATCGCCGATGATCAGCACGGTGGTCCACCGATCCACCCGTGATCCGAATCGGGCGACAATCCGGGCGAAGGCCGCTGGATAGTCGCTGTCGACATCGGTGTCGACGACCGCGCCGGTCACGAGCGCGGCGATCGCATTGTCGATAGGCAGACGGCGGAGCATCGTCGTCGCGTCGTCGGCGTCGGCTACGAACGCCACGACCTGGGTGCGGCGGTGCTGGGCCAGCGTGTGCGCGAGCGCCAAGGTGAACCGCGTCGACGGACGCACCGATCGGCTCACGTCGAGCAATACAAGGAGCCGACCGGTTTGCGTTCGCTTCGTGGCTCCGGTCGGGCGCAAGCCGGCGAAGGGATGTCGCAGCGCCGCCCGGAGCGTCTCGGTGAGGTCGACCGGTCCCTCGTCGGAGGCTCGCCGCAACGGGCCCGGGCCGCGCCGACGCGCACCGAGGATGGCCGTCGCTACCGCCGCGGCTTCGCGGCATTCGCGAGGCTCGTAGGGCAGCTTCAGGACGGCCGGGACATCGTCGGTGCGACGGGAGCGGCGAGGCGAATCGGCCATTATGGCGAGCGCGTCGGACGCGTCGACTGGCACATCGTCGTCGGCTGATGCGGCTAGTGCGGCAAAGCGGTCCGCCGGGAGCTCGACCATGGCGACGCCGTCGGGAGGGCCGTCGATGGTTGACCCATCGCCGGCGGCGACGACCTCGGCATCGGACGTCCGCTTCGACGGGTCGGCGGCCCGGAGGTCGGCACTGAGCGGGTCGGTCGTTGAAGGATCGCTCGGTCGGTTTGCCGCCGTCGGATCACCCACGTCGCTCTCGTCCGACGACGTCGAGGTGGTCGTTGCCTCGTTCGGATCGACCACGAAGGGCGCATCGGCCACGTCGGGATCAAACGTCTGGGCGTCAGCATCCCCGGCCGCCCAGTGGTCGACGATCTCGGCCAAGCGCTCACCGAGAAGACCCGCTCGATGCTTCACCAGGCACGCCCGGACCACGTCGGCGATCGCCGCATCGTTGGCCAGATCGACCAGCGCAAGGGCTTGCGCGGTGAGGGCGATCTCATCGGGCGAAACCGCCGCCCCCGCCTCCCGGAGCTGGGCGGCCAGAGCCGTTACAGCCCTGATGAGCTGGGTCGATGACGCTGAGGAGACCGCCGGCGCGGGCGCCGTCACCCGAATCAGCCCGACGGGCGCGAACCGCTGCGGGCCGCTCCCCAACGATCAGCGGCCGAACCGAGCCCGGTCGGCGACGGCGACGGAGCGGGCGACTTCGACGCGCGGCCGGGACCAGACGACACGGTTGCCCCCACGCCCACGCCCGCTGGCGCGACGGCACCGCCATTGGCACCGGCACCGGCACCGACGACGGCACCGATCAAGCGCTCCGCGGCGACAGCATCCTCGTTGCGCTTCACCAGCGCGCTGAGCGTGGCGGCAACGACGTCGGCGTCGAGCTCCGTCGTGCCGAGGGCCTCGAGGCAACGGGCCCAGTCGAGGGTCTCGCTGACTCCCGGCGGCCTCGTCAGCGCGTCGCTAGACCGAAGCGCTCGCACCGCAGCGACGATCGCCTCCGCCAGACGTTCGTTGAGCCCCGGGACGAAGCGGGCGATCATGGCCAGCTCCCGATCACGGTCGGGGTAGGAGAACTGCAGGTGCAGACACCGCCGCCGCAGCGCGTCGGATAGCTCGCGACTGCCGTTGGACGTGAGGATGGCCAACATCGGCGCCCGTCGATGCAGGGTGCCGAGTTCGGGAATCGTCAGCTGATCCTCGCCGAGCAGCTCCAACAACAGGGCCTCGAACGCCTCGCCAGATCGGTCGATCTCGTCGACGAGGAGAACCGTGGGTTCATCCGAGCGGACGGCGGCGAGCAGCGGGCGCTCGACGAGGAACTCCTCGGAGAAGAGCAGATCATGCGCGCCCCGAGTCGCCTCGAGTGCCTCCTCCCAGGAGTGCGACTCGCCGACCGCGGTGTCGACGCGACTGCGGATCAGCTGCACCGCAAGGAGCTGCCGGGCCGACGCCCAGTCGTAGACCGAGCGGCGCTCATCGAGCTCCTCGTGGCACTGCAACCTCAGGAGACGCCGACCTGTCAGCGCTGCCATACAGCGGGCGAGATGGGTCTTGCCGGTCCCCGGAGGTCCTTCGCACAGGATCGGCCGTCCGAGCCGCAGGGCCAGGAAGACGGTGGTCGCAGTGACCGAGTCGGCGAGGTAGCCGTGCTCGTCGAGCGCGGCGCGGAGTTCGTCAGGAGTGGCCCAGTGTTGGGTCACCACGACCCGTTCATGCTCCACGACCCGTTCGGGTGACAGGACCGGTCCACTCACCGCGACCCGTTCATGCAATCGTCGATGAGCTTCGTGAACGCATCGACAGACAGCTGGCGAGGGTTGGTGAAGGTGCACACGTCGCCGACCGCGTGCTCGGCGAGACGGAGGCAGTCCGCAGCATCGCCGACGATGGTTGCCGAGCTCGCGTAACGGCCCATGCCGATGCGGCTCTTCGTATACGGCGGAGCGGCGTTGAGCGACGTGAAGTTCTCCGGAGCACCGACGTCCTTGGCCAGCCGCAGCGCAGCTTCGAGAGCGGCATCGGCGGCCTGCACGTCTGACATCCGCGGCGTGGCGACACCCATCGCCCGGGCGACGCGAGCGAACTTCTTGTAGGCCGACGGCAGGTTGTACTCCCACACCCGCGGCAGCGAAACGGAGAGGCCGAGCCCGTGGTGAGTGTCGTAGTACGCGCTCACGGCGTGACTGACGGAGTGCACAGCGTCGAGGCCGGCGGAGTTGAACGCCTGACCGGCGATGTACGACGCGTACATCATCTTCTCCCGGGCGACCGAGTCATAGCCGTTGCCGACAGCCAGACGGAGGTTCTCCGCAAGCAGTTCGATCGCCTGAAGCGCCGGCCCATGGGACACGAGGTTGTCGAGGATCGACACGTATGCACCGACCGCATGGGCGAGCACGTCGAACCCGCAGTAGGCCGTGAGATCGGCGGGAAGCGAGTAGTAAAGGACCGGATCGTCGATCGCCACGGTCGGCGACAGGGCGTGGGCAAAGGTGTTGAACTTGTCGGGCTTGTTGGGGTCGGTCGTGGTGTCGGTGACGACGAAGGCAAAGCTCGTCTCGGAACCGGTACCGGCTGTGGTGCACACCGCGATGTGCTTGGGCAGCGTGGTGTGGCCGAGGTCCAACGGACCCTTGAACTCCGTGATCAGACGACCGTCGTGAGCGGCGACGAGACGCGTGGCCTTGGTGCAGTCGTGGCTGGAGCCGCCGCCGACGCTGATGAACGAGTCGCATCCGGACTCGGCATAGACCGCGTGCGCATCCATCACGTTGGCGTCCTTCGGGTTCGACTCCACCCGGTCGAACACTTCGACGGCCACCCCGGCGTGGCGCACCTGGGCGGCGATCTCCTCGACGATGCCTGTTCCGCGCAGACCGGTCGTCATGAGCAGCGCCTTCTTCATGCCCAGCGACACCGCCGTGGCTCCGACCATCTCATGGGCACCTGGACCCATGAGAGCGTGCGGGAGCGGGTGGACGTTCTTGATGGGAAAGAGCGTGTAGCGACCGAAATCCATGCCCGTACCTTAGGGTCCCACTTTGCGCTCTGAGCAATCCCAAACCCTCGCCGAATTGCCTACCGGCGCACCGAGCTGGAGTTCGTTTCTGATCGCTCTTCGCGTGAACGCGAACATCGGTCCGACATTGGGATGGCGAACCGATGGGTGCTACGGCGGGCCGCGAACGGCCGCCAGAGGTAGGCGCGCGTAGGATCCTTAGAGGTACGAGCGCTTCGTCTTGCTGATACGGAAACCACGTCGGCTCGGGTTGCGACACGTGACGCCCGACTTGGCCGACGTGCACGTGAACACGCCTCGCTTCCAGGTCTTGCCGTAGGCGAGGACGGGGAAGTTCCCTTCGATCGAGTCGCCGGCGCAAACCGTATAGGACCGGCCGGTGGCGTTGACAGCGACGTCTTCCCAGTCGAAGTCACAGGCGGCAGGGCGCTTCGGGAGCTTGGCCGTGGAGCCGATCGCCGTGCACCGGACCGATTGTGTGCCGGGGGCGAGATCGAACGCCAGCTGGCACTTGATCCCGCCGGTCGGCGACTGGAACGCATCGGCGACAGCCGGTGTCGTCGCCGCTGTTGGCGTCGGGGCGGCCGTCATCGCGACTGTCGGCGCCGATGTTGCGGGAACGACCGCGGTCGTGGTGGTTGCCGCGACCGTGGTGGTGGGGGAACCGGTCGTCGTCGTCGTGACCGCGGTCGTCGTGGTCACCGGCGGGTTGATGGCCGTGGTGTCAGCAGCCTGGTTGTTCGACGAGTTGTTGTCACCGAAGCTCACGGGCGGCACGATCGTCACGGTGCTGTTGATCGTGCCGGTCGCCGTCGGGACAACTGCGGCGCTCACCGTGAACACCGCAGACTTGCCCGCTCCCAGCGTGATCGATCGGCTGATCGCACCGGTTCCGGTCGTTGACCCGCCGCACGAATCACCTGGACTCACCGTGCACGCCCAGATGCTGCCGGTGTGGCTCAGCGGGGGCGAGTAAAGGACGTTGATACCGGTCGCCGCCACGTTCCAACGGTTCGAAACGGTGATCTTGGTAACAACCGCGCTCCCCTGATCAATGGCCGTGACGTCGTCGGTGATGGCGACCGAGGTGTCCTGCACCACGATCGGAATCAGCGGAGGCAGAACGAGGATGCCGGGCGGGAGCGTGATGACCGGGATCGTGATGACCGGGATCGTCAGGATAGGAATGGCCGAGACTGGCGGCTGCGAAGCGAGGGACAAGAGCGTTCCCCCGGCGATTGTCGTGGCGAGAACGCGGAACCAACGCGATCGAGTCTGCATGAGCAAGGTCATTTCCGTCTCCTTGATGCTTTGGGTACGAGTGAGTATCGACGCCTCTGGAGCAGATCCTAAGGACGCACGCGCCGGGCACGCCGTCATTGCAGCTTTCGGAGGGCGGGAGCCAGCGGATGCTGCGGGGCGCCGGGCGGGAGGCGGCGGACGCGGGCAGCGGCGCAGCGCCCGGACGGAACCGAACGGACGCGGCGTAGTGCGGCAAAACGCCTCCCAGCAGCGTTGGGAGGTGTTTTGCCCCCACATATGGGGGCAACCTCTCTCCTAGCGGGCCACCTTCACGCGTTGTGGGAGGGGTGGGAGGAGGAGGCGGGGGAGAAAGATGTGGACGAGGGGGCCGATGCCGACGAGGAAGATCACCGTGCCGGCACCGAGCTTGCCGCCGAGTAGCCACCCGATCAGCAGGGTGGAGAGTTCAACGACCGTCCGTGCTGCGCGTATCGAGAGGCCGAGTCGGTTGAGGCCCATCATCAAGCCATCGCGTGGGCCCGAACCGAGCCCGGAACCGAGGTAAAGACCGGAGCCGAGCGCAATGACAACGACGCCGAGCACGGCAAATGCGACGCGCCCGGCGAGGAGATCCGTGGTCGGGAGGTGCGGGCGTACGAGATCTAGCACGAAGCCGATCTCGAGTGCGTTCAACGCCGTGCCGAGGCCGATCGGTTCCTTGAGCGGGAGCCACAGCGGCAGGATCGCCAACCCGACCAGGTTGATGACCACGCCGACGGGTAGATGGAACCGTTCGGCCAGCCCGGCGTGGAGGACATCCCACGGTCCGGTACCGAGACGCGAGGCGAAGAACAGCCCGATACCCACGCCAAAACATGCGAGTCCGGCGACGCACCGCGGCAGGCGTCGAACAAGCTCGCGTCGCGGAATCGGATTGCTCCGCAATCTCACGATCGTAAGCCCGCATATGACGACGACAACCAGGAGTCGCCAGAAGGAGGTGGATGACATCGAAGGCTCCGAACGGCGAAAGCTCAGACAGGGTCGCCGGCGGACGGTTCCTGCGCCGGTGGCTCAGGCGAGACCGGCGGCTGCACGGTAGTCGTGGTCGAGCCACCGGCGGGAACGGTGAATGAGCTAGCGGGCGCCGTCGTCGATAATCCGCTGCGAAACGTCAACGTCGAGGACGACGCCGATCCTGAACGGCCCGGTCGGGTTGAAGTCGGCATCGCCGTGGTTGTTGGGGTCGGCGACGAGCCAACCGATGAAGACGGCGTTGCGCCAAAGATCGTTGTCGTGGCAGTCGATGCCCCGACCGAAGAAGACGCCGTTGCGCCAAAGATCGTCGTCGAGGTGGTCGATGTCGTCGTGGTCGTCGTGGAGGTCGTGGTCGTGGACGTCGTGGTCGTGGAGGTCGTGGTCGTCGTGGTCGTCGTGGTCGTGGACGACGGAAGCACTCCGCCGACGATGCGAGCAGGACCGACGAGCTCGAAGTGCATACCGTCGGGGATACTCCAGGTGCCTCCCCACGCGAACCCATTGCGACGGAACACATAAATCAGGCGGGCGTCCATCGTCGGTTTCGCACCGAAGCCGTTGGTACTCGGGTTGATGTCGATTGCCGCCGCCCAGGCATGGCGGGAAAGGTTGCGCCCACTCGTGCCGGTTGTCGTCCGCACCTCACGGGGGCTGAAGCAGCCTCCGGCACGTTTCGTGTCGCGGACATCGATGAGGTCCTGCAGCCCCGCCGCCACCAGTTCGGTCATGACCCGTCCGAGCGGCTCGACCATTGCACGATGACAGGCCACGGAGCCGATAATCGGATAGGTGTGTTTGACAACGTTCGCCCTTACCCAGGCGGGGTCGCTCTCGAGTCGGCCACGATCACGGCGGACCGTGAACTCGCCATACGTCGCTTTCAGCTCGGCCTGGCTGAGCACGCTGTCGATCGTGGGCGGAGTGGCCGAACGTCGGAGATAGGACGCGGGGACCAGCTTCGTCCATGCTTTGTCGACCTTCGCGATATCGCCCCACGCAGCCAAGCGTGAGGGCCGACTGAAGCCCAGCAATCGCGCGCTCACCCGCGAGATCACCGCTTCGGCATTGCCCGCATCGGCATCGGGCACGATGGCGCCGACTCGCAAACGCACGAGCGACTTCGGACGGTCCCAGTGCCGCAACACCAGCACATCACCGACACGCGCTTTCCGTAGGCGCGCTGATGTTTTACTCAGAACCGCTTCGTCGTTGCGGATCGAGGTCGCCGTCACGTCACCGAACAGCGATATCGCAGCAATCGGTCCGAGGGAGAGCGTGGAGAGTGGAACGGAGTACGGATACTTGGTGATCTGGACGATGCGAGGTCCCCGCTCGACCCCGACGAGCTCGAGCGTTGCCTGGTCGATCACCGTGTTGGAGGTGCCGAACCGATCGGCGGCGACGCGCGCCGCGACCAGCAGATCACGTTGCAGACCACGCGGACCGGTGAGCGTGATGCTGTTCGCCCGCCCATTGCGTCGCTCGGCGCGGGGCGCGTTCTTGGTCAGCTTGGTGGTCTTTGTCAGGACATCGATGTCGATGGTCCTGACCATTTCAAGTGATGCGTCCACGGATGCGTCTCCGGAGAGCGGCGTCGGCGCTTTCGTCGACGCGGGGCGCTTCGCCGCAGGCGATGGTGACGGTGCGGCGGCGGGCGTGACGACGACCGCTGCCACCAACAGTGCGCTCAACAGCAGGGTTCGCGCGCTCCGCCCACGCCTCTCGCCTTCGTCCCCCATCGCCGAACGAGGTTACCTGCGGGCGGATCGACCCGAAATTCTTTCTCGTCACGGGAACCACCGACCGTGGCGTCGTCGTCGGAACAAGCACGAACGGCTTCGCCCGACCACGACAAGGAGCACGCCATGAACGACGAGTCCAGCCCCACCGCCCATCCCGATGTTGACCGAGCGCTCTCGCGCCGCTCCCTCCTTCGAGGCCTCGCCCTCGGCGCCGCGGGCGTGGCGGTGGGCGCTGCTGCACTTCCGTCGCTGGCGTCAGGCTCATCCTCCGGCGGCTGGGGCATCATGCCCTCCCCGAAGCCATTCGACGGGCCGTCGCCGACGACCCCGGGGGCACCCTATGTGCCCCCGCGCCCTCCGGTTCCCGGATTCCGCGAGGTCATCGACGCCGTCGTCGATATGCCCTTCGATGTCGATCTAACCAACCAGGCGGCGCGTTACGGACTCGACGTCCTCAACGTGACCTGGGAGGACACGGGACGCTCGATCGGATCCTCCGTCGGCCCGAACATCTCCGACCTGACACTGCAGGTCCGCGAGCCACTCGGCCGGGGCAACGTGCAGACGCATCTTCTCCCGGTGATCCGCTATCCCAACTTCAGCGACACCACCGCCGACGTCCGCATGGACGACCTCTGGATCAAGGTCGGCAACCAGCATCGGCGTTCCACCGTGACGAGCGTGCCGTTGCGTGAGGTGCTCGCCAACATCCGGTCATACGTGAGCCTGCCGGGCGACGTGATCGGTGACAACAACCTGACCGCCCGCCGCGACACCCACGCACTCGTGTCGGCGCAGCACGTGTTCCTCCCGCTCCCCCGCGAAGGCAAGGCGGAGTTCACTCCGGTGATCTACAACTACCAGTCGTCCGCCGCGAACCCGGCCGTGCTCGTCCTCCTCGCCACCCGTGAAGGCACGTCGATGACGGTTGTCGAGAACTGGTCGGGAGACCAGTCGTATCAACAGTGGGGCCAGCAGCTGTTCTTCAACGATCACGGGCAGGAGACCACCTTCACCGGCGAGCGCCGCAGCGCAGTGAAAGCACGCATTGAGTCCGGCCGCTCCCGCAAGGGCGATGCCGGTGCCCTCGACGCCGGCTCTGACATGGTCATGGTGATCCAGGTCCCGCTGGTGCACTCGCAATACACGCAGCCCTATCCCCAGAGCGAGGAATACTCGCCCGGCGCCAGCGCCACCGGTGCGACCAATGACGCCGTTTCGGCCGCACCGGTAGCGCCCAGCAAGGCCAAGCGGGCGGCCAGCGACGTGGAGAACGCGGTGATCGGTCACGGCGAGAAGCTCGGGCCGGTGCGCGAGTTCAACGGCAACCGTCTGGAACGAGACGAGCGGTTCCCCATCCGGGTCACCGTGCAGTTCTACCGGGCGACAAGCAACGGAGTGGTGTCAGGAAACGATCTCGCCGAGGTCAAGCGCGACATCGACCGGGTATACGCCAACGGCGACTTCGTCGGCTCCCTCGTCGTTCCGCAAAACGATCGTCCCCGGCCCACGGCATGGAAGAGGGCACGCACGCCGTACAAGTCCTGATGCGGGCGCTCGCAGCCTGGAGCATGAAATCAACGAAGCCAGGAGCGGAGCTCCGGGTCGCGCGCCGCCGCCCATGCCGCTGCGAAATTCTGACGGTGTTCGAGCCGCTCGGCGCGTTCCTCGGCGATCGCCAAGCCAGCCAGCACGCCGGCGCCCGGGACTGCTTTCGCCGCGGCGTGCAGCCATGCTTCGGCGACCACCGTGTCCTGGTGGTCGCCGAGGACTTCCTGCACCTCGGCGATCGCCCGGGAGAACCGTCGGGCATCGCGACCGAACACCTTCGAGGCCGCCTCGGATGCGTAGCGGCACCGCTTGGCCAGGATGCGGACGTCGTGGAGGTCTTCGTCGGGTGAGTCCGCGTCGAGAGCATCAGCGGCCTGCTTCAGCCGTCGCCAGCGCCTGCGAACCAACTCGGCAACGATGCGTCGGGCTGGACGCGACGCGATCTTCGGGTCGTCGGCGGCGAGGCGGGGTTCATGAGTCGCAGAGATGAGTGCTTCGATCAACGCGTCGTAACGATCGGTGGCCATCGAGCGAAGGAGCCGCGACCGGGCCCGCGACCTTGCGTGCTCCAGGCGTCCCAAGAGTTGACCCGAGACCACCGCATCAGCGGCGGGCATTGCCCCGAACCGCCGTTCGAGCCGGAGCCGGAGTACGTCGGCGTCGCGGACCGCGCCTGCTTCGTTGCCGAGCCAGCGCAATTCGTCGCGCAACGGTCTCGCCCACGCCGAGTCGAGAACCGGAGCGAACGTGCCCAGATCGGACCGGAGACGGCGGGCGGCCACACGGAACTGATGCAGGTCTTCAGGCTCGTTGCCGCCGCGCACCAGGGGGTCTCGACGGATCAGCTGATCGAGTGATCCCGACAGCGTGCTCGTCACGAGAGCACCGACGCGCGATCGCGGCGTCAGATCGCTGATCACGACATCGGGCGATTGCTGTGCAGGGTCACCGAGCACACGGGCGACCTTCGCCAGGACCGGTTCCTCCACCTGACAACCCGACTTGCGGAGACGCCGGGTGATGGCCCGCAGTGTCGCTTCGGCCTCGACCTCCGGCGCAAGTTCCACTTCGATCTCGCGGAACGACAGCGACTCGGCGCCGATCCGATCGCCGGTGACAAGGTCGTCGCACACCGTAGCGATCGACTCGCCGTCGACGAGCAGCGCCGTCTCGGTGCGCGTCGTTCGCAACGTGGCCACGGCTTCGAGAGGCTGTCCACGCCGGAACACTCGCACCAGTTCGATGGCCCGGGGCGGCACGTTCGCCCGGGGCCCGGCGAACGTGACTTCGTGACGCGACATGAACGAACCGTCTGAACTCGCCGGGAGCTTCACCGTCCAGAGCGGTTTCGGACGTTCATCACGCCAACGCAGCGAGGCACCCCAGCGGGCGAGAGACAACGTTGGGGTGTCGTAATACTCGGCCAGCATCTCCTGCGTCGACGAGGGACCGCAGATCACTCCCGGGGAGACCCCGGTGAGGTCGGGCAGCGCCGTGTCCGAATCGGCGATCATCTTGAGTTCACGTTCCATGGTCATTCACGGTCCCACGATCGCAGGCGGCGCATGAGGCTGCGCTTCTTGTCCTGGTGATTCTGCATCCTTCGCAGGATCGAATCGAGCGTCCGTATTGCTTTGTTGATGTTAGGACCTTTGTTGAGCATCACACACTCAGCCCGGTCGGCCATGGCGGCGTCGGTGACCTCCGCTCGTGAGGCCTGCCCGGTGCGGGCAAGCGTGTCGAGCACCTGGGTCGCCCAGATGACCGGCACATGTGCTGCTTCACATGCCCACATGATTTCCTCCTGGACCTCCGCAAGACGCTCGAATCCGACCTCCACGGCAAGATCACCACGAGCAATCATCACGCCAACTCGATCACTGCGCATCGCCACGAGGAGCAGCTCAGGCAGGTTCTCGAACGCCATCACGTTCTCGATCTTGAGCACGATGCCGATGTCGGTCGCGTCGAGACCCTTGAGCTCGTCCTGCAGTATCTCGACGTCCTCGGGTCGGCGGACGAAGGAGAAGTTGAGCATGTCGGCGTGGCGAACAACGAACGGAAGATCGTCACGATCCTTCGCCGTCAACGCCTCGAGGCGCAGGTCAGACTCCGGGAAGTTGATCCCTTTGCCAGCCCTCAGGTTGGCGCCGCCGGGTCGGATCTCGGTGATCGTCACGGCGATCTCATCAGGCGTCACGGTGTCGACGGCACCGCCCATCTTGCCGTCGTCGAGCCACACCCATTGCTTGGCGCGAACAGCGGTGAAGGCTTCCGGAAGAGTGCACCCGATGTGATGGACCGTCCCCTCCGGGGTGCCCACCGCCGGTTCGAGCGAGCGTGTCAAAACCACTCGGTCTCCGCGTTGCACTCGGTGCACCTGCTCGCGACGCGCCAGCTCGCCGACCGACGCAAAGGTGCTCTCGCCGGTGGCTTCATCGAGGTGGCCAACCACGAGTCCGCTCGTGACGTAGGTGGTCTGTTCCGTGGACACCAGGCATCCGCCGGCCGCAAGCTCGACGACCTTCCAGCTCCGCACCGACCCTCGGCTGTCGGAGATCTCCAATTTGTCGTCGGGGCGCCGGCACTCCAGGAACGCTGCGTCATCGACCGGCACGATGGCGATGCGCCGGCCAGCTGGCACCTCGGGGGCCGGTGCGTCCGTCGCGGTGAGCCACACCAGGGCGGGTTGGGTCACGTGCCCGAGTTCGTCACGCGTCGGCGCGATTCGCAGTGCTGGGGGGCCGAGCTGCAACGGACCGGTCCGCAGCTTGGGGCCGGCGAGGTCCATCGCCGTGCGCACCTTCGGGGCGCTCGGACGGTTGCATGAATGGACATTCTCGATCATCGCCGTCCACCGGTCGGCGGTGTCGTGGGCGCAATTGATGCGGGCGATGTCCATCCCGTTCGCCACGAGCTTGGTCACCAGCGACGGGTTGTCCGCTGCTGCGCTCGGGAGGGTCACCATGATGCGGGTCGACCGATGCGTGGGGGTCGGGCCGAGGAGCAGATCGGCGTTGTGCGCCAGCAGCCGATCACCCTCACCGAGCGAGATGCTCGCGCTCACGGGTGAAGGTTCGCCGCCGGCGAGGTTCATGAGCAGACCGAGCACGGCCTCGATGGTGGCCAGCACGTTGGCCTCGCACCGGCCGAGCGAGGAGAGTCCTCGCCCGGCCAGCTTCGTCTGCAGTTCACGCAGGTCGTGCTTGCGCAATTCGACGTAGTGCACGAGATTGACCGCGGAGCGCCGATGCCTCGGATGGGTCCTGGCGATCACGTCGGCGTGCGCTTCTTCGGCGGCGAGAACGTCGGCACGAAGCTCCGCCAGCTCGGCGGCGAGCGCTGTCACGTGATGTTCCATGGAGGTGAACATCATTGCTGACGAGTTCTCGTCGAATGCTGAACGCCACATGGCCGATACGTGAACGATCGCCCGAACCGAGTTGACTCGGTTCGGGCGATCGTGACGTTCAGCCGATAGCGACGCTCAGTGCGCCGTCGAGGTTCAGGCGATGGTTCAGATGTCGAAGCGGTCGAGGTTCATGACCTTGGACCACGCGGCCACGAAGTCCGTCACGAACTTCTCCTGCGAGTCGGCCGATCCGTACACCTCGGAAATGGCCCGCAGCTGCGAGTTCGATCCGAAGACGAGGTCGTTACGGGTGCCGGTCCACCGCAGTTCGCCCGTCGCCCGATTGCTTCCGTGGAAGACGTCCTCGGAACCCGAGGTCGGCTGCCACTCGGTCGAGAGGTCCAGCAAGGCCGCAAAAAAGTCGTTGCTGAGCGTGCCGGGGCGGCTCGTGAAGACACCGTGATTTGAACCATCGGTGTTCGTTCCGAGCACCCGCATGCCACCGACGAGCACGGTCATCTCGGGCGCGCTCAGCGTCAGC
>JANOHI010000032.1:0-21854 GCA_031406385.1 Acidimicrobiia bacterium
GTGTCGATGGTGGCGCCGACGCGGTCTTGACCAACGGTCTGAAACCTTCGGTGATCATCGGCGACATGGACTCGGTGTCCAGCGAGGGGCTGCGTTGCGGCGCCGAACTCGTGGTGCACGCGTATCCGAACGGAAAGGCCCCGGGCGCGGAGCGGCTTCGCAAGGAGGGCGTCGAGTTCGTTACCTGGGCCATGTCGGGGACGAGTGAGGACATCGCCATGCTCCTCGCATTCGAACGCGGGGCGGAGCTCATCGTCGCTGTCGGCACCCACGTGAACCTCGTCGACTTCCTTGACAAGGGTCGGCCCGGCATGGCTTCGACGTTCCTCGTCCGATTGAAGGTCGGACCGATCCTCGTCGACGCCAAAGGTCTGAACCGCCTGTATGAGCACCGCGCCCGCAAACGAGACATCACGCTGCTGGTGCTCACGGCCATGGTTGCGCTCGTGTTCATCCTGGCGCTCTCCCCGCCGTTTCGGCTTTTCTGGGACTCGCTGTGGATCTCGCTTCGCGAGTGGCGTCGATGATCAACCTCCGCTTCCATATCGTTTCTCTGGTGGCCGTCTTCCTGGCCCTCGCCATTGGCATCGCCGTTGGCGCGACCGTCGTCGATCAAGGGCTCGTATCTCAGTCGCAGCGGCGTATTGCTTCGCTCGATCGCACCCTTGAGGAACGAGCGTCCACCATCAGCGACCTGCGGAACGAAACGGGCGAGCTCGAGCGGTTCGGTGAGCAGGCCGAAGACCGAATGGTGAGCGACCGCCTGCTCGCGAAATCGGTGTTGTTCGTCACGGACGGGGCGATCGACGACGATCGCACGGCCGAGTTGGCGAACACGCTCCGGTCGTCCGGTGCCCGGGTGCTTGGCACCCTGGCGATCGGCCCGTCGCTGGACATCTCGTCACCCGACGTACTGGAACGCGCCCGGGTCGCCGTGGGCGCAACCTCGACGCGCCCGAACACCGTGAGGTTCCTCGTGGGTCAGCGAATCATCGGCGCAATCGGACGCCCCTTCGACGTGGAGTCGCTGCAGCCCCTCGTTGCTGCCGGCCTGATCGAACGACGTTCAGCATCCGACGCCAGCTTTCCGGAGGTCATCCCCGTCGGCACCCGAGTCGTGTTCCTCCGGGCTGAATCGTCGACCGTCGACGTAAGCGCCGCGGCGTCCTGGATCGAGAGGCTCGCGGCAATGGCTCCCGTCGTCGTCGTGGGCCGGACCGAGGACCCCCTGGTGCAGAACGTTCGCGACGCTGCTGCTCTCGCAGCACGGGTGTCGACCATCGACGACGTCGACGATCGAGCCGGTCGCGTCAGCACGGTCTATGCGTTGGAGGACCTCGGCCGCGGCCGGGTCGGTCACTACGGTTCGGCCGACGACGCCGAACGGCTCATTCCCACGCCATGACGTTGCCCGCATCGTCGCTTCACCCGGTCGTTGCGCTCGTGCCGGCCAAGGATCGAGCGGACTCGATCGCCGCCACGGTTCGGGCGCTCGCAGCGTTGACCGAGGTCGACCGGATCGTGGTGATCGACGACGGCTCGGGGGACAACACGGCGCGCCTTGCGTTCGACGCGGCCGGCGACGACGATCGGGTGACGGTGCTCCGTCTCGGAACGAACCGGGGCAAGGGCGGCGCAGTGTCCGCCGGCATCGACGCAAGCCCCGAGGCATCGACCTACCTGCTGATCGATGCTGACCTCGGCGACACCGCAGGTATTGCCGACGCGCTCCTCACGCCGCTGCGACACGGCGACGCCGATCTCGTCATCGGTGTGCCGACCATGGCGGCGGGCGCTCGCGGCGGATTCGGTCGGATCAAGGAACTGGCCGGCGCAGGAATCCGGCGCTCGGCGGGTTTCGAGGCGACGGCGCCACTGTCGGGCCAACGGGCGGCACGGGCCGAACTGCTCCGATCGCTCACCCTCGCCGACCGCTTTGGCATGGAGACGGCGATGACCATCGACGCCGTGCGTGCCGGGGCCAGGGTGGTCGAGGTGCCGGTTGACTTCGACCATCGTCACACCGGCCGCAGTCTTGGTGGGTTTGCCCATCGCGGCCGTCAAGGGCTCGACATCATCCGTGCGCTGTGGTCACGGAGCACCTCCTCACGTCTACGCATCGGCCTCATGGTGTTCACCGCTGTCGCCTTCCTCGCCGCTGCGTTGCTGCGTTCCGGCGGATTCGAACCGTCGAGTGTCGCGGCCACCGCAACGGCGAAGAAGGTGGTGGTGTTCGGCTTTCCTCGTCTGTCGCTCAACGATCTCGGCTCGGGCGACACCCCGACGCTCGACCGTCTGGTCCGCGAGGGCGCGGTGGCGGCGACGAGCGTCCGCACGTTGTCGGGCCGGCCGTCAACGGTGGAGGCCTATACGTCCCTCGGTGCCGGTAGCCGGGTCCGTTCGACTGATGCTGCCGCCGACGCGTATGGATCTGACGATGCCGTCGGCCTGCTCACCGCCGCAGAGGTGGCGGAACTGCGCACCGGACGAACCTCCGCCGGTGGCGTCGTGGTCACCGGACTCGCAGAGACGATTGCCCGAAACGAGGGGCGGTACCTGCCAACGCTTCCGGCCGCGCTCGGTGAGACGCTGGGTGTTGTCGGGCGTTCCACGGCGGTCGTCGGCTCGTCCGACACCGGCCTCGTTGACCGCGATCCGGACGCCGGGCTGCAGCGGCCCACGGCGATTGCGCTCGCCGATCTCGGTGGTTCGGTCACGCACGGGACGGTGACCGGTCTGTTGCGTGCCGACGCCACCAAACCGTTCGGCGTTGCCGTCGACGAGGGTGTCTTCCTCGACGCAGTTGCCCGTGCCGTCGAGGCGAGCGATGTGACCGTCGTCGATCCGGGGGAGATGGATCGAGCGTTCGCCTTCAAGGGCTTTACCACGGAGGACCGATTCGAGGCGTTGCGGGTTGATGCGCTTCGGCGTACCGACGCGCTCGTTGCGAAGGTTGTCGGCTCGCTGCCGACGGGCACGCTGCTGATCGTCGCCGGCATGCGTCCTCCGACGGGCACGTGGGAGCTCACCCCGACGGTCTTGTGGGGGGCCGGAGTGGTGTCGGGCTACGCGCACTCGCCGTCGACGAAACGTCTCGGGTTGATCACGCTGACCGACCTCTCCCCGACGATCCTGAGCGTGCTTGGTATCGATCCGACGGATGAGCCGACGAGTGCCGACATGATCGGCCACCCTTTGCGCTTCCACGCCACCGCCGGACCGGCGAGTATCGGCCGGCTACGGGACATGAACGATCTCGCGGGGTATCGCGAGCGCATCTACCTTCCGCTGACCAAGGGCTACGTGATCTTCCAGGTCATCGTGTACCTGCTCACGATGCTGCTGTTCTCGTCGCGCGGGTCGGTAGGCCCGATGAGGCGCGTGCTCTCCTGGATCGTCTTGGGTGTTGCGGCGTGGCCGTTGACGACGTTTGTCTTCCGGATGATTCCGAACGCGTGGCTCCTCGGTCCCTTCGGCGCCCTGGTGATGCTTGCGCTCGATCTCGCGATCGTGGTGCTCGCCCGACGGGCAAGACGCCATCCGCTGAGCCCGCTCTCGTGGATCCTGTTCGCCACCGTGGCCATCAACGTGATCGACCTGTGCTGGGGCGCGGCGTTGCAGCAGTCGAGCATCCTCGGGTACTCACCGCACACGGCCGCCCGGTTCACCGGCATCGGCAACGC
The DNA here is from genome assembly GCA_031406385.1 of Acidimicrobiia bacterium. Taxonomy (GTDB): domain Bacteria; phylum Actinomycetota; class Acidimicrobiia; order Acidimicrobiales; family JANYDT01; genus JANLQX01. Next base: position 3,684 of record JANOHI010000032.1, read on the forward strand.
CGCGTTCGCCGCCCTGGCGTCCACGAGCATTCTGTGGGCGGCCATTCATGTCCAGTACGCGCCGCGGCGACGCGAGGCTCTGATCGGTGCCGGTCTGGTGTGCGGCGTCGTCCTCGTCGTTGATGGAGCGCCGTTCCTCGGGTCCGACGTCGGCGGTATCTTGACGCTCGTCCCGGTGTTCGGTCTGCTGCTCTTCGTCATGTCCGGTCGCGCGCTGCGGGCCAAGCCGGTGATCCTTGCCGGGGTCGCTACCCTCGTGGCGTTGGCTGCCGCGGCCGGACTCGACTACCTACGTCCGGAGAATTCGCGCACGCATCTTGGCCGACTTGTCGCGGCGATGATGGGCGATGACAGCGGCTCATCGACGTTCCTGACGACGGTGTCACGGAAGATCGCCACGAACATCCGCGTGTTCACCGGTTCGTTCTGGACCTGGATCGTGCCGATCATCGCCATCGTTCTGCTGTTCTTCCTCGTGGTGCAACGCGGGTGGGAACGCGATATCGGTCGCGGCACCGCGCTGCGCGCCGGTGTGGTCGCCGCCCTGCTCTGCGGCTTGCTCGGGTTCGCTGCGAACGACTCCGGAACCGTTGTGACGGCGCTCGTCTTCGTCTACCTCGGTCCGTTCGTCACGCTCCTCGCGCTGCAACGCGATGACGAGGCATTCGTCATCACGTCGGTGGCCGGCGGATCCGTGAGCGACGGGCGAGGGGGCTCGAGGTGATCGACGCCATTCTGCGCGGACCTCCGCGTCTGGTGGCGACGCTGGTGCTCTGTCTTGGTGTCCTCGCCGGCGTCCTGCTCGGGGCGCTCGCCGTTCGGCTGGTGCGCCCCATCCTCGACGCACCCGTGTTCCGTCGCTCGAACTACCGGGGCGCTGAGCTGGGCGTGGGCAGCGGGTTGGTGATCGTGGTCGTCGGGCTCGTCTTGGCGGCCACGTCGTCGGTGTCCGGGTGGTTGGTGTACGGAGACCGTCTGCCAGCCTCGATGCAGACCGACTACTGGGTCACCTTCTTCGTGGCGCTCTCCTCGGTCGGCTTTCCGGTGCTGATCTTCAGTTTCCTGGGGCTCATCGACGATCTCGGAGCCACGGGAACGGCGAGGGGGTTTCGTGGCCATCTCGCGTCGCTCCGGACGGGCCGGCTGACCACCGGGGCGCTGAAGCTCTTCGGCGGCGGGGCGGTTGCGCTGGCCATCGCTGCGAGTTCGCCGACCGGTGGGGACCGAGGGTTCGCATGGGTGCTCGTGAACGGGGCGGTCATCGCGTTGGCGGCCAACCTCGCGAACCTGTTCGACCGAGCCCCGGGACGCTGTTTGAAGGTAGGCCTCGTGGTGAGTGCGTTCATCCTCGCGGCGATGGCGGCGTTCATGACCGAGTACCTCTACGTTCGTGCGTTTCGCCCGACCCTGGCCCTTGCCGTGATGGCCGGCGTCTTGATCGTGATGCTGCGTGACGACCTCCGGGAACGGACGATGCTCGGCGACACCGGCTCCAATCCCATCGGAGCGATGCTGGGCGTCAGCGTCCTGGTGACACCGCAGTCGGTGCGGGTCGGCGTCCTCATCGTGTTGGTGGCGCTGAATGCGTTGAGCGAGAAGGTGTCGTTCACCAGCGTGATCGACCGCGTACGACCGCTCCGGTGGTTCGACCGCCTCGGCACGCTGCCCGAGCGACGCACGCACGGCACCCACGGCACGTAGCGGCGGTCGCCACGCACGGCACGCAGGGGCACGCACGGCACCCACGGCACGTAGCGGCGGTCGCCACGCACGGCACGCAGGGGCCACGCACGGCACGTAGCGGCGGTCGAATACTTCCGGCTCAGGCTCCTTCGGTCGCCGTGAGGAGCGGGGTAGGGTGTCCCCCCGTGGCTAAGCACATCTTCGTGACGGGCGGCGTGGCAAGTTCTCTGGGAAAGGGAATCACGGCGGCGTCGCTCGGCCGACTCCTCAAGCAGCGGGGACTTCGGGTCACGATGCAGAAGCTCGACCCCTATCTCAACGTCGATCCGGGCACCATGAACCCGTTCGAACACGGTGAGGTGTTCGTCACCGCCGACGGAGGCGAGACCGACCTCGACCTCGGACACTACGAGCGCTTCATCGACGTCGACCTCCCTCGCCACAGCAACGCCACCTCGGGCTCGATCTACCAGACAATCCTGGCGAAGGAACGGCGAGGCGACTACCTCGGCAAGACCGTCCAGGTGATCCCCCACGTGACCGACGAGATCAAGCGGCGGATCTTGGCGCTGGCCACCGATGACGTCGACGTTGTGATCAGCGAGGTCGGTGGCACCGTCGGCGACATCGAGATCCTGCCGTTCCTCGAGGCGATTCGCCAGATGCGCAAGCAGGTCGGCCGCGACAACGTCTGTTACCTGCACGTCACGCTGTTGCCGTTCATCGGTCCGTCCGGCGAGCAGAAGACCAAGCCGACGCAGCACTCCGTCACCGAGCTTCGGGCACGAGGCATTCAGCCCGACGTGATCGTGTGTCGAAGCGACCGGCCGATCCCCGACGACATCAAGCGCAAGATCAGTGGACTGTGCGACGTGGAACCCGAAGCCGTGATCAGCGCCACGGATGCTGCGTCGCTGTATGAGGTGCCGTTGAACCTCCATGCCGAAGGCCTCGATTCCTACGTGTGCGACATCTTGCGCATCGATCAGAACGAGCATCCGATCAACCTCGAGGACTGGCGAGCGCTGGTGCGTCGGGTGGGGTCGCTGCGAGGGTCGGTTCGGGTCGGACTGATTGGCAAGTACGTCAACCTGATCGATGCCTATCTCTCAGTCGTCGAGTCGCTGCGCCATGCCGGAGTGTTCCACGGAGTGAACGTGGAGATCGAACTCATCCAAGCCGAGCACATGGCCGAGCTTCTGCGCGAAGGACGGCTCAACAACCTCGATGGCATCGTTATCCCGGGGGGTTTCGGCGAGCGGGGGATCGAAGGCAAGATTGCTGCGGCACAGTGGTCACGCGAGTCAAACATCCCGTGTCTCGGAATCTGCCTCGGCCTGCAGGTGATGGTCATCGATTTCGCTCGGCACGTGCTCGGTCTTCCCGATGCCAACTCAAGTGAGTTCGATGCGACGTCTCCCGATCGGGTGATCGATCTGATGGACGAGCAACGCGAAGTGGTGGAGAAGGGCGGCACGATGCGTCTCGGCACCTATCCAGCGGCGTTGGTGCTCGGAACAAAAGTTCAGCGCGCATACGGTCGCGAGGTCGTCTACGAACGACACCGTCACCGCTATGAGGTGAACCCGCGCTACCACCGCCGTCTGATGGAGGGCGGGCTCACGTTGTCCGGCATGTCACCCGACGGGAGACTGTGCGAGTTCATCGAGCTTGGCAATCATCCGTACTGGGTCGGCACCCAGTCGCATCCCGAGTTCTTGTCGCGCCCGCAGCGCCCGCACCCGCTGTTCCGCGAGCTGATTGCCGCTGCCGTGCTGCGCGCCGAAGGGCGCCAGCCGCGTCTCATCGGAGTCGATCACCTCGACTCCTCTGTCCCGGTGGCCTGAGCGGCATTGTCTTTGTGATGTCGCGATCGGTGTCCGCGGGGACGGGCGACTTCCGTCTGGTGTCATCGGCACCGATCTACGACGGTCCGGTGTTCCGGCTGACCGAAGAGACCTTCGAGTCACCGAACGGAGAGACGTTCCGTCGTCAGATCGTGCGTCACCAAGGCGCGGTGGCGGTGGTGCCGTTGCACGACGACGGAACGATCACGGTGGTGAGCCAGTTCCGGGCATCGATGATGAACCGTCTTCTCGAGATACCTGCCGGCATGCTTGATCGTCCCGGTGAGCCACTCGCCGAGGCGGCGCGTCGGGAGTTGCGTGAAGAAGTCGGCCTCCTGTGCGGTCGCCTTGATCATCTGTGCACGTATGTTCCTGCGCCGGGTATGACCGATGAGCGTGTGACGATCTTCGTCGCTCGCGATCTCACACCGGTCGACACCGATCGCCATGGGCCGGAGGAGCACGACATGGTGGTGAGCCGTTTGCGGCTCAGCGACGCGCTGTCGATGATCGAGGCCGGTGAAATCATCGACGGGAAGACGGCGTACGCGTTCGCGCTGCTTGTCGCCCACGGGAGGTAGTTCGATGGGAGCGTCCCTTACGGCACCCGCGTCGCACCCCGACATCGAGGCGTTCCTCACGTCGCTGCTTCTCGAGCGGGGTCGGAGTTCGAACACCCTGGCGGCGTATCGACGAGACCTCGCCCGCTACGCCGGTTGGCTGACGGAACATGGGCTCACGGTCGAGGAGGTCGACGACGACACGATCCTTCGGCACCTTGAGACGCTGCGGGCCCGGGATCTCGCTGTGGCCTCGCGGCGACGGGCCGGCGTGACGATCCGGTCCTTCTATCGGTGGCGCACGTCGGAGGGCATCGCCACGGGGTCAGTCGGCCGGGACCTGTCGGTGCCCAAGGTGACCGATGCCGTGCCTAAGGCGTTGTCGGAGGACGAAGTGACACGGGTGCTCGACACCTGCATCGGGGTCGACGGCGTCGGATACCGCGACCGGGCGATGCTCGAGGTGCTCTACGGCACCGGGATGCGGATCAGCGAGCTCGTCGGCTTACAGCTTTCGTCTCTCGATCTCGACGACGGAATGGCCCGCGTGCTCGGGAAGGGCTCGAAGGAGCGGCTTGTCCCGCTCGCCGGGTTCGCGATGCGAGCGCTGGTCGAGTACCTCGGTCCGTCGGGTCGACCCCGGTTGGAGCCACACCGCTGGGCGAAACGGGGTGATGCCGAGGCCGTGTTCCTGAACGCCCGGGGCGGCCGGCTGACGCGACAGGGGGCATGGCTGGTGGTGAAGCGCCACGCTGAGCTCGCCGGGCTGGCCGACGTGGTGCACCCGCACGTGTTCCGCCATTCATGCGCGACGCACATGATCGAGCATGGCGCCGACATTCGCACGGTGCAGGAATTGCTCGGCCATGCCTCGCTCACCACGACCCAGCGATACACCCGCGTCACGGCCGAGCGTCTCCGCTCCGTCTTCATGCAGGCCCACCCCCGGGCGAGGGTGCAACGGTGAGGGCGGGTGTCAGCGAAGCCCGACTGCTTTGAACGCGCGCTCCAAGGTGACCGAGGCGATCGACTGCGCTCGTTGTGCGCCGGCGGCGAGGATGCGGTCCATCTCGGCCGGGTCGGCGTTGAGTTCGGCGAAGCGTTCCTGGGTGGGGCGGAGGTACTCGATCAGTGCGGCTGCGGTGTCGGCCTTGAGGGGACCGTATTGGGTGTAGCGCGTGGCCAGCGCCGCGGGGTCTTCCTCTCCGCTGGTTGCCGCCAGGATGGAAAGCAGGTTCGACACGCCGGGCTTGTTCTGCGGATCGAAACGCACGTCACCGCCGAGGTCGGTCACGGCCCGCTTGATTTTCTTCTCTATATCCTTGGGGGCATCGAGAACCCCAATGGTGCCGCCGGGTGAGGTGAACGACGACGACATTTTGTTCGTGGGTTCTTGGAGGTCCATCACCCGAGCGCCGACGTTGGGCATGGTGCCGACGGGGATCACGAACGTGTCGCCGTAGAGACGGTTGAACCGTTGCGCGGCGTCACGGGTGAGTTCGATGTGCTGGCGCTGATCGTCGCCGACCGGAACCTGCTCGGCGTCGTAGAGCAAGATATCTGCGGCCATGAGTGCCGGGTAGGTGAAGAGGCCGGCGAGCACGCTGTCGTCGCTCTGCTTGGCCGCCTTGTCTTTGAATTGGGTCATGCGGGACAACTCGCCGTAGCCGACGGTGCACTCCATGACCCACCCGAGTTGGGCGTGTTCGGGCACCTGGCTCTGCACGAAGATGCAGCTGCTGTTCGGGTCGATGCCAGCAGCGACCAGGAGCATGGCGGTCTCGCGGGTCTTTTCCCGGAGCATGGCGGGATCGCGGCGGACGGTCAGCGCATGGAGATCGACGATGCCATGGAAGCTGTCAGGGCCTTGATCGTCGACCCAGCGCATCACGGCGCCGATGAAGTTCCCGAGGTGTTTCTCCCCGGTCGGCTGGATGCACGACAGCACCCGGGTCATGTGCGGGACACGTTCGTCGTGACGGGACTCGTGTCGGGAGCAATGGAGTGGATCAGAGTGGCGCAGCGCCGGGCAAGCAGACTCATGCGATGGGGCCTCGGGTGGTGCGGGGATTCATGGAGAGGGGGATTCTAGGAGGGACGGATGCCCCAAACCGGGGGTTTCCCCTCTCCAGTACGCTGGTGTGCCGTGTCGGTCGATGTTTCCACCCCGGTCTTTGCGGGTCCGTTCGATCTCCTGCTCCATCTGATCACCAAAGAACAGGTCGATCTCTACGAGGTCTCGCTGTCTCGGATCGTCGACGCGTTCCTCCACGAGATCGAGGTAATGGAGAGCCTCGACCTCGACGTGGCCACCGAGTTCCTGCTGATTGCGGCCACGCTGGTCGAGCTGAAGCTGCGTCGCCTGTTGCCGGAACGATCAGTTGTCGACCTCGATGAGGAACTCGCGCTGCTCGAAGAACGTGACCTGCTCCTCGCCAAGTTGTTGGAGTACCAGACGTTTCGTGGGGCGGCGGCGTTTCTGCGTCGCCTCGAACAGAGCGCGTCGCAGTCGTTTCCACGGACGAACGTCGTCGAAGAGCGCTTCCTGTCGGTCACCCCCGATCCGCTGGCCGGATCCACGCCGGAACAGATCCGCGAGGCGTTTCGCCGCGTGGTGTCGCGTCTCGCCTTCCCGAAGGAACTGGCGTCGGTGCGGATCGATCACATCACGCCGGTGCGCATCACCGTCGGCGAAGCGGTGGCCGAACTGGCCCAGGTGCTCCCCGGCCTCGGTCGTGCCACCTTTCGTATGCTGACCGTCGGTGTGACCGAGCCGGCCGAGCTCATTGTGCGGTTCCTTGCGGTGCTGGAGCTCTACAAGCAGGGATGGGTCGAGCTCGACCAGGCGCGAAGCTTCGGAGAACTCCATGTTGCGTGGCAGCCCGATGGTCTTGATGGATCACTGATCGACATCCGTTCGTGGGACGGAGTCGGCGACGACGGAAGTGACGGTTCGCACGACGATGCCGCGGAGTCGATCGTGCCTTGGCACGAGGACGACGACGTTGACGAGGTCGAGGAGATCGAAGCGGAACTCGAGGAATCGATCGCGGCTGCTCGGAGTGCACGCCTGGCGGCGGACCCCGTGGTGATGGTGGATGACTATGACGGATGACGGCGGGGCCGAGCGGATGATCCCGGAGGCAGAGGTGGAGACAATCGAGGAACAGCTCGTCTCGGACGACGTGGCCCGGGCAATCGAGGCGGTCCTGATGGTTGCCGATGAGCCTGTCTCGCCGCAGTTGCTCGGTGAGCTGTTGGAAATCTCGCCGGGCGTGGTCGAGCAACGCTGCGCCGAGCTGGCGGCGGCCTACGAGGCTGAGCGCCGCGGCTTCCAGCTCGTCCGGGCGGCCGGTGGGTACCGATTCCAGAGCCATCCCGATCTCGCCGCCTACGTCGAGCGATTCGTCGTCGGCGACCAGGCGCCCCGCCTGACCGGCGCAGCCCTGGAGACTCTGGCCATCGTGGCCTACAAACAGCCGATCAGCCGGGCCCAGATCGCCCAGATCCGTGGCGTGAACGTCGACGGCACCATGAAGACGCTCGTGCAGCGTGGCTATGTCGCCGAGATCGGTGTCGACCCCGGTCCGGGTCAGGCGCTGCTGTTCGGGACCACATCGCTCTTCCTGGCGAACCTCGGTCTTGACTCCCTCCACGACCTCCCGCCCCTTGGCGATCTTGTGCCGGGAGCCGATGTGATGGAGGTTCTCGAGGCTTCGCTGCGCGTCGATGGCGCCAGTGGTCGCACCATGCGCACCGACGCCAACGCCGTGCTGTCGGCGTCGGCTTCAGGAACCGCAGCCTCCGGTCCGGGCGAACCGGATTCGGGCGACGAATGAGCAACGGCGACGAGAACGGCCTCGATGGTGTGACGGAGCTCGATGGTGTGACCGACGGAGATGGTGTGACCGACGATTCGGACACAGTGGCTGCGAACGTCGAGGCCCGAACGGTTCAACGCCGCGACGTGAGCGTGGAGCAGCCGGCTACCGGAACCACCGAAGAAGCCGCCGACGAAGCGGCGACGGGAGTCGACGATGCGTCGGGCCGTCGTCAGCGCATCGATGCGATGTTCGACTTCCTGCCCAACGTCGCCGCGGGTACCAATCCGGCGGCCGACGGCGAACGCCTCCAGAAGGTCCTCGCCCGGATCGGTGTGGCCAGTCGGCGAGAGTGCGAATCGCTCATCGCCGAAGGGCGCGTCACGGTGGACGGTGTCGTTGCCGTGCTCGGCCGACGGGTCCATGAGGACCAGGTGGCCATCGCCATCGACGGAGTCCCGGTGACGGTTCGTCCCGACACCGTCTGGTACCTGCTGAACAAGCCGCGCGGCGTCGTGACGACAGCGGACGACCCACAGGGGCGCCCGATCGTCGTCGACCTGGTCCCGGCGGAGCCCCGCGTGTTCTCCGTCGGACGCCTCGATGCCGACAGCGAGGGTCTGCTGCTCCTCACGAACGACGGTGAACTCACCCATCGGCTCACCCATCCGAGCTATGGGGTCATGAAGGAATACCTGGTGTCGGTCGAGGGCACGCCCGATCGGGGTGCGGTCCGTTCGCTGCGTGACGGCATCGAGCTGGACGACGGGATGACGGCACCGGCCGAGGTCAACGTGATTGCCGACGGCATGGTCCGCATCTCGATTCACGAGGGGCGAAACCGACAGGTACGGCGGATGCTCGCGGCCGTCGGCCACCCGGTGCTCCGACTGGTGCGAACCCGTATCGGCCCTCTGTCGGACCCGACGCTCGCTCCCGGCGAGTTCCGTCGCCTGACCACACCAGAGATCTTGTCGCTGGCGCAGGCCTCGGGGGAGAAGCGTCCCCGGCCGGTTCCTGCGCCGGGTCTTGCGCCGCGGGTCAACGCATCAGTGTCGGACGGCAATCGTGAGCGTCGTCTTGCCGTGCCGGACAATCCGGCGGCGTGGCGCGGCTCACGCCGCCGTCCACCTCGCTGAGCAACGCAAACGCGCCTCAGCGGTCCCGCTGGCGCGTCACAGCATCTGCCGCTTCACCGTTGGCGCGCCGGCGCGCCACTCCTTCACGGGCCGACGCGCCGTCTCTAGCTTCATCTCATGAACCGTGATTCTTCGTTCTCGCCGCCTTCGAAGGCTGCGTTCGAGAGAGACCTCCGGGTGCGGCGCAAGCTCCTCGTCGACGGTCGGTGCATCGTGGTCGATGGACCCGCGGAGGTCACCGTCGCCAGTCTTCTCCGCGCTCTTCCGGACCAGGCGGCGCCGGGCAGCGCGCTGACGGGTATGGCACTCGCAGGCGTGGCACTCGCAGACGTAGCGAACGGGCCCCTCGAGCCGGGTGCTTCGGAGTTTGTCCTGGGTGGTTGGTCGCTCGTCGTGTCTGCCGGACCTGACGTGCTTCGTTCCCACGTGCTCGGTCCGGATGCCTCCGTCGTCGTGGGTCGACGCCTGCCGGGGCCGGACCAGGACGCGCCCGGGTGCTGGACAATCGGCGATGACACGCTCTCGCAACACCACGCCGAGTTCCTCGTGGTTCGCGGTTCGCTAACGGTACGAGACCTCGGCTCACGAAACGGCACCGAGATCTCGCCCGATTCCGATGGTGAAGCGAGGGTCGTGCGTCTCGGCGCGACGACCATCGTGTGCCGGCCTACCGAGCACGATGCCTTGCGGCCTGTCGGTGCGTATGACTTCGATCGGTCCACGGGGACCTGGCGAACGCACCGGAGCATCGTGCGTCGCTCCGCACCACCGCCGCTCGACGTGCCGCTGGCGCGCCACACCACCCGCATCCGCGTGCGTGTTCGACCAGGAGCGATTCTGGGACCGCTGCTCGGCGGAGCGGCTATGGCGCTGCTGGTCGATCCGCGGTTCGCCGTCCTGGCACTGCTCTCGCCCGTGCTCCTGGTGGTCAATGCGCTCGATGACCGGCGGGCGTTGGCCCGCGAACGACGCACCGGTGAGCGTGATTTCGCGTCCGCGTTCGACGCGTTCGTGGGGAGGGTCGCGGCGGCCCAGCAGGAGTGGACGGTGCAGGCGGCCACCGACTTTCCCGACGCCGCGTCGCTGCTGTCTGCGGCGCAGGGGAGCGGCGGTCGCGTCTGGTGGCGCGGCCGCGGAGACGAGCTCGGGTGGCACGTACGGGTGGGCGCCGGCCCGATTCGCTTCCGCCCGGCGCTTCATGCAGCGGGACCGATTCCCGATGCTGTTGCTGAGTTCCTCGACGGGCTGGTGATTCCCGAGGGCCCCTTCACCGTCGATCTCGGTCCTCGTGAAGTCGTTGCCGTGGTCGGCCCACGTTCCGACGAGATCGTACGCACGCTTATCGCCGGTCTCTTCATCGGTTTCGGGCCCACGTCGGTGGCGATCGTCGTCGACGACGACCCCGGGAACTCGGCGCCGTCGTGGCGACGATGGCTCCCGCACCCCGACACCGCCGACGGCGCTCCTCACTCGCTGTTCGTGCAGTTCAGCGGGCGCGGCGTGGGTGGAGCATCGAGCCGTCGCCATTTTCTCGATTCCTACCGCGACGGTGCGGTCGTCGTGGCCGTCGACCGGCCAGAGCAGGTGCCGGCCGATGCCACGTCCGTGGTGACGATCACTCACGGACCGTTGGGCGCTTTTCATCGTCCCGGTGGTGTCGGAAGCTGCGGTGTTGTCGCCGATGGTATGTGTGCAGAAGGGCTCGACCGTCTGGCGATGCTCGTGTCTCGCTGGAGCGAAGGATCGCGTTCGGCGTCGTCATCGCTCCCTGACTCGCTGCCGTTTGATGACATGTTGTCGTGGCTGGAGCCGTCCGGCGGTAGGACCGGACGTGAAGTCGAACCGACCGTCGCGGAACGATGGAGGGCCGTGTCCCGTTCACACCAGATGCTCCTCGCTCCACTGGGGACCGACGGGCACCAGCTCGTGTCGGTCGATCTCGTGGCCGATGGACCGCACGCTCTGGTGGCCGGAACGACCGGTTCGGGAAAGAGCGAGTTGCTTCGCACTCTTATCACTGGGCTGGCTTCGCAGTACCCACCCGACCTCGTGACGTTCGTCCTGATCGACTACAAGGGCGGCAGCGCGTTCGCCGAGTGCGAATCGCTTCCCCACACCGTTGGATTCATGACCGACCTCGATCAGGGCCTTGCGTCGCGTGCCCTCACCTGCTTGGAAGCGGAGCTTCGTCGTCGGGAATCGGTGCTCCGCGACAGTGGCGAGCGCGATCTTGTGTCGTACTCCTCTACCCTCGGACGCGAGCCGATGCCACGCCTGCTCGTGGTCATCGACGAATTGGCGGCGCTCGTGCGCGACCTGCCGAACTTCGTCCCCTCGCTCGTGTCGTTGGCCCAGCGCGGACGCACCCTCGGACTCCACCTTCTCCTCGCGACGCAACGGCCGGCGGGGACCATCAGCGACGCAATCCGCGCCAACACCAACATCCGCATCGCCCTCCGGGTGCAGGACCCGTCTGATTCCGTCGACGTGATCGGTCAACCCGATGCCGCCTTCGTCGATCGGCGCTGCCCGGGCCGCGCCTTCGTCCGCCTCGGTCCGGGCGAGGTGACGACCGTGCAGGTCGCTGCGGTGGGCCTTGCCTCGCGGCGAACCGTCACCACGGTCACGAACTTCGATGGCGCTGAAATCCTGCGGTTCCCCCGGCCCGCAGCGTCTCCCGACGACGCGATGTCACCCCTGGTGCGTCGCGTTCGCGACATTGCTGATGCTCACCGCCTCTCGGGCCATCCGAAGCCTCGGCAGCCTTGGCCGTCGCCGCTTCCGCGTGAACTCGACCGGCGGCAATCCGACGTGGCGTCGATCGGTCTGGCTGACGAACCAGCGACGCAGTGGCAGGGAGAATTTGTCCTCGACCTCGCGGCCGGGAGTGTCGCCGTGGTGGGCTCTCTCGGCACCGGGGTCACCACAACACTACGAACAATCGTCTGTGCGCTTGCTTCATCATCAGCACACGTAGCAACTCAGATCTACGTTCTCGATCTCGTCGGTCGTGAGCTGGAATCGTTGGCGGCGTTCCCGAGGGTGGGGGCGGTGATCGGTGGGCACGAAGAAGAACGCCGCGAACGACTCATGACCCGGCTGAGGGCAGAGGTTGTGACTCGTCGCGACTCCTTGCGTGATGATGCCGCCGGCAGCCTGATCGTCGTCGTGATCGATGGCTGGTCGATGCTCCGAACGTCTGGCGGGGACGCAACGCTCCTGGCGCTTGGCGACGCGCTGGCGCGACTCATTGTCGAGGGCGCGGCGGTCGGGCTCCGTTTCGTCATCGGAACGGATCGAGCGACTTCGCTGACGAGTGCGATCGCGCCTTCGATCGCCACCCGACTCGTGCTGTGCCCGGCCGACGCCGCCGAGGCTGCCGCATCGGGCGTGCGTTTCTCTCCGTCGGCGGTCGGCGTTCCCGGACGCGCGGTGATCGCGAACCGACCGGGGTTCGAAGTGCAGGTGTGGCGTACGACCGAACGAGACGCTGCGTCGGCGGCCGGCGATGCCTCCGAGGAGCATCCTGCGCCCGGCGTTGACGTTCTGGCCGACGAGGTTTCGCTTGAGGAAGTGCTCACCCCTGCCGCGGCCGGTTGGCCGGTCAGCCGTGACAGGTCTGCCTGGGAGGTTCCGGTGGGTATCGGTGGTGACGCGTTGGGCGTGGTGCGAGTGTTCCTTCGAGCTGGAGAGCCATTCCTGGTGTGCGGACCCCCTCGCAGCGGCCGCTTGACGGTGCTCGACACCATTTCTGCCGTCCTCGCGGCGCTTCAGCCCGACGTGGAGGTGCTGTTCTGGCAGCGGGCTCAGGAGATGACGGTCTTCATCGCATCGGTGCGAGACGCCTGCCGTGGCGGCCGAAGGACTCTGGTGGTTCTCGACGATGTGGAACGGATCGACGACCCGCACGGACAGCTCGCCCAGCTGCTCGCCGACGATGACGACGCTCTGCGTGTCGTGTTGGCGGGTCGAGCCGACTTGCTCCGTGTCGCCTACGGGCACTGGTCGGCGGCCGCTCGCCGGTCCCGCCACGGCCTTGCGCTGCGTCCCAATCCGGACGTTGACGGCGACCTCTGGCATACCCCGCTCCCGAGACGCCTCCAGGTACGAGGAGGACCGGGACGCGGAGTTGTCGTCAGTGACGGGGCTTTTGCGATCGTCCAGGTGGCGCACCGTGCGGGCTGGGAAGCCCAAGAAACGTTCCAAGGCCAGGGTTCCGGTGACCGGGCCCCTGGGTAGTGCGACCTGTTTGGACTGAACGGCCTATCAGTCACGTACAGTGGTTGCTAGGGTGAGCGTGTGCTCGACGACAGCGATCTGCCGCAACTGGAGGCCATCGTGGCCGCCGATCCGGCGAACACCGAGGCACGGCGCGAATTGGCCGAAATTCTCCTTGGGGCGGGACAGCCCGGCGGCGCATTGGTGCACGCCAGGATCCTGCTGACCTCGTCGCCACGCGATGCCTCGCTGTTGGGCCTGGCGGCAATGGCAGCCGATCTCAGCGGCGACCATCGAAGCGCGGTTGCCCTCGGGGTGACCTTGCGCTCGGTGCAACGCGGCGAGGCCGCGGTGGCCGGATCGGAACTCCGTGCTGTCCCGGGACTCATGCCGTCGGCCGTCGTATCGCTGCTTGGCTTCGGTGATGTGGCCGGCATGGCGGAGGATCGCCGCCGAGTCGAACGGTCGCTGGTCGAACCGTGGCGGGCGGCGCTGCGTATCGGTTCCATCGACGCCGAGGGTGTGCTGATCTACGGTCCGCCATCGTCGGGCAAGAGGTTTTTCGCGCACGTCGCGGCCGGAGAACTCGCGCTCCCTCTGATCGAGATCGATCTCGCCGCAGTCGTCGACCCCTGGGGCGAACCTGACCTCGCGGCGATCCAGGAGGCGTTTGCGCAATGTCGAGCGTCGGGTCCCGGCGTCTTGCTCCTCGCCAACGTGGAGCTCGCGACCCACCGACGGCTCCGCTATTCGGCCAAGGGTCGAAAGGTCCTCACCGACCTGCTGCTCGGGCTCGACACGATTCCGGGGACCCAGACGTTCGTCGTCGCGACCTCGTCGGCCCCGTGGCTGATCCAGGCGGTGCTCCGTCGGCCGGGGCGTCTCCACGATGCCGTGCTCATCGGGCCCCCCGACCGGGCCGCCCGCCGCCACCTGCTGATGTCCTCGCTGCGTCGGCGAGAGATCTCGCACGACATCGACATCGACCGCACGGCCGGCGAACTGCAAGGGTGCACGACCCGCGACATCGAATCGATGCTCGACCTTGCCGCTGCCCGCGCCTACGCCGAGTCAACGCGATCGGGTCAGTTGGTGCGCGTCCAGATGGACCACATGGCCTACGCCGTGGGACGAGGAGTCCGCCACGCAAACCAGTGGTTCGACATGGCCTACAACTTCCCCGAGTTCACCGACGACTCCGCGCAGTTCGACCCGCTCTTCGACTACATCCGCCGCCACGTCCGTCGGGGCTGAGCACGGGCGAGTCGCTAGATGGTTCAGTATCGAGCGTTGGTCCGCAACGTTGGCCAGTAGGGTCGAGGGCCGTGTCCGGGGTCGAAGCAGCTGTCGGTGACGTCATCGCCCGGCGTGCCAACATCGTCGGCGCGGGACTCATGGGTGGCTCGGTGGGTATGGCCCTGCGGGCGCAGGGCTGGAAGGTCTGGGGCTCCGACCAGACGCCTGAGCACGTCCGGCGGGGCATCGAGCGGGGAGCGTTCGACGTTGAAGGTTTCGAACCGTCGGCGGAGATCTCCTTCGTGTGCACGCCGGTCCTCGCCGTCGTGGAACATGCCAGGGATGCGTTGGCGCACGGGGGCATTGTCACCGACATCGGCAGCGTGAAGTCCCCGATCGTCGACGCACTCAGTCATTCGCGCTTCATCGGTGGCCATCCCATGGCCGGCTCTGAGCTCGACGGAATCGACGGTTCTGACGCCGACATGTTCCAGGGCCGAACGTGGGTGCTTACGCCTACTCCCGAGACCGATGCCGATGCCTACGCCACGTTGCACGCGATCGTTGCGTCATTCGGGGCGCTTGTTGTCTCGGTCGACCCGGCCTATCACGATCGTCTTGTGGCGACCGTCTCCCATGTTCCGCATCTTGCCGCAGCATCACTCATGTCCGTGGCGGCTGACGGCGCGGAAGAGCACGCAACTCTGCTGCGCTTGGCCGGCGGTGGCTTCCGCGACATGACCCGCATCGCGGCGGGACACCCGACGATCTGGCTCGACATCTGCGAGACAAACCGTGACGCGATCGTCGTCGGGATGGACGAGCTGATCGACGACCTGGCGCGCCTGCGCGAGGTCGTCTCCAAGGGCGACCGCGAACAGCTTCGCCGTCTACTCCAGCGCGCACGCGAAGCTCGCATCAATCTTCCGGTCGGGGCACCGCCGGCCGAGGAGCTCGTCGAGATCCGGGTGCCGATCCCCGACCGGCCGGGCTTCATCGCCGAGGTGTCGACGCTCGCCAGCCAGCTTGGCGTGAACATCTACGACATCGAGATCAGCCATTCGTCCGAAGGTGGGGGTGTGCTCATTGCCGTCATTGCCCAGCACGCGTCGGATCTGCTGCGCGGTGGCTTGATCGCCCGTGGCTTCCGTATGTCGGTGGCGCGGCTCGGTCAGGGCTGAGCCGTGCCGTCCTATCGGGGCCGTCCCGATCCGTTTCCGATCGTGCCCCTGGGTTTTGCTCTCGACGCCGAGGTCGTTGTGCCTGGCTCGAAAAGCCTCACGAACCGGGCCTTGTTGGTGGCGGCCGCAGCGACCGGGCCGACGCTGCTCACGGGGCTGCTGGCGAGCGACGACACCGACGCCATGCTCGAACTGCTTCGTGCCACCGGTGTGAGGGTGGACCACGACACGAAGCTGGCCGCGGCGACGGTGCACGGCGCGGGTTCGGCACCGAGAGTCGTTGACACCGGCGAGGTCATCGTCGATGTGCGCCGGTCAGGGACGACGGCACGCTTCGCCGTTCCGTACCTCGCGGCAGGGCACGGGACGTTCCTGATCGATGCCCACGAGCAGATGCGCGCCCGCCCCATGGGCGATCTGCTCGCGGCGCTGGACCAGCTCGGGGTTCGCTACGAAGCGGTGGGCCCGGCCGACCGACTTCCGGTCCGTGTGCACGCATCAGGTCTACGGGGAGGATTGGTGCGTGTCCCCGGGAACGTATCGAGCCAGTTCCTCTCCGGACTGCTGCTGGCTGCGCCGCTCGCCCGGTCTGAGGTCATCATCGAGGTCACCGGAGAGCTCGTGTCGACTCCCTATGTCGATCTCTCGCTCTCGGTGATGCGCGCCTTCGGAGCGAGCGTGCTCAACGAAAGATATGCGCGCTTTTTTGTTTCTCCGACCGGTTACGTGTCCCCCGGATCGTTCGTCATCGAGCCCGACGCGAGCGCGGCGTCGTACTTCTTTGCGGCCGCAGTGGCGACTGGTGGTCGGGTGAGGGTTCCTGGATTGGGTTTCGGTGCCGAACAGGGCGACGTTCGTTTTGCCGACGTGCTCGGCGAGCTTGGGGCCACGGTGATTCGAACCGACACTGTTCTCGAGGTGAGTGCCGATGGTCCGCTGCACGGGGGTGCGGTCGACATGGTGGATTGTTCGGACACCGCACAGACTCTGGCGGCCATCGCTCCATTGGCAACCGGGCCGATCAGCATCACGGGGATTGGTTTCATCCGGCGAAAGGAGACGGATC
This sequence comes from Acidimicrobiia bacterium, assembly GCA_031406385.1. Classification (GTDB taxonomy): domain Bacteria; phylum Actinomycetota; class Acidimicrobiia; order Acidimicrobiales; family JANYDT01; genus JANLQX01. The sequence goes on from JANOHI010000032.1 coordinate 20,435, forward strand.
GCATCGCCGCCGTGGTGGCCGAACTGCATCGACTCGGCATCGATGCCAGCGAGGACGCAGACGGTTTCACGATTCATCCGGGCCCGATCCGGGCGGCGACGGTGCACACCTACGATGACCACCGTATGGCGATGAGCTTCACGATCCTTGGCCTGGCCACCGCAGGAGTGGCGATCGCCGATCCCGGATGCGTGGCGAAGACGTTTCCGGAATTCTTCGACGTCATCGATGGGCTGCGATCCCGCGGGATTTCGTCGTGACGGCGTCGCTTCGGGTGGTGGCCATCGATGGGGTCCTTGGCGCCGGCAAGTCGACGGTTGCCCGGCGCCTCGCCGAGCGCCTTGGCCTCGAGTATCTCGACACCGGCGCAATGTATCGATCCGTCGCGGTGTCGTGCCTTCGAGCCGGATATCTGATCAGTGATGCCACTGCGCTTGGGGGAGAGGCAGGCGAAGACCTGCGCGCTCATGCCATCGCCCTCGCTCGCAGCGCCCAGATCGATGTACGGACAGCGGTCGATGGTGCGCAGACGGTTGTGCTCGACGGGGCTGACATCTCCGCCGAAATCCGTTCACCCGAGGCGGCGCGGGCGGCGAGCGTGCTGGCAACCGTGGCCGAGGTGCGCGCAGAGATGGTGGAGCGCCAGCGGGCCTGGGCCCGACATCGCGGAGGGGGTGTCTTGGAGGGTCGCGACATCGCCACTGTGGTGTTTCCTGATGCACCGGTTCGGCTGTTCCTGACCGCCGATGCGGTGGAGCGAGCGCGACGCCGACACGCTGAGCAGCCCGATCGAACCTTCGACGAAGTGCTGGGTGACCTTGCATGGCGGGACCACAACGACGCGTCGCGAGAGGTGGCCCCTCTCCTCGTCGCCGAAGGCGCGACGGTGATCGACTCCACCGGCCTGTCGCTCGACGAAGTGGTCGAACGCGCCGTGGCCATTGCCAACGAAGGCTTCGCCGATGCGTCACAGCCGGTGCTGTCGGGAGGATCTGGTCAGCCGGACGCGCCCCCGACGGCGATCGGCGTCGAAACTGACCCGGCACGGGTGGTCGCATCGTCGGTCGAGGTCAGCGAAGAACGGCCGTCACCGTTCGAACGTCGGCTGTGGGCTTCGCTTCGTCCGATCCTGCTGGTGATCGTGCGGGTGTATTTCCGCGCAACGTGGGAGGGTCTGGCCAACATCCCCAAGACCGGCCCGGTGATCATTGCTCCGGTGCATCGGTCCAACATCGACACGCTCCTCGTGCCGTTCCTCACCAAGCGGCGCGCGGATCCGCCGTCTGGCAGACCGGAGCGAATCGACTGCGGTTCGCCGGCCAGTCCGCTCCAGAACGTGTCGGCTCGCCGATTGTTCTGATCTCCCTCCGTGTACCTCCCGTCCTCCCCGGTTGATCGGACGTTTCGCCGAGTCCATTCG
>JANOHI010000046.1:0-7948 GCA_031406385.1 Acidimicrobiia bacterium
CGGGTCGAGGCGCTTGGCCCGCACATGCTCGTAGATGTAGTCCTGGAACCCGTCGAGACGACGGAGCATCTCGGTGGTCTGCTCCTTGGTCATCTCGTGTTTGAGCCCGGTGCCATGGACGAACGGCGTGACGACGGCATCACCCCATTCGGCGAGCTGCGGAATGTCTGCGAGCGGGAAGCCGAGCACGGTGGCCATCACCCGTTGGGGCAGCGGACGGGCGAAGCGGGTGATGAACTCGACGGCACCGTCGTCGATCCACTCGTCGAGAAGATCATTCGCGTGCTTAGCAATCATCTCCCGATGACGCAGCGCCCCGGTGCCGACCCACGGGTCGGTGAGCTCCTTGCGGTGACGGATGTAGAGCTCCTGCGTCGGCCGCAGCGACACCATCGATGCCTGCATCAGGCTGCGATAGGTCGCGTAGGTGTCCTCCGCTGACAGGCCCTGCTCGGCGTAGCCACCGACGCGCACCTGCGACAGCGGCGGGAACCGCTCCGGGTCCTTGACCACGCGAGAAACGTCGGCGTGTTTCGTGAGCACGAATGCGTCGGTCCCGGGCTTGAAGCCACCGCCGTCGATGCGCAGCACCGGTGCCTCGCGATGCAGGATCTCGTACGCCTCGTACCAGTGCTCCTGCGCGCCGTTGCCGAACAGGTCGACATCGGCCAGCGCGACCGGACAGGCCATCGGCGAGAGTTCGTGGTTGATGTGCTTCGGATACGACGCCATGCGCGTGCACTCCTCTGTCGTGTCTCGGCTCAGGTGTAGCAGAACAGGGGGTTCGGGAGCGAAGCGGACGGGAGAGGAGTTCGCAGCCTCGGTAGCGCTGGGAGCAACCAATACCCGAACTCGCGTTTTCGCTCCGCGTTGCGGACGTTCGATGGCGATCAGATTCGGTGACAGCAGATGCGCAAGCTCTACCGGGCGTTTTACAGCTTCGCTAGCGGGTGATTTACGGAAGTCCTAACGGGTGTTCTGCAGAAGGGATATCGGGCAAGTTCCGACCGGGGCGATGCGGAGGCTTCGACGGATCGGTCACCACGAACGGATCGGTCGCGGACTTGACGCCACCACCCGAGGTCGGCGATGACAGCGCTCAACGTCGTGTCGGAGCTCCGCAAGGCACCGGCCGGGCGAGCAAACAGCGGCGTCGTGCGCTGGGCTTCGTCGGTGCCTTCGGCGGCGATGTTCCTCTCCGTCATCTCGGCACACGAGCTCGACACAAAACTGTCACAACGCCCTGCGACGATTGACGCATGGACGTGACCTACGACGAGCAGAAGTTCACCGAGTTGGTGCTCTACGTCGCCGAGAAGCTAAGCGATGACCGTTTCGGAGGCGCCACCAAGTTGAACCTGGTGCTCTTCTTCGCCGAGTTCACCCACGTCCGACGCACCGGAAAGCCCACATCGGGGGCGGAGTTTCAAAAACTGGCGCACGGGCCCGCTCCGCGTCGCCTCCGCCCGGTTCGCGACGCCCTGGTGCGCTCGGGGTCGGCCGAGATTCGTCGCGATGACGTACTCGGGCGAGCGACACATCGGCTCCAGCCATTACGCAGCGCGGACCTCTCCGTCTTCGACGCAGAGGAGCTCGCAACGATCAACAGCGTCTTGGATGACCTGCAAGCGATGACGGCTCGGGAGGTCAGCGACCTCTCGCTTGAGGAGCCGGGCTGGCAGCTGGTCGAACTGAACGAGACGATTCCCTACGAGGCCGCACTCCTGGGGGCCTCTCAGGTCAGCACACCAACTCGATCCCGCCTCGAACGCGAGGTCGCCGTTCGACACGGGCTCCTGCCTGCGTGAGGCGCAATGTTCGGGTCGCCTTCCGGCGCCGACGATCGAATGCACCGAAGTCGTCCTATTCGCTCGACACAGTGGACGACGGTCATCACCATGCCGTCCACTGATGGTCATGACCATTCGACCCGGCTCTCCGTCCACCTGGGCCCCTCGGCTCACCAAGTCCGACGCCAAGCACTTTCTGCGTCTCGTCGAGGGGCAGCTGATCGCTCGACGCCTGGTGTTCTCCGGCACCGCTCCCCTGCTTGCCGATCAGCTCGGTCATGAGATGTTCCTGGGGAACCTCGCCGCTGAGTGCGCGCAGACGAGGCGTTCTGCATGGCCTGCGGCGATAGCCGATTTCATCGGGACGATCGCAGTGATGAGCGACATCGATGATCCGAGCGCGATCAGTCCCGACGTGGTGCGTCGAAGCCTGCGGCTCCGTCTCTATCGATCGAATTGCCCCACAGATACGCATACATATGACTCGCTACGCACGCTGACAGATCTCATTGTTCGACGCCCCGCCATGCCTGACACCGAGTGGTGTCTGTACCTCCGCCGTCCGGGCGCCGGACAGGGCGTGATCGCCGAACATCTGGAGCAGTGGGATATCGACACGGACGAGGCGTTCACTCTCGCCCGCGCCAACACCCTGGCCGACGAGCGCGGGTTGATTTGCGAGCGCCGTGGTCTCTACGTGGAGTCGGGCGATTCAATGTTCGCTCACGCCGGCGTGCTGGCGATCATCGATCGACTCCCCCGGGCCGACGGCTACGTCGTGGCCGTGCCGAATCGTCACGAGGCCCTCGCCGCGCCGGTCACGCCGGACGAGTGTGGGCTCCATGTCGTCGTCGGCATGCTCCACGAGAGCCTCGCCCGCCATGGCGATCCGTCGCCGATCCACCCGTTCGCATGGTTCGTGTCCGCGGGTGGCCTCGGAACGTTCGGGGAGAACGCGGAGCTGATCCGTCTGGTGAACGACGCCCCCGACGGAGCCGAGCCACAGGTCGGCGTGCGCTTCGGGCCGAGGTTGAACCAGTACTTCGCCCATCTCGGGTGACGGCGTTGGGGGCACGATGGCGGGGATCCGTGGCGCCTGCACCGAGCTATTGCAGTTCGAATCGAGCGCATGCGAGCAAAGCCGCACCAGTTCACTCCGCCCTTGGTGAGCGAGACGTGGTTGCTGTCGCGAAGATGATGGCTGGACCAAGAAGGAGCACTGGAAGGAGTAGCACGAGCCCCAGCTTCTGAACTTTGTTCCACCGGTCGGTTTGAGAAAGCCGAACGATCCCCCAGATGTACGCAATTAGGGGCACAATCAGGTTGCAAAGAGCCAGGAGGAGCACGGTCCATGTGTGCCCGACGCGAGTGTTCGGGCGCAGGTCCTCAGTTTTCGTCGAAGACCGCCGTCACTGCCCTCAACGCTGTGCGCGTCTCTTGAGTGAGACGAGGACCGCGAGGACTCCGGCCGCCATCACGAGTGATCCAGTGATCACCCAGGCTGACGAAGCCTCCTGAACCGGAGCGCAGTCAGCGAAACAGAGGATGGGCCGTACGTGCACGACTCCTAGTCCTTGGAGCGTCCAGAAGCCGCCCAGGAATGTGCCGATCAATCCGATGATGAGGGCGATCGTCTTCATGTTCCCGGCGCTGACTGGTCAGAAGTCGCGAAGCCGCCCTCGGTTCTCGCGGTCACTGGATCGATGAGTTCGAGGACGGGATGGAGACCGGCCTCGGCTTCGAAATCACTCGCCGACGCACCGACGGCGGCACGAAAATAGGGGCGGGTAGCCGTAGCCACTTCCACGTACTGTTTGAGAATGGGCCCCGCCTCGTGAGCGGCTACTTCGCGAATCTTGTAAGCGTGGTTCGAGCGCCCGTGACGAAGGGTGACGTGGCCGGAAGCGCGGGCATTCAACAACCACGAAACCTCCCCGTATGGAGCGACGAGCCAGGTGTGATCGCCTTGGCTGACAGGGATAACTGGAGTGCTCCGCGTTCGGCCCGTTCGGCGACCAGTGGTCGTGAGCAGACTCGCCGGTCCAACTCCGAGGCGGGCGAGACTTCGGAAAACTGCGTCACCGACCCGGTCGGTCCACCGCAGACGAAAGACTTTGACGGGTTCCGTTCGCGCCGTCGACTCAAGTGGAGCAGAATTCGTGATGGGCATCGAGAGGTCCTACTTTCGGCTGAATGACCAGCCTTTACCCGATCAGGAATACCTGAAACCTCAGCGGTGGTTGAGCCGCAAGCGCGGCACAGCGCGTCGTCCGTATCGGCTCACGTCGGTTCGGCGGGCGTGAACCCGAACGAGCGCGGAGCGTTGAACTCGGGTCCATCGACGTCGCCACTCGTGCGGCCAAGGGCACGAGGAGCACTGGAAGTTGTTCGCGTACTGCGCCGATCGATTCGAGGTGGACACTGGCCGCACTACGTCGTGATGTTGCGTATCGATGCCGCTGGGTATTCGCGGCGGTTTGGTTGAAGTCGCACGTCCGTAGGACCGCACGAACCGGAGTCACTCGGAAAGCGACTCAACGTCCAACGTCAGATGACCGCTGAGGAATCGACTCCCCTGGCATGCTCGTCGGCATGAACGCTCTCGTCCATGGCCGGGACGTCACACTGGGAGTTACTGACCCGCGACCCCACCCGACGGTCGAACGATGACGCGTGAACCGCTCCCCTCCCGGCCGACGTTCGTCCTCCTCCTCGGCGCCAAGCTCCTGCTCGTTTCCGTGATGGTCGTCGGCGCCGTGTTCCCACAGGTCGGTGGGTTCGAGGGCAAGGGCATGGGCTACCGGCTGCCGGTCTACGTGATCCCCGCGCTAGTCGTCCCACTGCTGTGGTGGCGAGGACGACGGTGGGATCCCGGGCTCGACATCGGCCTCACCGTTCCGTTCCTCCTCGACACTCTCGGCAACGCCTTCGGGCTCTTCGACAGCTGGTCGAGCTTCGACAACGTGCTCCACTTCCTCAACTGGTTCGTCCTGGTGTGGGGCGTCACGATGTCGCTCATCGGCAACGAGAACCGTCGACGCCAACGGGGTCTCGTGTGGATCGCCGGTACCGGCATCGGGGCGATCGCAGCAATCGCCTGGGAGATCGCCGAGTACAACATCATGCAGGCCGGGGTCGGCAATCTGCACCTCACCTACGCCGACACGTTAGGCGACCTCGCCGCCGGCACGGTCGGCGGAGCAATCGGCGCATGGCTCGCCGTCACGATCACGGCACGCTGGTGGACGCACACCGCGGCAAGCGCGTGAGGGCGTAGGGACGACCGGGCTTCTTGGTACCTGGGTCGCTCCGAGAGCGACTGAGTGAACAACCATCGCCTCGGGTTGCTGTCCGAGCGAGGTTCGCCTCAGTTGCCAACCACTGCATCCCGCAACTCCTCACGACACGCGTCGAACCACTCGCGTCGGCGGGTGAAGCGCTGCGCGCCGCCGAACCCATCCCACATCGCCACGAAGTTCGGCTCGCCTCGCTCCACCCGCGTCCGCACGAACCGCTCTGCCGACACGATCGACCGGTCGAGGCGATCGACGAACGTCGCCCGATCCGTCACCGACGCGCCATAGGCATCGAGCACCACACGGAGCCGACGCCCCACATCGCCCACCGCGAGGGCACGCGGTCAGGGCGCGTCGATGGTCGGTTTGCGCGAGCCGAGAAGGCGACGGAGCAGGGTCGGGTCGGCGGGCCACGCGTCGAAGAGCACGTCCGACGGGATCTGTCGTGCGGCATAGCGGAAGGCCAGCGCTACTACGACGATGTCGTCGAGGGGCCCGATGATCGGTAGGAACTCGGGAATGAGGTCGATCGGCGAGATCACCCAGATCCCGGCGAACGCGATCGCCAGCTTGGCCCGACGCGGCACTCGTGGGTCCTTGCGGAGGGTCTTGATCGTGGTGACGCACGCCGGGAGAAAGCCGGCGAGGTCCTTGAGGATGCCCGGCGGCAGCCTCGCCGCGAGAACGATCATCAGCACCCATGACGCCGCGAGACATCCGAGCGCGATGAGCAGGACGCGGATCACCGCCATGCGAGTCCCACGTCGCCGTCTCGTGTCGTGACGAGGGGCCGCAACGGTGTCCGGGCGATCGCTCGCAGCATCGGCTCGAGCACGGGTGCGGCGAGCCCGCTGAGGAGGAGCGTCACGGAGGCACCGAGGAGCAGCCCGGCGACGACATCGCCCGGGTAGCGCGCGCCGACGTAGACCCGGGCGAACGCCATGGCGACCGCGGCGACGACAGCGATGAGCCCCAGTCGCCGGCTCACCAGGAACAGGCCCGCGGCCACAGCACCGGCGATCGTGGCGTGGTCACTCGGGAACGAGACGTCGGCGGTCTTGTCGACGAGCAGATGCATCGCCGGGATCACCGCGTAGGGCCGGACCCGGTCGATAGCGGAGCCGATCGGTTGGTTGATCGCCAATGCCAGCAACGCCCCGGTACCGGCCCACACCGCCGTGCCAACGCTCTCGATCGGTGTGTGCGACGTGCGACCGAGCCGCCAGGCGGCGAGCAGCAACACCGCGACAACGCGATGCCGCCCTTGGCGGAGAGCTTCACCGGGCACCATGTGCCCAGCTGGTCCGATCGGCGAGACGGTTGATTGCCTTGTAAAGGTTCCGGTCGAGTCGGGTCACCGTTGTTGTCTACTCCCGCGTCGACACCACACCGGTCGTACTGATGCATACCACCGACGCGGTTCCGGGAACCCGGCCTCCGACCAGCGTCCTTCCACTTCGCCGACGCCGTCGCGCGCCTAACGGAGACGATCACCACAAAGGCGGTTGCCACCACCGGACGGCGCGGCCGATCGACCGCCGAGCGGCGCAGCCCATCGACTGCCGAGCGGATCACGGAACGCCATCGATCTCGTCGACGTCAGCCCGCCCGTCCGATCCGCCTCGTTCGACGGGATGCGCGCTGCTTCGTGCGGTTACGGCGGTCCTGAGCGCGAGATTCGTTCCACGGCCGGATTTTTCAGACATACGTTCGTATTTGACGTATAGGTGTTCTATAGTTGAGTTCATGAACAGCAGCGCGGACGAACAGATCGGGGTCTACAAACGCCTGTCGATCCCCCGCGTCTCGGCGTTTGGCTGGGATGCCGGAACGGCCAAGGTCGGGTTGCGTGAGCTCCGACGGCTCCGCGGTGAACTCGCCTCCGCCGAAGCCGTGTTGGTCGGCGTCATGAAAACCGAAACCGGACGCGACACCAAAGCCACCCTCGCCCGCGGATTCGGGATGTCCGCCGCCGAAGCCGCCAAAGCCGAAGCCGTCGCCGATGTCGTCACCCGCATCCCCGGCGCCGACGACGCCCTCGCCGAAGGAACCGTCACCGGTGAACACCTCCGCAAACTCGCCCCCATCACCAACCCGACCGAAGCCGCCGAACTGTTCTCCCTAGCCCCGAGCCAGTCACCCGACGACTTCGCCAAAACCGTCGACCGCTACCGCATCAACCGCGACTCCGACGGATGGCGCGCCCGCCAACGCGCCGCCCGGTCATTGCGGTTCTTCAAAGCCGACCACGGCTGCGTCGGCATCCGCGGAATCCTCCCCACATTGGAAGGCGAACGCGTCAAAGCCGCCATCAACCACGCCTGCGACGCTGCCTGGCGCGCCGCCCACCCCGAACGCGCCGAGGTTGCCGGCGGACACGACGACGAACCACGCGAACGACGCCTCGCCGACGCCCTCGTCTCGCTCGTGTTGGGCGACCCTACGGCTCCGAGTACCGGGGCGGCCCGGACCGCGCTCATCGTCACCGTCCAAGCCGAAACCCTCCAAGCCCAGATCCTCGGTGACGGGCCACTGCCGACCGATGACGCCATCGACTTGATCAACGACGCCCGCACCGACCTCTATGCCGCCATCCAATCATCGGATGGCGCCATCCTGAAGTTCGGCCGGTCACGACGATTCGCCTCGGCACTCCAAAAACTCGCCCTCGCATTGCGTGAACACGGCACCTGCGCCTACCCCGGCTGCGACGTCCCATGGAACCGATGCGACGCCGACCACGACCCACCCTGGGACCAAGGCGGCCTCACTGACATCAACAAGATGAAGTTGATGTGCACCAACGGACACCACACCCACCGCCACGAAACCGGCAACAACATCACCCGACAGCCCAACGGC
>JANOHI010000049.1:0-6247 GCA_031406385.1 Acidimicrobiia bacterium
CCCACATCTCCGGGAAAATGCGGATGCACTACATCCGCATCCTCCCCGGCGACAAGGTGCAAGTCGAACTCACCCCGTACGACCTCACCCGAGGTCGGATCACCTATCGCTACAAGTAAAGAGACACTGTGAACCTTCTGAGTGGAGGCCGCGCATGAAGGTGCGGCCGAGCGTGAAAGCCATTTGTGAGAAGTGCAAGGTCATTCGTCGCCACGGGCGCGTGATGGTCATCTGCACCAATCCCCGACACAAGCAGCGGCAGGGCTAGTTCATGGCCCGTCTGTCTGGCATTGACATCCCTCGCGAGAAGCGAGTGGAGATTTCACTCACCTACATCTTCGGCATTGGTCGTCCGACCTCGCTGAAGATCCTTGCGGGTACCGGTATCGACCCGAACACCCGGGTCCGGAACTTGACCGAAGACGAGGTCACTCGTCTGCGCGCCTACATCGACCAGCACCTCAAGGTCGAAGGCGACCTCCGTCGCGACGTGTCCCAGGACATCAAGCGAAAGATGGAGATCGGTTGTTATCAGGGCATCCGTCACCGCCGTGGCCTTCCGGTCCGCGGGCAGCGCACACACACGAATGCGCGTACACGTAAGGGTCCGAAGAAGACCGTGGCTGGCAAGAAGAAGACCCCGAGGAAATAGGTCATGGCAAAACCGAAGCCGGGTGGCCGTCGCCCCCGCAAGAGAGAGCGCAAGAACGTCGTCGCCGGCGTTGCGCACATCAAGAGTTCGTTCAACAACACGATCGTGTCGATCACCGACGCCGAGGGCAACGTGCTTGCCTGGGCCTCGTCGGGCAACGTGGGGTTCAAGGGCAGTCGCAAGTCGACGCCCTTCGCCGCGCAGTTGGCTGCCGAAGCTTGTGCGCGTCGGGCCATGGAGCACGGTATCCGTCGCATCGAAGTGTTGGTCAAGGGTCCCGGCTCCGGCCGCGACTCGGCGTTCCGGGCCCTGCAGAACGTGGGTCTCGAAGTCACCTCGATCAAAGATGTGTCCCCCATCCCCCACAATGGTTGCCGCCCGTCCAAGCGGCGGAGGGTCTAGTCATGGCTCGTTATACGGGTCCCGTCTGCCGACTCTGCCGGCGGGAGAAGACGAAGCTTTTCTTGAAGGGTCCAAAGTGCGACTCGATGAAGTGTCCGATCGAGAAGCGGCCCTATCCGCCAGGTGAGCATGGCCGTGGCCGTATCCGTGAGTCGGAGTACATGCTCCAGCTGCGTGAAAAGCAGAAGGCCAAGCGTATCTACGGCGTCCTGGAAAAGCAGTTCCGGAACATGTTCGAAGAAGCCGACCGCCAAGCTGGCGTCACCGGTCACAACCTGTTGCGGATGCTTGAGGTCCGCCTCGACAACGTCGCGTTCCGCGCCGGTTGGGGCGCGTCACGGGCACAGTCCCGCCAGTTGGTGCGTCACGGGCACGTAAACGTCAACGGCCGTCGCGTCAACATTCCGAGCTACCAGGTTCGCAAGGGCGACATCGTCGAACTTCGGCCGAGCGCTCGCGAGTTCATTGTCATCCAGCACAACCTCGACACCATCGACCGGGCTGTTCCGGCATGGTTGGAAAAGGCTGCTGAAGGCAAGTCCATCACCGTCCGTGACCTCCCCTTGCGCGAACACATCGATTTGCCAGTGCGCGAATCGCTCATCGTCGAGCTCTACAACAAGTAGGACTACGCATGCTCATCATTCAACGACCCATAGTTGAGGCCATCGGCGACGAGGAGGGGAGCCGTCAGCGGTTCTCGGTGTCGCCTCTGGAACCCGGATTCGGAAACACGCTCGGTGCCGTGCTTCGGCGCACGCTGCTGTCGTCGATCCCGGGTGCCGCGATCACCCAGGTTCGCTTCGACGACTCCCTCCACGAGTTCGCCACGATTCCGGGTGTCAAGGAAGATGTCACGGACATCATCTTGAACCTCAAAGACATTGTCATTTCGGTTGAGGGCGACGATGTCGTCCAGCTGCGTCTTGATGTTCGCGGTCCCGCCACGGCCACGGCAGGCGATATCCCGCTGCCGACCGGCGTCGAGATCATGAATCCCGATCTGGTCATCGCCACGATCAACGGCAAGGGACGGCTTGCCGTTGACCTCACCGTCGAACGCGGCCGTGGCTACGTGTCGGCCGAGCGCAACAAGAAGTCATCGGTCATCGGCGTTGTGCCGATCGACTCGATCTTCTCGCCGGTGCGCCGAGTTGCGTTCAACGTCGAGGCAACTCGTGTGGAGCATTCGACCAACTTCGACAAATTGACGCTCGACATCGAGACTGATGGTTCGATCAGCCCGAAGGACGCGCTGGCCTCGGCCGGTGACACGCTGCGGTCGCTGTTCGGCCTCGTGGCCGACATGAGCGAGGAGCCCCAGGGCCTTTCGCTCGGCGAGACGTCGGCGCTCGGCTCGGGTTCGCCCGATCTCGATCTTGCGATTGAAGATCTTGAGCTGTCGGAGCGTCCGCGCAATTGCCTCAAGCGCGCTCAGGTCAACACCATCGGCGAGCTGTGCATGCAGACCGAGGATGATTTGCTGGCCATCACAAACTTCGGTCAGAAGTCGCTCGACGAAGTCATCCAAAAACTCGACGAGCGCGGTCTGTCTCTGCGCACGAAGAACTAGTCGAAGGGAGTCACAGCTATGCCTATGACACCAAAGCGCGGCCACCGTCTCGGTTCGGACGCGTCTCACCAGAAGGCGCTGCTCGCCAACCTTGTGTCTTCGTTGGTCGCTGCCGAGTACCTCGTGACCACTGAGGCGAAGGCGAAGGCGCTACGTCCGATCGCCGAGCGAATGATCACCAAGGCCAAGAAGGGCGATCTGCACAATCAGCGCCAAGTCGTTGCGTTCATCCGCGACAAGGACATGGCGTCGAAGCTCTTCACCGAGATCGGGCCCCGTTACGCTTCGCGCAATGGCGGCTACACCCGGATCCTCAAGCTCGGCCCGCGCCACGGGGACAACGCCCCCATGGCGCGTATTGAGCTCGTCTGAGCCTGCACAACTTGGTCTGTCGTCTGACGGCCAGGAGTAGTCCATGAGCGAACTTGGCGAGGCGCCTTCGGGCGCCTCGCGGCGCGTTCGGGTTCCTGTGACCGCGACTCCGCGTGTCGGCTGGGTCACCACCCAGGAGGAGCGGATCCGTCCGCCCGCCCCCGGTCGGGTCCGCCTCCGTCTGGTGGTGGCGTATCGGGGCGAAGCTTTCCACGGCATCTCTCCCCAGCCCGGCCTGCAGACGGTCGGTGGCGTGCTTCTGGAGGCGTTGGCGAAGGTACTTCGTGAGCCCGGGGGCGTCGATGCGTTGGCGATGGTCGTAAGTGGACGTACCGACGCCGGAGTGCATGCGTGGGGACAGGTCGTTCATGTCGACGTGACGCCACCGGCCGGTGGACTCGGCCGCGAGCCCTTCGACGCAGCACGGTTGGTGCAGGGGATCGACTGTGCCCGGGTGGAGCGATCGCTGAACGCCATGTTGGCGCCGCACATCGCCGTCCGCAGTGTCGATGTCGCGCCGCCGGAGTTCGATGCCCGCTTCTCGGCGTCGTGGCGTCGGTATCGCTACTCCGTGCTCAACACGCCGACGCCCGATCCGTTCCTGGCCGGGATGGCGTGGCATGTGGTTGAACCGCTGGACCTCTCCGTGATACTCCTGGCGTCGGATGCGTTCATCGGCGATCACGACTTCGCGGCGTTCTGTCGAGCGCCCGACGGTGTCGAGGGGGCCACGACACAACGGGTAGTGACCGACACGAAGTGGGTCGACACAGGCTCCGGGGTGCTGCAGTTCGAGATCCAGGCGTTGGCGTTCTGCCAGCAGATGGTCCGCTCGATCGTCGGCTTCCTCGTCGACGTCGGGCGCGGCCGTCGGTCGGCGGGTTCGGTGCTGGAGACGATCGCGGCGCGCACGCGGCACAACTCGCTCGCCCCGTCCGACGGCCTGTGCCTGTGGAGCGTGGGGTACCCCGCCGCGCTGGCGCCGCCGCTGCCCACCGCCGGACCGGGTGCCGGCTGGCGGCCCCTTCCGTAGGGCGTCAGCGATGCCCGGCCCGGAAGGCGGCGAGGTCGTCGGCCAACGCGGACGCCAGCATGACGGTGGCGCGCCATGGGTTCACCCGGGGCAGCGTTGGGAACACGGACGCGTCGATGACGGCCACCCCGGCAATACCGTGCACGACCCCGCCGGGCCCCACGACCGCGGACGGGTCCTCGGCTGTGCCGAACGCACAGGTGCCAGTGGCATGCACGTAGTCAGCCAGGTTCTGCTCGATCCACTTCGCGAGCGATCTGTCGTCCATGTCGACGGCGGCGGCAAGTGGTGTTCCCCGCTCGTCGATCGACACGTCGGTGGTCTCGGCTAGGACCTCCGGGCGTGACGCGATTTCGAACAGCAGCCGGGTTGCCCGGACCATTTCAGCTCGATCAAGGGGGTCGCCGAGGAGGTCGAACTCGACAACCGGTCGGCCGGCAGCGTCGATGCCGACGGAACCCCGACCCCGGTTGTCGAGCACACCGACGAGGAGCGCTCCGAGCATCCGCAGTTCGTCCGTGGTGCCGAGCCGGTTGAGCGGGAGGAATTGGAGGCCACCGGCGGTGTGGCCGAGGGCGCAGGTGGTTGGGGTGTCGGCGGGGGCGGGCCGGCGGAGGTGGAGCGTGACGCCGATGGCCGCGTGATCGGCGAGGTTGCGCCCGATGCCCGGTCGGGCGAGTCCGCTGCGCAGCAGCAGGGCGGGGGTGTGGATGGCGCCGGCACAGAGGACGGTGAGCGGAGCGCTGATCGTTCTCGGACCATTCGCGGTCTCTGCCCGGACCCCGCGGACTGCCCCGGTGGACGCTCCCGTGAGTTCGATCACATCGGTGTCGGGCAGCACGCCGAGGTTCGGCCGGTGCCGCGCCGCGCCGAGGTGGGTGACGTCGGTCGATGCCCGGAGGAGTTTCCCTTCGACGTCGAGGCGGGCGTGGAGCGTGGCAGCGCCAATGCCCGCGTGGTCGACCCTGGCCTGGCGGACGAGCGGAAGGCCGGCGGCATGGCCGGCCATAGCGAGGACACGGTCGGCCGGACCCCATCTCGTCGTCGGCAGCTCCACCGCTGTTCGTTGAACGGACGTGTCGAGCACGAGGCCGACGGAAGCCCACCGGTCGAGGTCGCCGCCCGTCGGAAGGAGGTCGAGGAGGCCGTTGACGGCACCACTGCCACCGATTCCGCGACCTCTCGGGTACGCCCGGCTGGGTGCATCGAGGCTCCGCCGAGCCGTGAGATCCGGCCACATTCGTCCGGGCGCGCTGAGAGCGGCGAACAGATCGGACGAGGTGGTCGGCCCGTCAGGCCCCGACTCGATCAGCAGCACGCGGACGGCGGGGTCGCGGCTGAGTCGCTCGGCGACGACGCATCCGGCGGTCCCGGCACCCACGATGATGACGTCCCAGTCGCCGCTGTCCGGATCCACCCAGTCAGTGTCGCATCAGTAGCGCCCGGGCCGGCGACCCGGGGTGTTGGGCGGCGCCGCTAGCGTCGGCCGCCGTGTTCATCACGTCGCGGCGAATCGATCTCACGAAGCGGCACCCGTTGACGATCAGCCGCGGAACGATTCGTGGTTCCACCAACGTCGTGGTGACGGTCTCGCACGAGGGTGTATCAGGCATGGGCGAGATGGCACCGTCCGACGTCACCGGTGATTCTGCGGATTCGGCGGAGCTCGATCTCTCGCAATGGGCGAGCGTCCTTCACGATCATGCTCCGGACGAGTTCGATCGCATCGATCACGCGCTGCGAGGGATCGGCGCGCCGGACCGGGGTGCTGTACGGGCGGCGCTCGATATGGCGTGCCACGACTGGTGGGGGCGGTCTCTCGGTCGTCCGGTGTGGAGGCTGCTTGGTCTCGACGCGACACGTGCGCCGGCGACATCGCTCACCATCGGGATCAATCCGCCCGACGTGATTCGCGGAGTGGTGCCAGAGATCCTGAACCGTACGCGTGCAGAGTATCTGAAGGTGAAGCTCGGACAGCCCGCCGGTGCCGACGCCGACAAGGAGATGTTCGTCGCAGTGCAGGAGGCGGCGCAGCGTGCGGGATTCGCGCCGAAGTGGCGCGTGGATGCCAACGGTGGCTGGGATGTAGTCAGCGCGCAGAGGATGATCGAGTGGTTGGCCCAGCGTGGGGTTATCGAGGTGGAGCAGCCCCTCGCCCCGGGCCGGGAGGAGGAGCTCCCGATCCTCTTTCGCACGACGACCATTCCGATCTTTG
>JANOHI010000107.1:0-2752 GCA_031406385.1 Acidimicrobiia bacterium
ACCTCACGATCGGGAGATCGCAGCGACCACACAACCACCGCAACCGGGGCGGCAAGTAACAGGGTCAGCAGCACCACGAACGGGGTGAAGTGGACCGTTGGTCGACGGCGCGCACGCGAGGCCATGTGCAGTGGCAACTGGGTCACGGAGGCATCGAGGTTAGTGGCGTGTGATTGGCGTGTGTTCGGGCAAGCGGCCCGGCTGCGCGCCGAGCCCGCAGGCCGGACCGGGGTGCCCGGCCATCTTCACTTCCAGCCCGCGTCGGTGAGCACGATCAGCGCCGCGGGCTGCATCTTCGAGTAGTCGTCGATGCGGCCCTGATCGGCACGGAACGCGGTGAACGGCTTGACGTCTTCGCGCACGGCCGTCTTGGGGTTTACCGGGAACTCGGCGTTGCCATTGGCAAAGTCGGCACTGCCGTCGGTGGCCAGCCACTCGATGAAGCGCAGGGCGTTTGCCTTGTCGTCACTGGCGGCCACGACACCCGCGCCGGAAACGTTCACGTGGACGCCTCGATCCGTATCGGCCTGGTTCGGGAATACCAGCGCGACCTTGTCGCGCTTGAGCCCCGGCCGGAAGAAGTAGTACGTGTTGGCGATCCCGGCGTCGCAGCCGCCGGCGTTGATCGTCTCGATGATGCGGGTGTCGGAGTCGATGAAATTCTCCGACTTCGTGTTCCTCGCGATGCCGGCGAGGATGCCGACGGCCCGCTCGCCGTAGGCCGCCATGATGTTCGCGGCGAACGACTGCGTGTACACGTGGCTCGACGGACGGCTGCAAACGCGCCCGGCCCACTTCGGCGTGGCCAGATCCTCGTAACGGGTCGGCATGTCGGCCTTCGCCACGTTGGCGGTGTTCACGTAGATCACCCGGGCCCGGCGGGTGAGTCCGAACCACTGGTTCTTCACGTCTCGCAGGTCCGCCGGGATCGCTACCGTAAGCGTTGGTGATGAGACCGTGGCGAGCAGGCCTTCCTCAGCGGCACGCACCAGCGAGGCGATGTCGACGGTCAGATACACGTCGGCCGGGGTCCGCGCCCCCTCCTGGGCCAGCCGTGACCGGTTGGCCGGATCGTTTCCGGAGACGACCTCAAGGTCGATCCCGGTCTCTTGGGTGAAGCGCTTGTAGACGTCCTCGATGCCATAGGTGCGGCCGGAGTAGATCGTGAGCTTGCCCCTGGGTGCGGGCGTCGTCGGGGTCGCACTGGCTCCGACGGGTGCCGTGGTCGGCGTCGCGAGAACGGTCCACCGGAGCTTGGGGCGCTTGCCGGACTTTGCCGTGTTCGAGCAGACCAGCCGGACCCCGTTTGCGTTCGACGTTGCGTCGATCTTGGCGCAGGAACCACCGAGGGTGGCGGCCGAGGCGACGCCGGCGGGTACGACGAGAGCCGAGAGGCCGACAAGGCATGCGGGCACGAACCGAGGGCGAAACAAGTTCATGAGGTCATCATAGCCCTACCACTTAGGAGGGCCTAATTCAGCAGTCCACGGCCAGGCGAGATCCCATGCCAGAGGCTGGCCGCCCCTCGCCGACGGGAATTTAGCTCGTTGTCGTGCTGGTTGATGCCAGCGTCGTGGTCGGGCGGGGGCCGGCAGCGGAGGCGTCGATTGGCTCGATGGCCAGCTCGAGCGAGACACCGATGCCGGCGTTGCCGGAGCCGGGCGGGAGCGTGGTGGTCGTCGTGGCAGAAAGCGCCCGCGCGGCGTCGAGGAGTCGACCGGCGTCGGAGCGGCGCACGGCGTCGAGGATCGGATACGGATCGATTGCGGCGCCGCCACCCGGGTGGATCTCGAAGTGGAGATGCGGCGGGGTTCCCCGCGCGTTCCCGGTGTCACCGACGTAGCCGAGCACCTGCCCGGCCTCAACGACCGCACCGTCCTCGATCCCGTCGGCATACGCTGATAAGTGCGCGTAGTAATACTGTGTGCCGTCGGCGGCGACCAGCCAGAGCTTATTGCCGCCGAGTACGGCCACCGCTTTTCGGGCGATGACACCCCGGCTCGTCGCGTACAGCGGGGTGCCTCCCGGGGCGAAGATGTCGTTGCCCTGATGAGAGTGCTCGTATTTGGTGCCGGTCATCCGTGGCGCGCCGAACGTGCTGGCGAAGTTGAACGGCGCCCCGACCGGGAACACAAATCCGCCGAGCGCGATCGCCTGCCCGCTCAGCACGAAGCTCAGCTGCTCCTGCAGGGTGGCCAACGACTCACCGAGCACTTCCTGCTCGATGATCAGCCCTTCGATCTCCGCCCTCTTGCGGTCGGTCAACGCCGCGAGAGCAGCCTCGTTCTCGTCGATCTGGCGTTCGTCATCCCGGTACTCCCCGAGAAGTGCAGCATCACGCCGCTGAGCGACGCCGATGATGTCGATGTTGCGGGCGAACTCGTTGGCATCCTCGGAGCGCAGAAGGAGGTCGAGATCAGCGACCCCCTCGCCGGCATAGATCCGCAAGGCACGGGCCCGAATCTTGATTGCGGTGGCTTCCTTCTTCTGCGTGAGGCGAAGGCGCACGACCTTCAGCTCGTCCTCACGAATCTGCAAGGCGTCTAGCTCGCGTTGGGCGAGGGCAATGCGTCCCGTGGCGGCGTCGGCCTGCTTCTGCGCCTCGTCGACAATGCGCTTTTGCTGGGCACTGAGCTTGGCCAGGGCTTTTTCCAGCTCAATGTTGCGGGGAAGCGAGATCGGCGGCGGGGGCAGGACCGGCTTGAACGGGGGTTCTCGGCATCCAAAGCTTGAAACAATAAATCAAATTCTT
>JANOHI010000092.1:0-1029 GCA_031406385.1 Acidimicrobiia bacterium
GATAGCCGCCGGTGATGCCGAAGTGGTTCACGACCTCCATCGGCAACAGGTTACCGGCGTGACACCTCCCGTTGGTCCGCAGTTCACTGTCGACGGCCCATCGGACCTGCGGTGAACCGCGCGGAAGAGTTGGTGTGCAAACCTCGACGCATGTCCGGAAGTGCCGAGTTCGCCCTCCCTGCGGTCGACGTGGCGCTGCTCTCCGTTCTGGCCCAGGCTCTGGCGCGGGCTATCCGCCCCGGCGACGTGGTGCTCCTCGTCGGTGACCTCGGTGCAGGGAAGACGACGCTGACCCAGCGCGTCGCGTCGGCGCTCGGGGTCGTGGACCGTGTCACCAGCCCGACGTTCACGATCGCTCACACGTACGACACGGGCCCCGGGGCACCTATCCGGTCGCTCATGCACCTCGACGCCTATCGCCTCGGCGGCGCCGATGACCTCGATGCGGTCGGATTGTTCGACAGCCTCGACGATGGTGCCGCAGCCCTCATCGAATGGGGAGACATCGTGGCCGAGGCGTTCGACGCGCCGCTCACCGTCGGGTTCTCCTTCGTCGACGACGAGACTCGGTCCGTGACCTGTTCGGCCCCCGCCGGAAGTGCCTGGGTCGAGCGACTCGGAACGATCTCGGCCGAGATGGCCCGGCGACCATGCTGATTGCGGCGATCGACACGTCGACGATCGCCGTTTCCGTGGCGCTGGCCGACGCGGACGGCCTCGTTGCCCGCTTCGACGCACCCCGGGTGCGGCGTCACGCGGAGACCGTTCTTCCCGCCCTCGACGCCGTCCTCACGCTCGTCGGGCGGACGCGTCGCGAGATCACCCACCTGTGCGTCGACGTCGGCCCCGGGATGTTCACCGGGTTGCGGGTCGGCGTGACGACGGCGATCACCCTCGCCATGGCCTTCGACCTCCCTGTCGTCTCCGTCGGGAGCCTCGACCTCCTTGCCTGGCGGGTTGCCCTGGGCGGAGCACATCGGGGCACCGTCGGAGCCATCCTCGATGCCCGGCGCAAGGAGTGCTTCGTGC
>JANOHI010000140.1:0-1433 GCA_031406385.1 Acidimicrobiia bacterium
CTCATAGCATTACTGGCAAGAAAACTCTTACTGAAATATTTCACTCATTCTTGACTTTTGGCTCTTTACTCAGCTCGACTCTATTCGTTGTATTCAACAAGGTTCGACACGTGGCGTGGGACTACTTGTACGAACGGACAGCGGGCTTGATGAACTCGAACACGAGCTCCTCTTTGTGCTTCGTGGCGTTCTGCAGCGTGCCGTTGAACTCCCACGCCGACACATGGGCGAAGTTCTCGTCGTCGCGCTTCGCTTCGCCGTCTTCGTATTGGAACTCGGTACGAAAGTGGCCGCCGCAGCTTTCTTCACGGTCGAGCGCGTCCTGGCACATGAGCATGCCGAGGCCGAAGAAGTCATCGACCCGCGCCGCCTTCTCCAGGCTCTGGTTCATCGACGTGTCGTCGCCCAGAACTCGAAGGTCGGTCGTGAACTCCTCGTACAGTGCCGGAATCTCGGCGAGGGCCTTTTCGAGACCGGTGCGGTCGCGCTCCATGCCGCAGTAGTCCCACATGATCTTGCCGAGCTCGCGGTGGAAGTAGTCCGGTGAGCGCTTGCCCTTGACCCCGAGGTACTGCTTGTAGCGGCCGCTCGCCTCGGCCATCGCCGTGGTGAAGGCCTCGTGCGTGGTCGGGACGGGCTTGGAGTTGAGCTGCGGGGCCAGGTAATCGCTGATCGTGTACGGAAGAACGAAGTAGCCGTCGGCCAGGCCCTGCATGAGCGCCGATGCGCCGAGCCGGTTGGCTCCGTGGTCGGAGAAGTTCGCCTCGCCCATGGCGTAGAGGCCGGGGATCGTGGTCATGAGGTTGTAGTCGACCCACACCCCACCCATCGTGTAGTGAGACGCCGGATAGATGCGCATCGGGGTTTCGAACGGTGACTCGCCGGTGATGCGCTCGTACATCTCCATGAGATTGTCGTAGCGCTCGGTGACCTTCTCCGGTCCGAGGCGCTCGAGCGAGTCGCCGAAGTCGAGATACACGCCGTTCTTCAATGGTCCGACGCCGCGTCCGGAATCGACCTGGCGCTTCGCCGCTCGGGAAGCGATGTCGCGCGGCGCGAGGTTGCCGAAGCTCGGATACATCCGCTCGAGGAAGTAGTCGCGCTCGTCTTCAGGGATATCTGCGGGCAGCCGGTCCTCCTCGATCTTCTTCGGCACCCAGATGCGGCCATCGTTGCGCAGCGACTCGGACATGAGCGTGAGCTTCGACTGGAACTCGTCGCTCTGCGGGATACAGGTCGGATGGATCTGCGTGAAGCAGGGGTTGGCGAAGAGTGCGCCTTTGCGGTGCGCCCGCCAGGCCGCTGTGACGTTGCACGCCATGGCGTTGGTGGAGAGGAAGAAAATGTTGCCGTAGCCACCGGTGGCCAGAACGACAGCATGGGCGCTGTGCGAGGTGAGCTCACCGGTGCGCAGGTCGCGGGCGACAATGCCG
>JANOHI010000171.1:0-1369 GCA_031406385.1 Acidimicrobiia bacterium
TGCGAGTGCAAAGCCCGCCGGTTGGCCAGACCGGTCAGGGCGTCGCCGTCGGCCTGCCTCCGAAGTTCCTGGCGCGTCTGCTCGGCTTCGACGAGCAGCGCGATCCGTCGGGCGACCCGATCGGTCAGCGCCCGGGTGAAGGGCCGGACCGCGATGCATCGCTCATGCTCGTCGAACACCGCGGCCTGCGCATTGGCAGATCCGCCGCTGCAACGGGTTTCGAGCACGCGCCCGAGAACTCGTGAAGGGGCTCTCCCAACGCCGCCGCGTCGAACGCTTCGACGGTGCTGTGCTCCTGATTCGCAAGGGTCAACTGCAGCACCATCCCGTCAACATCCGGGTTGTCGATGAAGTTGAGCAAACGAAGTGCGACCGGCCGCCATCCGCCGCGGGGCGAGCGAATACGGACGATCAACTCGAAGCGCCGGTCCATGCCGAACGTCGTGTCGGCGACACCTTCGCGCTCGACGCCGAAGATCTCCGCGCACAGCTCCACGTCGTCGGGATGGAGCGCATCGAGGAGCGCGTCGGGAGCCTTCGGGTCGAAATCGACCAGCGTGAAGACGGAATCGCTCGCCCAGATCGGGGTTCCGTTGCGGTTGAGCATGACGAATCCCTGCGTGGGGTCCGAACCGAGAGCGGTCAGCACTCGTTTCGCTATCGCATCCATTCTCCGACGCTACCGGTGGCACGGGTACTGGTCGGAATCGTGCTCGACGGCTCGAACGGGCGTGGCGAAGGACCCTGCGTTTGCCGCTCGTGCCGTGGCACGGTAGTTGCGAAGGAACTGCCAGACAGTCGCGGGCTCAATTGCGGTCGGCCGGTACACAGGGCCTCGGGACCTGTGTCATCGTTCGGGTGTCGGTCGATAGGAAAACGGGAGTCCACATGAGCATCCACCAGCCTGAACGTCACCGCTTGGACCGGGTGGGCTGGCTTCGTGCCGCCGTTCTCGGGGCAAACGACGGGTTGATCTCCACGTCGAGCCTTCTCACGGGCATCATCGCCAGCGCAGCCACCCGGTCGACGGTGATCCTCACCGGATTCGCCGGACTCTGCGCGGGATCGCTCTCGATGGCGGCAGGAGAATACGTGTCGGTTTCGGCACAGGCTGACGCCGAGTCGGCGGACACCGAACGTGAACGGCGTGAGCTGGACGCCGATCCGGACGCGGAGTTGGCCGAGCTCACGGCAATCTATGTCGGGCGCGGCGTCGGCCCTTCGACGGCAGCACAAGTTGCCCAGGACCTGCATCGTTCCGGGGGAGGCGGGCGGCACGTTCTTCTTGAACACGGCAACGCCGAGGAGGCCGCCGAGCATGCCGAAGATCGCCCCGGTGGCGATACTGAAGACGAACTTCATGGCCAGC
>JANOHI010000175.1:0-2129 GCA_031406385.1 Acidimicrobiia bacterium
ACGATCGGGATCATCCGCAGCCGCGTCGACTCCCTCGGCGTGGCGGAACCGGACATCTCCCGTCAGGGCAGCCGCTCGATCGTCGTCTCGCTTCCCGGTGTGAAGGATTCCAACCGAGCGCTCGACATCGTCGGCAAGACAGCACAGCTCACGTTCCGTCCGGTGCTCCAGGATCTTCCGTCGGAGAACGAGGCCAAGGCGCAGAGTGCTCCTGACGCCACGACGCGCACCGTGACCGTCGGCGACACCACCACCACGGTCGCCGGCGCCGCCACCACGACGGTCGCTGGCGCGGCCACGACCACGCTCGCTGGCGCGGCTACCACCACGGTTGCCGGCGCCGCCACCACCACGGTCGCGGCCACGACGGTCAAGCCGGCCGACACGACTGCGCCGGCGTCGTCGTCGCAGGCGCTCGGCCTTGGCCAGGGCAGCGGACGCTTCGGCGTTCTTTCCCAGGCCGGCGACACCACGGCCGCCGCGGTGTCGACAAAGCCGGCCGTGACGACCGCCGCTCCTGTGGCTGCGACCACTGTTCCGGCGAGCGCTGTTCCCGGCGCCCCCACCACCGTCGCCCCGGCCCCGACGGATCTTCCCTCGCTGGGGGAGCCGATCTCGATGGACACGACCAAGCTCGGGGAGGACTCGCCCAACGCCGCCGTCATCCTTCCCGAGAAGCGCAACGATCCGGATTCGCGCCGGTACTTCCTCGGTCCGGCGGAGATCGAAGGTGCCGTTGTCGACAGTGCGTCTGCTGTGGTGTCGGAGTCCGGACAGTGGACGGTCGACCTCAACCTCAACAGCCGCGGGTCGGCGCTGTGGGACGCTATGGCCGACAGGTACTACCAGCAGCGCATCGCCATCGTCCTCGACGGAGAAGCGCTGTCGGCGCCGGTCATCCAGGAGCGCCGATTCGGCGGCCGCGCGCAGATCTCCGGGAACTTCTCCCAGCGTGAGGCCAAGGACCTCGCCACAGCGCTGAAATTCGGGTCGCTTCCGGTCACTCTCGTACCCCAGACCGTCCAGAACGTCTCGGCGTCCCTCGGCAAGGACTCGCTGCGAGCGGGCCTGGTCACGGGCCTGATCGGGCTGCTGCTGGTGGCTGCCTACATGATCTTCTATTACCGGCGGCTGGGTCTCGTGGTCGTTCTCGGCCTGATGGTCTCCGGCGGCCTGATGTGGTCGCTGGTTTCGTTCCTCTCGGAGAAGCAGGGCCTTGCCCTCAGCCTTTCGGGTGTCGTCGGGATCATCGTGTCGTTCGGTACGACCGTCGACTCCTACGTGGTGTTCTTCGAACGGATGCGTGACGAACTGCGCGCCGGACGCAACGCTGCGCAGTCCGTCGATCGCGGCTTCAAGAGCGCGTTCCGCACGATCATCGCTGCCGACTTCACCTCGCTGATCGGCGCTGGTGTCCTCTACTTCCTCTCGGTCGGCTCCGTGCGCGGCTTCGCTCTCTTCCTGCTGATCTCGACCACCCTTGACATCGTCGTGGCCTGGGCATTCACCCGCCCGATCGTCACCCTCATCGCCGAGCGACAGATGAAGCGTGGGGCCGTCGGCGGTACCGGCGACGGGCAAACGAAACTGATCCCTTCGGGCGGGCGCCTGGTGCCCGGCTCGGCGAACGCTGGAGCGCAGCTGTGACGACCACCGAGATCCCCACGACACCGACCCGATCGTCGATCTGGTACAAGCTGACGAACGGAGCGACGAACTATGAGTTCGTCCGCCGCTGGCGCACCTGGGTGGCGATCTCCGGGCTCATCATCGTCATCGGCATCGGCGCCCTCATCGGGCGCGGTCGACCTGCACGCGCATCCGGCGCTGCACGACTCCAAGTACGGCGTCAATCCCGATGTCGAGTTCCTGCCGCGGGGCGTGACGACCGTATTGTCGCAAGGCGATGCCGGCGCGGATAACTTTGCGCAGTTTCGCGCGACCACCATCGAGGCCGCGCGCACTCGTGTGCGGCTCGCGATCAATCTCTCGCGACGAGGCGAGTCAATGACCGGCGGATGCTGCGAGAACCTTCAGGACTGCGACGTCGACGCCTGCGTGGCGGCAATCGAGAACGGCGGCGCACTCGTCTGGGGCCTCGCGGTCAATGTGAGCGAGCTGGCTTGCGC
>JANOHI010000178.1:0-5635 GCA_031406385.1 Acidimicrobiia bacterium
CCCACACGACGACGGCCGCGGCACCGCAAAGGGTCAGGAGCGGGCCGAAGAAGGCCCGGCGGCGGACGAATGTGAGCACCATGACCGATGAAGCTTCGCGTGGCGACCGGGCCAGCCGAAACCTAGCAATATCTACCCCACTGCTACTCGTACGCGCCGTTCCGAATCAGCGAGTCAAGGCGGTCGACCAGGTTGCGTTCGCGGGCAAAGCCACGGCGCTCGATCAGGACGACTGCAAGCTGCGCGATGGCCCGGACGATTCCTTCCGCCTCTTCGTCATCCGAAACAGCGATTGCGAGATCCGCATCGCGCGTCATTCGGGGCTCGGCACGCGCCGAGACTTACAAGTCCACCGACGAGCGCGAAGCGCGCCCCAACCTCGGCGACGTCTGCCGTTGCTCGCCGCAGCTGCTCCTCGACCGAGGTCACAAAGACTTCGGCCGTGGCCAGACGACTGACCGGCCGTCGGCATCACCCCGCGGCGCTCCAGGTCGATCGATCCTCCAAGCGGTCACAACTGCCGCGACCTCCTCTTCCGTTGCTTCGGGATGCTCGCGTCGGTGCCGTTCCGCGCGCATCAAGAGCGACAGCTCGAGCAAATCCAAAGCGACGGCCAGACCCGTTCGGTCGCCAAGACGATCGTTACCGCTCACACCACGATTCTACCCAGTCGTGCCCTGCCGGGACCGTTCGTGGGATCGGTGGCAACGCAATGGAAGGCGGGATGGCTGGTAGAACAGAGCCGTGGATCCTGATCAGCTGCCCGGATTCGCGACCCCTGGCCCGCTGCGGGAACGACTCTCCGGGTTGGTCCTCGCCGGGGTCAAGACCGCCACGTTCGACCTATTCGAGTTGGCGCGATTCGACCCTTCCGGGGTGCCTGTTGCGGGGATGAAGTGGACGATGCATGACTCGTCCGGTCGCCCTCTCGCAGTCCTGAACACCATCTCCGTCGAGGTGCTCCGGCTCGCCGACGTCACCTTCGCCATGGCCGACCTCGAAGGCGAATCGTTCAAATCGGCGGAGGGGTGGCGGCGAGCCCACGAGGACTACTGGGCGCCGTTCGTTGAGGAACTACGTGCACGGACGAACGATCCGACGTGGTCGCTCAGGGACGACACGCTCGTCGTGTTCGAGACCTTCAGCGTCACCGACCGTCTTCCCGCCGCTGACGAAGGGAGATACCCCGTGGTCGAGCTCTCGGTTCCCTCCGCCGACAGCGAGCTCGCGGCCACATATCTCTACGAACTGGACACCGTCGGGATCGAAGACGTCACCGCAACGGCCGACCATGTGACGCTCCGCGCCGGGTTTGCGTCGGACGACGCCGCTGCGGTGGCCGAGCGCTGGGTCTGGGCGAACGAGCCCGAATGGGAACCGCGCTTCGAGGTGATCGTCGGTGACGACTGGCTCGACGCATGGCGTGAGCATTTTGTGCCGGTGCATATTGGCTCGCTTCTGGTCGCGCCGGATTGGGAGGGAGCGACCGAACCCGCCACGGGAGTCTTTCCGGGAACCCAACGACTCCTGCTCGATCCGAAACATGCCTGGGGCACGGGTGCGCATGCATCGACCGGGCTGGTGCTCAGCGCCATGCAATCACCATCCGTGAAGTTGACCGGAGCGCAAGTCCTCGACGTGGGATGCGGAAGTGGCATCCTCGCAATCGCGGCACTGCTCCTTGGCGCCTCGTCAGCACACGGCATCGACGTCGACCGCACCGCCATTGCCGTCACGTTGGAGAACGCGCGACGAAACGCCGTCGACGACCGATGCTCGTCCAGTTGGACCCCGCTCGAAGCGATCAACGAAACCTTCGACGTGGTGTGCGCAAATATCCTCGCTCCCGTGCT
Source organism: Acidimicrobiia bacterium (assembly GCA_031406385.1). GTDB lineage: Bacteria > Actinomycetota > Acidimicrobiia > Acidimicrobiales > JANYDT01 > JANLQX01. The sequence continues at coordinate 1,854 of JANOHI010000178.1, forward strand.
GATTCAGTTGGCGAGCAACCTGCAACGGGTCACCCGTGCGGGTGGAACGATCCTGCTAGCGGGACTGATCGACGAACAGGTCGACCGCGTGAAAGATGCGTTCGATCAATGCTCGGTCATCGAGATTCGCACCGATGGCTCATGGCGTGGGATGGTCCTCCGACACTGATCCACCGCCGCTCCTCGGCAACCGAAGGACGCTCATGCTCATCGAGACCGTGCTCCCCCTCGGCAAACTCGACCCTGGACTGCGCGAGCCCGATACCCCGCTTCGAATCAGCGAGTTTGCCGCAGGGGCCGCGCTCGCCGAAGAGCTCGGGCTCGACGCGGTGCTCGTCGAAGAAACGAAGGACGATCCGTTCCAGCTGCTAGCGCTCGGTGCTGCGGCGACTCGCTCGATCGGACTCGGCACGTCGGTCGCGATGGCATTTCCCCGGAGCCCAACGGTCACCGCGATGTCGGCGTGGTCGTTGCAGAAGCTGTCGCAGGGGAGATTCGTCCTCGGCCTCGGTACACAGGTACGAGCGCACGTGGAGCGCCGCTACGGCCTCGGGTGGCACGCCCCGGCCCCGTGGATGCGGGACTACGTGCACGCCATACGCGCGGTGTGGGAATGCTGGCAGCACGGCACACCGCTGCACCATGACGGACCCCACTACCAGCTCGACCTCATGGTGCCGCTCTTCAATCCCGGGCCGATTGAACACCCGCATGTGCCAATCCATATCGCGGCCGTGGGTCCCAACATGTGTGCGGTTGCGGGTGAAGTGGCCGACGGGGTGCGGCTCCATCCCGTGTGCAACACCCGCTATATCGACGAGGTGGTCCTACCGGCACTTGCGCTCGGGGCAACACGGGTCGGTCGAGACGCCTCGTCCATCGAGGTGTGCATGAAGCCGCTCATCGGCACCGCGAAGGACGAGGCGAGCTTGGCCGGTGTCGCCGAGACAGTGCGCGCCCGTGTTGCGTTCTACCTTTCGACGCCGACATACCGGCCCACGTTCGAATTGCTTGGGTGGGGCGACATCGCCCGACACGCGTCGCAGCTTTCGCGAGCACAGCAGTGGGACGACCTACCCGGCCTGGTGTCCGACGAGATGCTGCACACGGTTGCGACCGTCGCCACCCACCATCGAATCGCGAAAGCACTCGTCGAGCGCTACGCCACCCGGGTGGACCGGATCGAGTTCTCCATCCCGGTGCGTGGGCCGGAAGAGGGCGAGGCACTTCGGGCGATCCTCACCGATATTCGGGCGCTGTCGGCCTCACGCTGAAGCGGCAAGCAGCGCATCACCACGGCGACCGATCGCCGACCATGTCGCGTCTATCGACCGACAGGTGATGGTCACGTCGTTCGGGCCGTCGACTTCCCAAAGCAGAGCCGCTCGTGCACCGTGCCAGCGAACTGCGGCCGAGAGTCGGCCACCGGGTACTGCGATGTTGCGGGCGTCGAACGAGCTCCCGCGCCACGCGGAGACGAAGGAGGCAAAGAGGTCGATCGAACCGCCAGGAGCGACCTGAGCAACACCGTCGGCTGACGAACGGATAGCGGCGGCCAGGCGCAGCGGATCGTCGGGGACAAAGGAACCACCGGACGAGAACGCTGCCAGCGGCGGGAGTACGACCGGCGGCAGTGGCCACGGCGAGCCGAAACGTTCCCATATCGCCCGGGCCTGGGAAGCCGCATGCGGATCGTTGGCGGTGGCAAAGAGTGACCGGAGGGAACCGGCGCACGCGAGGAGCGGACGCAGCGCGTCGTCCTTGCGGACTGCCTTCACGATCGCTTCGACTGCGCCCGCAGCAGCGGGGGCGAACGTCTCGGCGAAGATCGGGTCAGAGGTCACCCACGCGTGGTGAGCAAGCGCATCCACGACAGCCGCAGTGGAGACAAGACCGTCCAACGGATCAACCGACGATCCGGCGTGCCGAGCATCGTCGATCAGCCCGCGACGACCCTGATGCTCATCGATGCCGTCGAGCAGAGCACCCGCTTCGGCGTGGAGGCCGACCGCGTCAAAGGCGCGAGCGAGAACCGCCCGCGTCCGCACCGAACTGCTCGGGTCGGCGATCAGTGGCTCGGCGGCCAGCAGCGCCCCACCGATCACGGCTCGGAGACGTTCGTTGCGCTCCGGGTCAGGACTCGTCAGCCGAGGGCCGCGGGCGAGATGCACTCCCCATCCCGATGCCGCCGTGTGAACATCGGGCAGCGAACCGAGAACCGGAGTCCCGTTCAGCGCAATTGACGAGGTGGCGCCGACGAGAACGCTGGCACGAAAGGTCGTGGCCTGACTTACCGGGATCATGAGTGCGAAAGCTCCACTGTCCTTGGTGGAAAGACCGTCGGTACCTTCGCCGGCGTTGCCGCTCGTAACCATGTTCTCGAGGTCGCTGAGCGAAGCGGCCGAGGCCGTTCGCATCGGCGGACGTGGCAGGGTGATGAGGGCGAAGCCGTCGACTCGGACCGTCGAACCGTCGACGCTAACGTTGCGCGCCCCCGCTCCAGACACCGTAAGCACACAGACAATAGGAGCGCGAGCCTTGTTGGCGATCTCGACCACGGCGAGCTCTCGCGCACCCTGCACCGCTCCGTAGACGGTGTGCGTCGCGTCGCCGCCAGGTATCCGAATGGCAGTCATAACCACGGGGACGCCCTGCACCAGGCTTTGACGGATGGTGATCTCGCGCTCCGGAATGTACCAGCGGTCCTCCGCTCCGACCCACCAGCCGACAACGACTTCGTCAGTCGTTCCCGCAGCAATGGTGATCTGGCCGCTGCCCTCGACGAGAGCTCGCCGGGGTGACCCAATTGTTCCGACCAGCACGGTGTGGAGACGCTAGTCCAGGTCGTCAACAAGTCTTTGTTTGAGAGTGGACCCTGCGTCGCCCGCTCCAAAAGCGACCAAACAACCATGTTCGTCCTTGCACCAACGCGAACGAGCCGACCCCTTCCCGACGAAGGAGCCGGCTCGTACTGCCGGGGGGAAGTTGTTCGACGCTACGGAAGCATCACGGTGTCGATCACGTGGATCACGCCGTTGCTGGTCTCGACGTCGGTGATCTTGATCGCTGCGCCGTTGATGAACGGGCGACCGTTGACCAACGTGATCTTCGACTTCTTGCCGTTCACGGTGGACAGTTCCGCACTTGCCAACACCTGTCCTGCGCCCAGCTTCCCGGCCGTCACGTGATAGGTCAGGATGTCGCTGAGGGCTTTCTTGTTCTCCGGCTTGAGCAGTGCCGCAATGGTCTCCTGCGGCAGAACGGCGAAGGCATGGTCGTTCGGTGCGAACACCGTGAACGGACCGGCACTCTTCAGCGTGGCGGTGAGGCCGGCCGCGTCGATCGCCGCAAGGAGCGTCTTGAACGAGCCGTTCGAGGTCGCGATATCGATGATTGTTCGGCCACCGGCGACCGGTGCGAGTCCCACAACGGGCGGGAGGAGCACGGTGTCGATGACGTGGATGATGCCGTTCGAAGCCTTCACGTCGACCGCTGTCACGTTCACGTTGCCGTTCAGCGTGACCTTGCCACCCGACACGCCGATCCTGACTTCGGCACCATTGACGGTCTTCGCCGACTTCCCGTCAAGAGTCACCACAGTGGAGGCGGGCACCGAACCGGCGACCACGTGGTACGTCAAAATCTCGGTCAGCTTCTTCTTGTCAGCCAAAATCGCATCGAGATCAGCCTTCGGGATCTTCGCAAACGCCGCATCAGTCGGGGCGAACACCGTGAACGGACCCGCACCCTTCAACGTCGAGATCAAATCAGCAGCCGTCAGC
>JANOHI010000192.1:0-2939 GCA_031406385.1 Acidimicrobiia bacterium
GCGCTCGCCGACAGCGCAGGGGTCACACCAGCGCAGCTGTCGCTGGGTTGGGTACTTGCCCAGGGCGATCACATCGTCGCGATCCCTGGCACGTCGAGCATCGATCACCTCGAGGAGAACATCGCCCGTTCGGACTGGCGACCGTCGAATGCGTTGTGCGAACAACTCAGCGCGCTTATCAACCGGACCACCGTTGCCGGACCGCGCTACAACCGTGCGGCCCAGCAGACCATCGACACCGAAGAGTTCCCGGACTGACAACTGCACCACGCGGGCGAGTGACCCTGGCTGATTCCGTTCAACGTCTCCGCGTCTCGTTTCGTGCCGTTCCTGATCGGGCGAGCGATCATCGGAAGGAGAACGTGTTCCGTCACACGCCGGCAGGACCGCTGTAGTCGTTGATGACGCCGCTAACCCTGTCCGTGCCGAGCATGCCCGTGACGAGCGTGCAGGCATGTGAAGGGTCGGGTGAAGCGCGGTGCGGTCTGGGTCTGCGTGTGCTGGTGGCCCCAACCGCTGAGTTCGTGTCGTTCCCCATGATCACCACCGTTGCCTTGACCCGAACGATCTGCTCGGATCGGTCCTGAAGGTTTGATCCTCCGTCCTCACCCGAGGTGTACACGCCCAGACGTGCAGCGCAACGCCCCGGATCGGTGTCGCCCGTACGTCCGGTCGCGCGAGGAATGCACGGTCCCCGGCTCGCCCGGGGGTTTTCTCATGGAGACCAACGCAGCAACCATTGCGCTGGCCTTGCCCCCTCATCGTCAAGGCGATCAGCGCCGAGTGAGCGATTCGGTGTCGCCCTGCGGGTTCGTTGATTCTTCTCCTGCGGTGATGGCGGAACTTCAGCTGATGGCCTGGGCTCAGGTCGGGCGCTCACCCGGACATGGCGCCCGACCGGGAGCCCGACCTCCAACTTCACGAGGGTCACGAACGTCGACGAAGGCACGGCGCGGCTCGGGTCGTTGAGCGAACTTACCCTCTTCTCTGATTCGCCGGTTCAACTCGCGCAGGTACCTGTTCTCGTCCATGGTCGCCAGAGTGACTTCCTCGCCGGTCCAGCTCGACAGGTGGATGGCGTTGGCCAGGCGCACGCCGTGGATCCCGTCGGCTCCCGGGGCGAAGAGCGGCGTACCGTCGAGGATGTTGGCCGCGAAGTTGCGCAGAACGTCGGAGTGCTGCTTGCCCCACGCCGACTCGTACGTTCGGGTCTCGGCCGACATCCACCGTGCGGTGTCGGCCCTGCCGCGGAAGAGGTCGGCAACGTCGGCGACGGTCATCGAGGCGCTGAGGTCACGTTCGGATTCGACAAGCCGGGTGACCGTGACGGTGGCGGAGTTCTCCACGACGACCTTGCCACGGTCGCACAAGATCTCCAGGCGGTCGGTGCCGATGACGTCGTTCGTGCACGTGATGAACGAACCGGTCGCGCCGTCCCCGAAATCGGCAAGAACGTTCACCTCGTCCTCCACCGCGATGTCACGCCGAAATCCGTAGCCGGCCTTGGCGAACACGCCCACGGGCACCCCGCAGAGCCACTGCCACAGATCGAGCTGATGCGGAGCCTGGTTCACGAGAACGCCGCCGCCTTCGCCGCCCCACGTCGCCCGCCACTCGCTCTGGTCGTAATAGGCCTGGGGACGCCACCACGTCGTGATGATCCAACTCGTATGGCGGAGCGCTCCGAGGCTGCCGCTCCGGAGCAGGGTGTGGAGATCGACGTAGAGCGGGTTCGTCCGCTGGTTGAACATGATCGCGAAAGTCAGCTCGGGGTGTGACGCCGCCACGTCGATCAACTCGTCGACCTGCACGGTGTACACCCCTGCCGGCTTCTCCACGAGGACATGGACCCCGGCCCGGAGAGCACTGATGGCCACTTCCGGGTGCAGGTAGTGAGGCAGCGTCGTCACGACCGCATCGACGGAACCGGTATCGAGCATCGAGCGGTAGTCCTCGAAGAACGGAACACCGCCCGCCTCGGCGACGACCGACTTCGACGGGTCGATGTCAGCGCATGCGCCGAGCACCATGCCATCGATCCGGCCGCCAGAGATGAGCTTGGCGTACATCGCGCCCTGGGCACCGAGACCGACGATGCCGAGACGAACGACCTTGGGCATGGCACTCCTGCGTGGTGAGAGAGACGGAGGTCAGGCGAGAAACGGCAACGCACGCATCGCCCACTCGTACGAGCGACGCGAGGACTCGAAACGATCGTCGATGCTCGGCTCGTCGACCTCGATCATGTAGTCGCCGTCGTAGTCGTCGGGCATCGCCGCCAGTACGGCATCGAAGTCGACGATGCCGTCACCGGGCTCGGTCCACAACCGCTTCGTCAACTGGGTTTCGACGTAGGACTTGCCGACCCGCGAGGCCGGGTCGAGGAAGTCCGGGAACGCGTCCTTCAGATGGATCGCGCCCATTCGGTCCGCGTGCCTTGCGATGACCGCAGCGGGGTCGGCACCGGCCCAAACGAGGTGGCCGGTGTCGGGCCCGAAACCGAGGAGCTCTGGCTCGATCGACGACAGAACACGATCGACTTCATCGGCGGTCTCGAACACGCCGCCGATGTGGTTGTGGAGCACCGCATGAATGCCTTCACCCCGGAAGACCTCGCAGACGCTCCCGAGGTTGTCGACGCACAGTGCGAAACGACCGGCGCGGAAGTCGGCGCCGATCCCCGGGGCCGACATACGCGCGCGAATCATCAGCGACGACACCATGGCGCGATCAAGTCCCAACGATGCCTGTTGTGCGGCGAACGCCTTCGCCCGCTCGAGCTCGCTCATCATCTCGACGGTCTCGTCGAGCGCTGAACTGAACAGGCTCACCGAAGGCGCAAGCCCGTAGGAGCCGATCCATGCGAGGTACTCATCGGATGTCATGTCCGCCGGCACGTCGGCCTTCACCGCCCGATAACCGAGCTTCTGGAAATCGGC
>JANOHI010000202.1:0-1996 GCA_031406385.1 Acidimicrobiia bacterium
GGCCTTACGGTTGGGTGATTGTCGGCGCGGGCGCACTGATGGGGTGCGTCGCCATCGGCCGTCTCCGACACCGACCCGACGCCCCAGTCGCGTAGATGGCCGAGCATCGGGTCGAGCAGGTGATCGGCGGGAGAACCGACCACAGCACACGCATCGAGGTAGGGACCGATCAGCCAAGGCCATACCGTGCCCTGGTGATACGCGTGATCCCGGGCCCAGGTGTCGCCACGGTGGCGACCCTCATAGCGCGGGTCATCGGGGTGCAGCGATCGCAGGCCCAGTGGGGTGAGCAACGGCGCGCACGCGAGGACGACCGATTTCGCGACATCACGCGTGGCGGGTGACCGCAACGGTCCACGCGGCAACGACACCGTCAGGAGTTGGTTCGGACGGATCGACGCATCGTCGCCGTCGGGCCCGTCGACGACGTCGAACAGACCGAGCCCGTCGGGGCGCGTGAAACGAGCGATGAACGAGCCGGCTGCCTTGGCATGGAGGGCGCGGAGATCGGCGACCCGGGGATCGGCGGCATGAACTCCTTGCGCAGTGCTGGCGGTCATGATCTCGACGACTGCGGCGATCCCGTTGATCCACAGAGCATTGATCTCGACGGGCTTCCCAACGCGTGGAGTCACGGCGTACGTGCCGAGGCGGGCGTCCATCCATGTCAACGCCCAGCCGTCTGCACCTTGCGTGATGAGCCCATCGGTTTCGTCCATGCGGATGCCGAATCGCGTTCCGTCGCGATAATGCTCGATGACGCTCAGCAGCGACTCGAGCAGTTCGATGCCGAGGTCGCCCCGCCCGCTTGACTGGCCGTGTCCGGCACCGGTGACCCGAGTTCGGTGGCGATCTACGGCATGCAGGAACCACAGCGCCGCATCCACCGTGTTGTACTCGGTGCCGCCAACGTCGGCGGTGTTCGCCAGCATTCCCTCGGATAGCGAGCCCGCCGCAGCAACGAGTAACTCCCTGCCCTCAGCCGTCCGACCGGTGTCGAGGAAGAGCCCTTCGTAGGACGTCATGGTGTCTCTCGACCAGTCGCCGAACCATGGGTAACCGGCCACCACGGTGGGGCCGCCCGTCCCAAGCACGATGAACTGGTCCGCCGCATGGGCCAACGCCCCGCCGACTTCGTCAGCACCGGCCTGATCCGTCAGCGATGCGTAACGAGCCCTCGCAGCATCGACGAGCGTAACGGCGCTGTGGGGACCGCCACCCTCGTACGTGCCCGACCACGCGACTGTTTCGTGGGCCGAGCCCGGATCGAGTGTCACGCGGGCGCTACCGCACAGCCAGAGGTCCTCGGTCGCGGCCAGACCGCGGGCGGCTTCCTCCCGGTGATATGCGCCGAAGTACCACTCTCCGCCAGCCTGCCATCCATCTGCGCGCATATGAATGTGGTCCTCGAAGGTGCAGCCGTCGGCGCGCTGCGTCACATCCGGTTCGCCCGATGCGTGGCGCTCGCCGTGAACATCACGCCACGTTGCCAGCGCTTCGAGCTCGAGGGTGACCGGTCCTGGCGCGGCAAGCACGCGGTGGACAATGCCCACCTCGTTGCTGCCGTGAGCCATTGCCAATTCGCGTTCGATCACGACGTCTTCGACCTGCCAACGCCAACGTGGGACACCTCCGATCACGGCAAACGACACCAAGTGCTCATGTCCTCGCGGCGAGACCGAACCGCCGGACCATTCGTGGGTCGCCAGCGACACCCGACCACCGTCGATGATCAGCGAGGCGTCGAGCGAGGCCAGACCCATCATTCGGCCGATGGGTGGTTGCGTGGCGACGACGAGAAGCCCGTGATACCGACGGGTACGAAGCCCCCCGACCGTTCCCATGGCAAATCCGCCGAGGCCGTCGGTGAGCAGCCACTCCCGAGCGGCGGCCACCTCCGGCGACGAGCAGTCCGCAGGGGTGAAGGTCAGCGCAGCAGGCGATGTCTGGTCAGGGTCCGAGGGATTGTGCATGGTTGGTCGTCTCGCCAATCGGC
>JANOHI010000165.1:0-1045 GCA_031406385.1 Acidimicrobiia bacterium
GATGAGCCCGGACTGGACTGCCTTGAACACAGCTTCGCCGCGTGAGTTCACCGACAGCTTGCGGTAGATCGCCTTCACGTGGTCGCCGACCGTGTGCAGCGAGATCGATTGCTGGGCGGCGACCTCCTTGAACGAGCGGCCACTCGCCAGCGCCTCCAGGACTGCGGTTTCCTTCGTCGTCAGCGAGACGGTGCTTCCCGGCTGCTTCGGGGCGGTGCCGCTGCGCATCCTTGCGAGGATGTGGCTGGCAACGGCTGGGCTGATCGGCGCTCCGCCGGCGAGAACCGTGCGGAGCGCACCGATCACTTGGTCCGAATCGGACTGCTTGAGCAGGTAGCCATCGGCGCCCTCCTCGATCGCGGCAACCACGCTCCGCACATCAGCAAAGACGGTGAGCACCAGCACCTTGCACGCGAGTTCACGGGCGCGCACTTCGGCGATCAGGTCGAGGCCGCTGCCGTCGGGAAGACCGAGATCGACCAACACCACGTCGAGCTGGCGGTCGAGGAGGCCGAGACCCTCGGCAAGGGTGCCGACTGCGCCGGCAACCACGAAGCCTCCGACGGTCTCGAGCATGAGGGTCAGGCTCTCGCGCAGGAGCTCGTCGTCCTCCACGAGGCCGATCGTCACGGTTGGCATCGTTTCCTCCGCGGTTTCCCCGGTCACGGTTTCCACACTGGCACGCACTAGTGGAGTGTCGGCCATTGGACGACACAGCAGTAGGTCAGAGGACACCCCGTGTATACGGGATAGCCACGGAGGGTGTTCGTTCCCTACGTTCAAAGTCATGAAACGACTTCCCAAAACCATCCTTACCTTCCTTCCGACCCTGGCGATCGCGCTGGCGGTCGCTCCGACAGCAGTCTCGGCCGCACCGGGCTCGGACCTCGCCACCACCGTCATCGCACCGAGCACCCACCAGGTGAACGACATCGGCCGCTACGAAGTCCGCGTGACCAATACCGGCTCCCAGCGGTCCGGGGCCGTGAACCTCACCATCGACCTGCCGCGGACCAATACGTCGCCGACCGTTTCCGTGATGGGC
>JANOHI010000242.1:0-27198 GCA_031406385.1 Acidimicrobiia bacterium
CGCCAAGGGCGTCGTTTCCGCATGCGGAATCGGCGCCCTTGGCGCGTTCAGCCGCGGTGCGCTCGTGAATGGAACACGGAACGTTCGCCTCCGGGCGACCGTTGGACCTCAGTGTCTAGGTTCGGAGTTCCTTGCGCCACACGAACCGAAGCGCAGACCACGTGGCATCGATGGCACACACCTTGTTGTCGACCAGACCCGAGGGCAGGATGACGTCGCGCAGCACGTCTTCGGTGATGTCCGTCGTGACTCCCGATGTTCGCTTGGGCCAGCAGATCCACAACCCTCCCGACGGGAAGATCACCGGCCCGGCTCGGGTCACGAGACGATCGAGGCTGGAACGCTCCGTGACGAACGAAAGGACGACGTCGGCACTCGTTCCCGTGCGGAGGGTCGTTCGAATGCGGACGCCGTGAGGGAGCGGCTCGAGGAGATCGACCGTCCCGGGAGGAGCGTTGAGCGCAATCACGTTGGCACCCTCGATGATCCCGAGCTTCTTCGGTAGCGGGGTTCTCGAGTAACCGGCGGTCGCAGCCATGCCTCCAGGCTACGTAGAGCGAGATGCGCGAGCTACCGGTCAGCGATCCCGGCGGCAGTCGAGGTCGGGGTCGACTGGGCGAGGAGCCATAGTGCCGTCGCCACGATCCACGTGTCGCCGACGGTGACACCGATGCGTTGGAACAGTCCGTGGGCCGGGCCGAGCAGGGTCGCGGCAAGCGCCATGGCCGAGATCGTGCCGCAGATCCTCGACACGCGGGCGGCACGGAGGTGTCCCCGCCGGGCCAGCTCGGGGGCGGCGAAAAGAGGGAGTGCAGACAGGGCGATGTAGCCCGTGAACGCGGCCGCGCCATGGAGCAGATCGACGCCGTTCGAGTAGTCGAGCGGGAAGAGCGCAACCCCGAGGGTGGCGATCGAGGCGATCAGTGCGGCCACCCACGCAGGGCCGTTCAACACCCCCCGGAGACCGAACGCGAACACGCCGACACCGATCGTGAACCCGACGAAGCCCGCGCTCATCAGCCATCGCGTCGGAGCACCCACCGCGGCCAGACGGCTGATCGCGTCTTCCACGACCGAGTATCCGTCGGTCCGAAGCGCGCTGATGATCCAGCCCAACAGGAACATCGATGGACCGAAGACCCCGCCGATGCGAGCCGCTGTGCGCAGAGCCACCGTCCTCACCCTACGAGACTCGCCTCACACGCGTGGCTGACAAGCTTGGGGTCGATGAAGTGGCAACCTGAGCGCGATCACCGGGTGATGCCGTGGGCCAACGGTCGTGGGTCGACCAAAGAGATCGCCACGCACCCCAGCGGCGACGCGTGGGTGTGGCGGCTCAGCCTCGCCGACGTCGACGAGGACGGACCGTTCTCCTTGCTCCGTGACACCGACCGAAGCCTCGTCGTGGCGGCCGGGAAGGGTCTGCGCCTTGTCACCGAAGGCTCTGATCCGACGGTGGTCCGCACGTTTGCATCGGTCTCGTTCCCGGGAGATCTCCCGACGCACGCCGAACTCCTCGATGGTCCGGTCCGCGACCTGAACCTCATGGTGCGACGAACGGCAGACCAGCGGACACCGCACCTCGACGTCCGTCAGTTCGCGAAAGGCGACGCCGTCGGGCTCGAGGATGCGGTGGCGCTTGTCGTCCTACGCGGGGCGCTCACGCTGACGGTGTCGTCAGCGGGCTTTCCCTATACGCCGTTGCGGTGCCGGGTCGACCGGTTCGACGCCGTCCTTCCGGCCGACGGCGTCGACGGACGGTTGGTGGTAGCGGCCGAGGCATTGGTGGCGTTCGCATTCCTGCGCTCCGAAGACGGTCGACCGGCCGACGCCGGACGGCCTGCGGACTGACCGCCTGAGGACGGACGCGGCGACGACGGACGCCCCCACGACTGATCCGACGACGGCCGACCTGAGGAGGCGCCTCCGGGACGACCGGACTTGCGCGCCTGGTTGGCCCGGATGGTGCTCTCGGAGCGGGCGTTGCGGGCGCCCTGGCTCATCCTCGGCGTGGAGGGCAGGTCGGACATCGGGGCCGGCTCCACGTGGGGAGCGGGCTCGCCGGCGAGCTCAAGCGTGGTGGGATGGCCCGGCGCCACGCGGGTAACGATCGGCGTGATCTGGGCAGCCTTCGTGAGTGCCTTCACGTCGCCGACCTGATCGGGCGTCATCATGGTGATGACGATGCCTTCGGCCCCGGCGCGGGCGGTACGTCCCGAACGGTGGAGATACGCCTTGTGCTCCGTTGGGGGGTCGACGTGGATCACCAGCGCGATGTCGTCCACATGGATGCCGCGAGCAGCGATGTCGGTGGCGACGAGGACCTTGCACGAACCGGAGGCGAACGCCGAGAGGTTCCGCTCGCGGGCGTTCTGCGAAAGGTTGCCGTGCAGATCGACTGCGGGGATGCCCGACTTCGTGAGCTGCTGGGCCAGCTTCTTTGCGCTGTGCTTGGTGCGCATGAACAGCAGCGACCGGTCGTGCCCGGAGGCGAGTTCACGAACCACGGCGAGCTTGTCGTCGCGCGTCACGGCGAACACGTGGTGGGTCATCGTGGCCACCGGTGCAACTTCGGGGTCGAGCGAGTGGACGACGGGCTTGTACATGAATCGCTTCACGAGAACGTCGACGCCGTTGTCGAGCGTGGCCGAGAAGAGGAGACGCTGACCGTCTCGCGGCGTGGCTTCGAGCAGTCGGCGGACACCGGGAAGGAATCCGAGGTCAGCCATGTGGTCGGCCTCGTCGAGGACGGTGATCTCGACATCGTCGAGGCGGCAGTGGCCCTGCTGGATGAGGTCTTCGAGGCGCCCGGGACAGGCGATGACGATGTCGACGCCGCCGCGGAGCGAATTCACCTGTGGACCCTGGCCGACGCCGCCGTAGATCGACATGATGCGCAGTCCAACGGCTTTGGCGAGCGGCCGGAAGACCTCGCTGACCTGGTTGGCCAACTCGCGGGTCGGGACGAGCACGAGTGCTCGCGGACGGTTCGCACGCCGCTTGCTCGTCGACGCCGCGAGCAAGGCGACGGTTGGGATGGCAAAGGCAAGGGTCTTCCCGCTGCCGGTGCGGCCTCGGCCGAGAAGGTCGCGGCCGGCCAGAGCATCGGGAAGGGTTGCGGCCTGGATCGGAAAGGGCTCGCTGATGCCGTTGTCGACGAGGGCGGCGACGAGCGTGGCGGGCACGCCGAGGGACGCGAACGTATCGTTCGCGAGGGTGGTGCTGGACATGGTTGTTCTACTCAGTTTCACAATTGGTTGGCCGTTGATGCATGGCCAGCCGTTCGAAACGGCGAACACCCCGAGAGGGGAAACCAGGCGCACGAAGTGCGCTGCACTCGACCGTTGCCCGACGAACATCGTCACGCAACAGTTGCAACCTTAGTTGATGGCATCACCCAACCGGCCGGATGTGCCGCACGACACCCTTGTCCCATACGATCCGATCGTGACCACCGTGCTCGATCTCTTCCGACTGGACGGCCATGTTGCCGTTGTGACCGGCGGAGGGACGGGCATCGGCCGAGCGATGGCGCTCGGTCTGGCCGAGGCTGGAGCCGACGTGGTGATCGCTGGACGTCGGCCTGAACCGCTGCATGCCGTCGTTGCGGAGATCGAATCCCGTGGGCGGCGAGCCCTTGCGGTGCCAACCGACGTCACGATCTCTTGGGAGCTCGAGAACCTCGCCGCTCGAGCGGTCGCGGCATTCGGTCCGGTCACGACGTGGATCAACAATGCCGGTGGATTGCAGGGCGATCCCATGGGCACCGTTGCCGACCTCTCCGAGGAGGTGTGGCACTCGGTCATCGACCGCAACTTCACCGCCGTGTTCCTCGCCAGCAAGGTCGCGCAGACGGTGTTGGCCGACGGCGGAACGATCATCAACGTGTCGTCGATCGGTGCCTTTCGCGACGGCACGCCGGGCCATGGCGCCTACTGCGCGGCGAAGGCCGCGGTCAACCACCTGACGCAGACGCTGGCTCTTGAGTGCGCTCCGCGGCGGATCCGCGTCAACGCGATCGCTCCGGGTCCCGTTGCCACGGAGGACTATTACGAGTCGTCGGGCTTCACCGACGCGCAGTTCGAGAAGATGGCGTCGAAGCAGCCGCTCGGACGGATCGGCAAGGATGACGACTTCAAGGCCGCCGCGGTGTTCCTGGCGTCGCCGGGAGCATCGTGGATCACCGGTCAGATCATCGTGGTGAGCGGAGCTCCGTAGCAGGCCAGCGAACAGCACGTCGTCTCTCCGTTCGGATCGCTGACCGGGACCAAGGGCCCTGACGCTCCGAGTCGTCGCCCACCATGATGGGAGACCCACCCCGGAGGCATCATGAGACGTGCGAGCTGGCTTGTCGCGATTGCGATCATGGTGGCTGCCTGTGGACGCAACGCGACGAACGACGTGTCGAATGATCGACCGTGGACCGAGCGAGAGGTCACGTTTCCCTATGGTGCGGACGACCTCTTCGGCGTGCTGACCCTCCCGCCGCGACGAGGGCCCCACCCGGCCATCGTGCTCATCGACGGCGGTGCGTCGACGACCACGGGGGTTCGTAACGGAACGGCCTCGACCGCCTTCATCAACTTCTCGCACGCGATGGTGCTCGATGGCTACGCCGTGCTCCGCTACGACCCTCCGGGAGTCGGTCGATCCACCGGGAAGTATCCGATCGAGATCATCGACGACAGGGTCGCGGAGTCCATTGCGGCTTTGCATCACCTGCAGACGCAGCCGGATGTGCGTGCCGACAAGGTCGGCCTGTGGGGGGCCAGTCAGGGCAGTTGGGTCAACTTCAAGGCGGCGGCTGAATATCCGGACGACGTCAGCTTCGTCATATCCGTTTCGGGTGCCGGGATCTCCGTGGCGGATCAGCAGGTCTGGGGCGTCGAGACGCAGACGAGAGCGGCCGGTCTCTCCGAGCAGGATGTCGCCAAGGCCGGTCTGTTCGCTCGGCTGCTGATCGACTCGCAGCTCACTGATCCGATCTACCGGGAGGACACCGCCCGGATAGCCGCCAATCTGGGTCCCGGCCCGTGGTCCGACTTCTCCGCGATCGTGTACGCGTCGCGAGACTCCGCTTCGCTCGGGTCCCTCGACGACGTCATCGCCATCCTGGAGGGAATCCAGGACGAGCCGTGGACCCGCGCCCTGTACCTCAAGGAGCTCTACCTCCCCCGGTTACGCAGCGCCACCCCCGCGGACATCGCGGCGATCCGTCAGGCACTGGACGCAAGCCTGCGGACCGACCCCAAGGACTTCATGAGCAAGGTGCGCTGTCCCGTGCTGGCATTCTTCGGTGAGGACGACATCGTGCAGCCGACAAAGACGAGCGCGGCGCTGTTCGAGAAGTATCTCAGCGCCGCCGGCAACAGCGATTTCGAGATCATCGTGATGCCCGGAGTGGGCCACGGAATCGACTGGACGACGCCCCGCTACAACGACGCGGTATCGAGATGGCTGGCGGACCACACGTAGCCGACGCGAGATCCGCAAGGGCCGATGATCAGCGCGCTGAGGTTCCGTCTGGAAGCGGCGGCCATCGGCCGATGCCGCCCCGCTCGAGCAGCATGCCCGTCATCGTCCGGTCGGCGTTCGTAGATCGCCACGTGAGCATCTCCTGCGACAACGCGAGCACGATCGCGGGGTCGGTGATCTCGGTTCGCCAAGTGGGGTCGGCCGCCAGGTCGTAGCAGCGCCATGTTCCGTCACCGAACTGGACATAGGCGGCGGCGTCAGTGCGAAGAACGGCGACGTGCTGGCGTTCGAGTCGGCGGTCCCACGGCCACTGATGGGCACCGTCGGCGATGTACGTGGATCGCCAGTCGAACTCCCAGTGCGCGGCAGTCCGCCAGAACGGCGGCGGCTCGCCGAGCAGAAAGGGCGTCAGCGGGAGTCCGTCGCACTGCGCCGGAACGTCCACACCGATCGCATCGCAGATCGTCGGGAACACGTCGACGTTCTCGGTGAAGGCGGAGACGACCGCTCCGTGTTGATCGGGGTGCCTCGGGTCTCGGACGATTGCGGGCACGTGGTAGCTCGATTCGAAGAATCCGCCCTTTCCCATCAGCCCGTGGTCACCGAGCTGCTCGCCATGGTCCGACGTCACGATCACGATGGTGTCGTCCCACGCTCCGGTTTGTTGGAGCGCGTTCCAGAGGCGGCCCATCTGTTCATCGACGTCGCCGATCATCCCGAAGTACTGCGAGCGGAGGTGCCGGAGCTCCTGCTCGGTGGCTGGAGGGGCGAAGAAGGGATGGCCCGTCAATCCACGATGGGACCGATGGCGGGATTGCGCCGGGACCGGCTCGGTCGCGCCGCCGCACAGGTCAGGGGGGTACGCCGCCGCCCACACCCCTGCGGCGCTGAACGGTGGATGGGGGCGGAGGTAGCTCGCATGCGCGAACCATGGGGCTTGCTGTTCGCCGATCCACGCAATGAGCCGGTCCGTGGTGAACGCCGAGAGCCCGTGCTCCGCAGGACGGTGCGACTCGGTTGCGAGGAGGTGCCAGATGCCTCCGGCCACGTCGTGGCCCGAGGACCGGAGTGCGTCGATCCACGGAGAGGCCGCGCCGGTGAGGTCGAGCTCGACGTCGAAGCCGGGGAGCACGCCCTCGTAGGTAGACAGACGAGGGTCGTCGATCCCCGAGGCATGGCGCGGGTCGATGCCTTGATCGGTGTAGCCGAACAGCACGGGCCGGTACCCGCCGCGGCGGGCGGCGAGAGCGACATTGTCGAAGCGACGATCAAGCGGCGTGCCGTTGGCGACGACGCGGTTGTTGAACTGATACGTGCCGGTGTAGAGCGCGGCGCGTCCGGGCGAACAGGGTGCGGATTGGCTGAAGTGGCGCCGGAACGACACCCCATGGGCGGCGAGTCGGTCGAGCCCCGGTGTTCGGACGATGGGATGTCCCGCCGCAGACAAGCAGTCACCACGGAACTGGTCGAGGGTGATCAGCAGGACGTTCGTCACTGCGTCACCCCCGACTTCGCCGCCCGTGGCTACTGCAGCGCGGCGATTGCCGCCTCGTAGTTCGGCTCGGTGGCGATCTCGGCCACCAATTCGGTGTGTACGACCACGCCCGCCTCGTCGAGCACGACGACGGCGCGGGCCAGGAGGCCCTCAAGCTTGGTGTCGGTCAGCGTGACTCCGTAATCCGCGCCGAAGGCCGGTGAGCGGAACGTGCTCGCGGTGACGACGTTGGTGAGACCCTCGGCGCCGCAGAAACGGCCTTGCGCGAAGGGCAGGTCGGCCGAAACGCAGACAACCACGGTGTTCTCCAGATCGGACGCGGCAGCGTTGAACGCGCGAACGCTCTTCGCGCACGTGGCGGTATCGACGCTCGGGAAGATGTTGAGGACGACCTTCTTGCCGGCGAGGTCGCTGGTGGACAGCGAGGACAGGTCGCCCTTGACGAGCGTGAACTGCGGGGCAGGCGCACCGACAGCGGGAAGTTCACCGGAAGTGTGTGCGGGGTTTCCGCCGAGCGAAATGGTGCTCATGTCTGGACTCCTTGAGGGTCGAGCGAGAAGAAGCGGTCATGCTACGGGGCCCGTGGTGCTACAGGAACCCGACGCTGCGCCCGGCGCACCGGAGCAGCGCCGAAGTGCCGCCCGTGAGACAATCGCCGAATGGCTGTGCCCCCGACGTCCGCCCGCATCGTGGTTATCGGTGGCGGAATCGTCGGATGCTCGACCGCGTACCACCTCGCCAAACTCGGCCATACCGACACCGTGCTCGTCGAGAAGTACCGACTTACGTCGGGCAGCACCTTTCACGCGGCGGGACTCGTCGGGCAGCTCCGCTCGAGCGCGAACATCACGCAGCTCCTGGGTGAGTCCGTGTCGCTCTACCGGCGGCTTGAGGCCGAGACCGGGCAGGCCACCGGTTGGAAGATGAACGGCGGTCTTCGTCTCGCCTGCAACGCGGAACGGTGGACGGAGGTCAAGCGGCAGGCGACCACGGCCACGAGTTTCGGTCTTCATATGGACCTACTTTCGCCAAAGGAGGCGCAGGACCTGTGGCCGCTCATGGAGATCGACGATGTCGTCGGAGCGGCCTTCCTGCCGACCGACGGGCAGGCCAACCCGAGCGACATCACCATGGCGCTTGCCCGCGGCGCGCGAAGTGCGGGTGTGGCCATCTGCGAGGACACTGAGGTGCGTTCGATCGAGGTCGAAAATGGCGTGATCCGAGCCGTGGTGACCGACGTTGGCCGCATCGAATGCGAGAAGGTGGTCGTATGCGCCGGGCAGTGGACACGGGCGCTGAGCGCGACGGTGGGGGTGAATGTGCCACTCGTCCCGGTGCAGCACCAATACGTGATCACCGAACCGATGGGCGTGCCCCGCGACCTTCCGACGCTGCGTGACCCGGACCGCCTCACGTACTACAAAGAAGAAGTTGGCGGCTTGGTGATGGGCGGCTACGAACCCGACCCGATACCGTGGGCGGTGAACGGGATACCGCGGTCGTTCCAATTCCAGCTTCTTGAGCCGGACTTCGACCACTTCGCCCCAACCATGGAGTTGGCGTGCGGGCGCGTGCCGTCGCTGCGTGACGTCGGCATCAACACGCTCATCAACGGGCCCGAGAGCTTCACCCCGGACGGGAACTTCATCCTCGGCGAGGCCCCGGAGCTGCGGAACTTCTTCGTCGGCGCGGGGTTCAACGCATTCGGCATCGCCGCCGGCGGCGGTGCCGGGATGGCCCTGGCTGAGTGGGTCTCGAAGGGCATTGCGCCCTACGACCTCTGGGTGGTCGACCTGCGTCGGTTCGGTGCGGTGCACCGCAACACGGAATGGGTGCGGGGCCGAACGCTCGAGGCCTATGCCCGGCACTACACCATGGCCTGGCCGCACGAGGAGTACACGAGTGCCCGGCCGGCGCTTCGATCCCCGCTCTACGACCGACTCAGCGCAGCCGGCGCCTGCTTCGGCGAGAAGCTCGGCTGGGAGAGACCGAACTGGTTTGCCTCGGCGGCCCACGGTGAGGTTCCGATCGATACGTACACCTACGAACGGCCGAACTGGTTCCCTGCCGTCGGTCGGGAGCACAACGCAGTCCGCCACGCCGTGGCGCTCTTCGATCAGACTTCGTTCGCCAAGTTCACGTTGCGCGGACCCGACGCGCTGGCGTCGCTGAACTGGATGTGCGCCAACGACGTCGACAAGCCCGTCGGCTCGCTCACCTACACCCAGATGCTCGACGAGCGCGGCGGCATCCAATGTGATCTCACGGTGTGCCGGACCGGCGACGACGAGTTCTATCTGGTGACGGGCACCGGGTTCGCCGTCCACGACTTCGATTGGATCGCTCGTTCGCTCGCTTTGCGTATGAAGGTCGAACTCGCCGACGTCACCGCCTCGTCGACGGTGCTGTCGCTGATGGGTCCGAACAGCCGTCATGTGCTCGAAGAAGTCACGTCCCACGACGTCTCCGGCGGGGCGTTTCCGTTCGGCACGATGCGGCCCGTCACGATCGCCGGCGCGTCGGTCAACGCCCTGCGGATCACCTACGTCGGTGAACTTGGCTGGGAACTCCACGTGAGCGTCGACGACGCAGCTGCGGTATACGACGCCCTCGTCAGCGCCGGCCGGCCCCACGGTCTGGTCAACGCCGGCTACCGGGCCATCGAATCATGCCGGCTGGAGAAGGGGTACCGGGCGTGGGGGGCCGACATTGGGCCGGACCATACTCCCGTGGAGGCCGGCCTCGGGTGGGCTGTGAAGAAGGGGAGTGACGTGGAGTTCCGGGGGCAGGCCGCCATTGCGGGGCAGCGCGCCGCCGGCGTGAAGAAGATGCTGGCCACGTTCACCATCGACCCCACCGTTGTCGGTCGTGACGTCGTCCTGCTTGGGCGCGAGACGATCTACCGAAACGGCGAACGGGTCGGGTGGCTGAGCAGCGGTGGCTACGGCTACACGATCGGGAGATCGATCGGTATGGGCTACGTGCGCAACCCGGACGGTGTAACCGCCGACTGGCTGCTTGCAGGAGCGTACGAGCTCGAGGTGGCCACGGAGCGCTCTCGCGCCTCGGTGTCGCTGAAACCCCTCTACGACCCGACCTCGGCACGCGTGAAGGCATGACATGACCGCTAACGCTGATGACCACGATCTGCGCATCATCCTCGAATCAGTCCCGGGCTGGCACGGTGCGATCACCGATGTCACCGCCCTCGAAGGAGGGATCACGAATCGGAGCCTCCGAGTCACCACCGTGCACGGTTCGTTCGTGGTCCGGGTGCCGGGTGCGCAGACGGAGATGCTGGGAATCAACCGACGCGCCGAAGCGGCGATCACCGTTGCCGCAGCCCGCGCCGGCATTGGACCGACGACGCTCTGTGAGCTGCCGGCATACGGCACAGTCATCTCTGAGTTCGTCGACGCACGGACAGCAACCGCTGAGGACCTCCGACACCCGGAGGTGCTCCGCGAGGTCGTGCGCGCCGTCCGTGTGCTGCATCACGCCGAGGCGCTGCCGTTCACGTTTCCCATTTTCGACGTGATCCGCCAACACGCTCACGATGCCCGAGCGCACGGTCGTGACCACGAGTCCGTGGAGGACCTGCTCCGCATGACGGCGCGGATCGAGGCGTCGTTCGACCCGGCGACGCTCGGGGCAACGCTGTGCCACAACGATCTGCTGCCGGCGAACGTGCTGCTTGCTCCCAACGGTCGGGTTTGGCTGATCGATTACGAGTACGCCGGGATGAACCATGCGATGTTCGATCTTGCCAACCTCTCCGTGAACTGCGGCTTCGACGACCGCCTCGACAGTGTCCTCCTCCACGCCGCGTTCGACACGGTCACGGACACGGCGCGCGCCGAGCTCGCGCTGATGAAGATTGTCAGCGAATGTCGCGAAGGACTGTGGGCTCTTGTGCAGTCGGCGATCTGCGTCGAGCCGGCAATCGACTACGAGGCCTACGCCGGCGATCGCCTCGCAAACTGCTCCCGCCTCGCCGCCGATCCCGTGGTGAACGACCTGCTCGACGTCGCCGGCCGCTGACCCGGGACGCACACGCCGCGGTGCCCGAGTTCACACACGGGTCGGAACTGCACTACAACCGTCGGTCGTGATCGACCACCTGAAGGCCGTCTGGGCGGAGCTGACCTCCCCCGGCGCACCATTCGCCATGACCGACATCACCGTGGGCGGGATCGCGATGAAGGGTTTCGCGGGAGCGCCGCCGAACATGCGGTCGGTTTGGGAGATCGCCACCAACTACGGCGATAGGGACTACATCGTCTATGAGGACGAGCGTTACACCTATGCCCAGATCGGCGGCCAGGTCCGCGCGCTTGCGGCCCACCTGCGCAACGACCACGGTGTCGGATCCGGCGACCGGGTGGCGATCGCCATGCGCAACTACCCGGAATGGGTTGTCTCCTACTGGGCGACGCTCGTCACCGGTGCCGCGGTGGTCGGTGTCAATGCCTGGTGGACCGGCGCTGAATTGGAATACGGACTCATCGATTCGTCGCCCAAAGTGCTGATCGCCGACGGCGAGCGTCTCGCCCGGGTCGCCCCGCACCTCGACGCGGTTCGTGCCCACCACCCCATGGCACTGATCGCCGTTCGAACCGATGCTGCGCCCGAAGGAGCTATCGCGTGGGCTGACGCCGCCGACGCCGCCGGCGCACCTGCCTCCCTGCCCGACGCCACGATCAACCCCGACGACGACGCCTGCATCTTCTACACCTCGGGGACCACGGGCTTCCCGAAGGGCGCTGAGCTCACCCATCGCGGTTGTGTCACGAACCTGATGCACCTTGCCTTCTGGGGCAACGCTACGGCCCTCGCCAAGGCCCGGCGACTGGCGGCCGAGGGCAGGACCGAAACGCCCTCGGCGTTCCCGGCGGCGTTCATGGCTCCCACACCGCTCTTCCACGTCACGGCCAACAACTGCCTGCTCCAGCCGGCCACGCTCACCGGGGCGAAGATCGTGTTCACCTACAAGTGGGACCCGCGGCGCGCCCTCGAATTGATCGAGCGTGAGCGAGTTACGAACTTCTCCGGCGTTCCGACGATGAGCCGTGAGCTTCTCGCTCACCCCGACTTCGCCAAGCGTGACCTGTCCTCGGTCGCCGCGATGGGCGGAGGCGGAGCGGCGTTGCAAGCCGACCTGGTCGAGAAGATCGACAAATCACTCGGTGGTGGCCAGCCGTCGACCGGCTACGGACTCACCGAGACCTGTGGGATCGTCACCGCCAACTCGGCCGAGTTCTTCCTCGCCAAGCCATCGTCGTGCGGCCCGCTCATGCCGACCTTCGAGGGCAAGCTCGTCGACGAGAATGGCAACATCGTCGCGCCCGGTGAGCCGGGTCAACTCTGCGTGCGCGGTCCGGCGGTCATCCGCGGCTACGTGAACAAACCGGAGGCGACCGCCGACGCAATCCGCGACGGCTGGTTCAACACCGGAGACATCGCCCGGATCGACGACGACGGCTTCGTCTACATCGTCGACCGCGCTAAGGACATGGTGCTGCGGGGCGGTGAGAACGTGTATTGCTCCGAGGTGGAAACATCGCTCTACCTCCACCCGGCCGTGGCCGAGGCCGCCGTGTTCGCAATGCCCGACGACCGCCTCGGCGAGGAGGTCGCCGCAGCCGTGCTTCCTCATCCAGGAGTGATCGTGACGGAACAGGAACTGCAGGCATTCCTCGGCGAGCGCATCGCGAAGTACAAGGTGCCCGCCCGCATCTGGATCCTCGAGCAGCCGATTCCTCGCAACGCCAGCGGCAAGTTCGTCAAACGCGACCTGAAGACCCAGTTGCTCGGAGCGCCGCCGGCTTCTTAGTCACGTCCCGGCCACTCTCTTGGGCCAGGAGCGGTAGCGGAACGAGCAAGATGTTCGCTCCATGTGGCTTCCGGCGGACATCGCAGCAGTCTGCGCCCTCAGCCTCTTCGTCGTGAGTTTCGCGCTCCGACACCGTGTTCCGGCGGTCGCCAACCCGAGCGGAGAAGCCGCGTGGGTCTGCGCCCTGTACACGATGTGGCGATTGTTCAACCGGGTCGATGTGCATCTCGACGGCGCCGCTGAACGAGGCGTCCAGATCTGGCATTTCGAACGGGCGATCGGCCTCGGGAATGAGCGATGGCTCCAGGAGCGCGTAATCAACCTGTCACCGCTGATCCAGTTTATGAACGGCTACTACGCGATCGCCCATGTGCCGGCGATGATCGCGTTCCTGTTCTGGATGTTCTTCCGGCGCCGCGCCGAGTACAGTCGCTGGCGGTCACTTCTTGCGTTGTCGACCGGCGCCGACGTGTTGATCCGCCTCGTGCCGGTCGCGCCGCCACGCCTGCTTCCAGAGCTCGGCTTCGTCGACACCGCCATGGTCTACAACCAGTCGGTCTACGGAGGCTTCGGCCGAGGAGTGTCGGATCAGCTGGCGGCCATGCCCTCCATCCACGTCGGATGGGCAGCGCTGATTGCGTGGGCGCTGTGGCGCCTCGGCGGCCGCACCGGACGGGTGATCGGCATGGCCCACCTGGTGCTGACGTGTTTCGCCGTGGTCCTTACCGGTAATCACTGGTGGCTCGATGGCCTCGTTGCCGCTGCGCTGCTCCCACCGATCGCGTGGATCTGGACGCGCGTCGTCCGCCTGGCCCCACTCGAACAGGTGTCCGTCCGACTCGGTCGCGGCGGACCCTGAGTCTGCAGGACGGCCGCGGGCGCCGGTGGCCGCCGGGAACGCGCTGTTCGCCTCAGACCGTCACGAGCACGGCGCCGTCGGGAAGCGACGACGAACTGATCGGCTCGCCGGGCCAGATGCCGTCAAGGGTGTCGTGATCCCAGGCTGGGGCAACGCCACCTCGGCGGTCGTAATTCGACAGCCACTGGGCGAGCCAGTCGGGGTCGGACCATCGATCCGGATGGTGCTCCTTGAGCAGACAGAGTCCGAGAAGTGGAAGCACCTCGAAGACGAACGACAGCGACCACCAGATCATCCGAACATGAACACCCGGTCTCCACCACTGGCGCTCACGGACGATCAGCACGGCGCTCGCCGTAACAACGGAGAGCGCGAAGACCATGAGCGCGCAGACGATTCCGAACAGGTACCGGACACGGCCGCCTCCGTGCGCGCGGTAGAGGTCGTAGACGACGTCTTTGTGCTCGACCTCCTCGGCGAGGTGCCACACGAACATCGTTGCCACGGGCCCGTTTGCGTCACCGAGGAGCGAATGGCGCCGCCGATCGACCCATCGAGCGGTGAAGAAGGCAACAGCTTCCGCGCCGGCGGCGTGCGCCAGCACCGACTGCGTGGTTCCGTGATCGTCGAGTGCTCGGAAGACCCGCCGCTGCACCCGCTCGATGTGGCGTAGTGCGGGGACTTGAGATGTGAGTCCGCGATTGAACTCGCGATGCTCGCGCTGGTGCGAACCCTCCTGGTGGACGAACGAGAGTGCCCGCGCCCGGAGCTCGGGGTTGACACGACCGTCGGCTGCGCCAGTGCGGACAGCCTTCATCACGAATGGCTCCAGCGAAGGCATCAGCAGCGACAGCCCGTTGGCTACCGCAGAGACCTCCGGCTTCGACGGCGTCCATGTCGTTGAGACCGGCGACGGGAGCGACCCGGCGACACCTCGCTTCGGTAATGGACCGTGCCTGCCCGGGTTCGCCGAATCCACGTTCAGTTCATCGGCGCGACACCACCAGGCCTTGAGACGAGGGCCCAACCGCCGTCCGGACCGCCGATTGGCGGAAGAATCTCGGCGAACTGGATCGGTCTAGCCGCGAACACGCGGGATAATCGCTACCGTGAACATCGCCGTAAGCCCCATGGGGCATCATCAGACCCGGTGGGCGCCCCCCATCGGTTCGTCGACCATCACGCTGCTCCGCCACGGTGCAACGGAGGGATATGTCCCCGGTATGCCCTTCCCGCTGGCCGACGGCCACGGTGATCCTGTGCTGGCCGAGCCCGGCATCGTGCAGGCCGAGGATGCCGGCCGGCGTCTGGCCCGCGAGCATGTCGATGGCTCGCCGATCACGGCGATCTATGTGACCTCGCTCCGCCGGACGGCGCAGACCGCAGCGCCACTCGTCGCGGCGCTCGGGCTCGAGCCGATCGTGGAGCGCGACCTCCGAGAGGTGTTCCTCGGCGAGTGGGAGGGCGGGGAGTTTCGTCAGCGCGCCGCCGAGGGTCATCCGGCGGTGCTTGCGGCGATGGAGCAGGGCGAGTGGGGTCATGTCCCAGGCGCCGAGACCACCGCGGAACTCGCGGCGCGGTGTATGGGCGCGCTGGATCGCATTGCCGATCGACACCCGGATGAGCGCGTCGTCTGTGTTGTGCATGGTGGTGTGATCGCCGCCGTCGTGTCCGCCATCACCGGGGCCAACATGAAGCATTTCCTCAGTGTCGACAACTGCTCCGTCACGAGCGCAGTGCGAACACCGATGGGTTGGCGCGTCCGCTCGTTCAACGACACCAGTCATCTCGACGGTGGCTGGTAGCGACACCGGGGCGTTTCGCGCGCCAGGATGCGATGACGTGATGAGTCCCGTGGAACTCCCGAGCTCCGAGGCATTCTCGGCCCTCGCTCGCTCGCGCCGCACCTCGATGTTCGTCGACATCGACCGGGTCGTACCCGACTCCGAGATCTTGGATCTCTGCGCCACGGCCCAGTGGGCACCGAACCACAAACGCACGTGGCCGTGGCGCTTCGCGGCGTTCACCGGTGACTCGCGGAAACGTCTCGGCGAGGCGTTCGTTGCTGACATGATCGCCAACGACTTCGGCGACGACGGAAAACGCATCAAGACCCTGACGAAGTATGCGCGCACACCAAATGTGCTGGTTGTCGGCTGTGCCCCCTCGTCCACTCCGAACCTCCTGAGCGATGATCGCGATGCGGTCGCCGCAGGAATTCAGACGTTGCTCCTCGCCGCGACTTCTCGCGGCCTCGCGTCGTTCTGGTCCACTGCGGCAGTGACCATTCCTTCGACCGTGAACGAGCTGTGCCGCTTTCCCGAAGGCACCCGGATCGTTGGTGTCGTCTACCTCGGCTACGCCGCAGGCACCGTCTCGGTGCCGATGCCCGATCGACCGCCCGCCATCATCAGCTGGAACCGGTAACGGGCGAGTCTCAGGGTTTGCCGGCGCCTCACGGGTTCTGGAGGAGGTGGATCAGGCTCGACGTGTCCCACCGCTTCCCCCCTCGGGCCATGACCTGCTTGTAGAACTGGTCAACGAGGGCGGTCAGCGGCACGAGCGAACCGTTGGAGTCGGCTTCGTCGAGCACGATCCCCAGGTCTTTGCGCATCCACTCGACCGCGAAGCCGAAGTCGAACCGACCCTCGGCCATGGTCGACGCGCGGTTCTCCATCTGCCACGACTGCGCCGCGCCTTTGGAGATGGTCGCGATCACCAGATCGGGATCGAGTCCGGCGTGTTGGGCGAAGTTGATGGCCTCGGCGAGCCCCTGGACCACTCCGGCGATGCAGATCTGATTGACCATCTTGGCGAGCTGTCCGGACCCGGACGGGCCGATGAGGGTGACGGCTTTCGCAAAGGATCCGATCACCGGCTCCACCGCAGTGAATGCCGACCGATCACCGCCGCACATTACGGTGAGCGAGCCGCTCTCGGCCCCCGCCTGACCACCCGACACCGGTGCATCGATGAACGACAGGCCGACAGCGGTCGCCAGCGTGTCGAGCTCGCGGGCGACGGTCGCGGACGCAGTGGTGTGGTCGACGAACACGGCGCCAGGTGACATTGCCGAGAACGCGCCCTGCTCGCCGATCGTGACGGAGCGGAGGTCGTCGTCGTTGCCGACACACGCAAAGACGATCTCTTTTCCGCCGGCGGCCTCAGCGGGGCTTGTTGCCATACGTCCCCCGTTGGCCGCGATCCACGCCTCTGCTTTGCTCGTCGTCCGGTTGTAGACGGTCACGTCGTGACCACGTGAAGCGAGGTGGCGGGCCATGGGCGAACCCATCACGCCGAGTCCGAGGAAGGCAACCGTTGTCATAGTGTGACCATTCTGACCTGCACCCAACGGCGGACTTCGCGGCCCCGTCGTGGCCGGCACCGGCTCTTCGGTCGGGGCAGGCGATGGTGCAACACCGCATCGGAGGGCACCTGCGAAACGAAACGCCCGCCACTCCCAACGAGTCGTGCGCCATCATGCACCGTGCACTGAGTCGGAATGCGAAGATGCACTGGGTAACGTGGCGATCGTGCTGATCGGTGCCCACGTCCGTGACAACGAGCCGCTTGGCGCGGCCGAGGCGACCAGCTCGGGATGCATTCAGCTCTTCTGTGGCGACCCCCAGAGTTGGAAGCCATGGAAGCCACGAGCGGACTCGGCCGAGCTGAAGGCGAGCGGGATCCCTGTCTATGTGCACGCGCCCTACATCGTGAACCTGGCGTCGGCCGACAACAAGATCCGCATCCCGTCGCGCAAGTCGCTGCAGGCCGCGTGCGACTGCGCCACTGCGGCCGGGGCGAAGGCGGTGGTCGTGCACGGCGGCCACGTGCGATCCGACGACGACATACTCGAAGGGATCGCCCGCTGGAAGAAGGGGCTGGCGACAATTGAGACAGACGTGCCGATATTCCTGGAGAACACCGCCGGCGGTGATCACGCCATGGCGCGACGATGGGACACGCTCGCTCGCCTTTGGGAGGCCATCGGCGACGACCCACGCATCGGGTTCTGCCTCGACACCTGCCACACCCATGCGTCCGGCGAAGACCTTGCCGCCAGCGTCGACAGGATCGTGGCCATCACCGGTCGTATCGACCTCCTCCACTGCAACGGCTCGCGCGACGCCGAAGGCAGCGGACGCGATCGCCACCAGAACTTCTCCATGCTCGGCACCGACAACACCGTCTCGCCCCGTATCCTCGTCGACATCGTCCGCAAGGCCAATGCTCCGGTGATCTGCGAGACACCCGAGCAAGGCTTGGCCTCCGACATCGGATTTCTTCGCGACGCGCTCGCCGCCGGTGCGTAGGTGTTTTCGCCCCGGGGAAAGGTCGGTGCCGCGATGACATCTCACCGGACTCTCACCGTCGGCACCTAGACCGTTGACCATGCCTTACCGGCTCCTGCTCGCCGAAGACGATCGCTCTGTCCGCACGTCGCTGGCGCGCGCCCTTGAACTCGAGGGGTACTCCGTCGAGTTGGCGGAGAACGGTGAGATCGCAATGGCGGCGTTCAATGCCGACGAACCCGACCTGATCGTGTCCGACTGGATGATGCCCTACCTCGACGGCATCACCCTGTGCCAGCGCCTGCGTGCCCGGGGAGCGCAGGTGCCGATCCTGATGCTCACCGCCCGCACCGAGCTCGGCGACCGGGTCGCCGCCCTCGATGCCGGGGCGGATGACTTCCTTCCGAAGCCGTTCGCGCTCGAAGAACTCTTGGCGAGGATTCGGGCTCTCCTTCGGCGGTCCTCCTATGGCGACGATGCTCAGACGTCCGACGTTGTTGTCGGCGATCTTCGTCTGGACCTTGGCGCTCGCCGGGCGTGGAGAGGTAGTCGTGAGATCGGCTTTACGAAGACCGAGTTCGATCTGGTCGAAGCGCTCACGCGCCAGTCACCGACGGTCTGCACCCCGAGCATGCTCTATGAGATGGTGTGGGGCTACGACTTCGGCCCGGAGTCGAAGACCCTCGCCGTGTTCATCGGATACGTGCGGCGCAAACTCGAAGCCGAAGGCGAACCAACCATCCTTCACACGGTCCGAGGCGTCGGTTACTCGCTCCGGACGAGTTGAGCAGGCGAGTTCATTCGTGTCCATACGATCTCGGCTCACGCTGTCATTCGCCCTTCTCGCTGCGCTGTCTGTTCTGGCGGCGGCCGTCGTCGGATACACAAGCACCTCGACACGCGTGCGCTCGGAGATCGACTCGACTCTGCGCGACGTCGTCGGACGAGCAATCGGACCAGGACCTGACGGTCGCGTCTGCCGCTCCGTCCTCGACGGGGAACGAACGGGCTCGCCCGCCGACGGAGGCAACCGGAACCGCCGTCGAGCTTTCGACCTGACGGACGCCCGTGCGCAGTGCATCGATGAGCAGGGCGCGGTGCTCGTCGACGATCGGCTCCTGAACGATCCGACTCGCGTTCTGCCGGTCGACGACCGCGACCGGGCGATCGCCCGCCAGCGTATCGACGAAGAAGTCGCCACACCGGGCTCAGGACAGCCACCAACGCGTGTCCTGCGACTCCCCGGGGTAGGAGCAGCGCAGCGCAGCGTGCTCGGCCGAGGTGTGCGGCTGCGGAACGCGAAGGTCGATGACTCGCAGTTGCGCATTGCCACAGGTGCGATCGCCGGTGGCGGAGCGTTCATGGTTGCCCGCGACCTGAAGGAAAGCGGTCGGGTCCTCGAAGCGCTGCGCGACCGTTTCGCGCTGATCGGATTGCTTGTCACCCTCGTCGCCGCCGCACTCGGCGCGTTTGTTGCCCGCGCTATCGCCCGACCCATTCGTGCGCTCACCGAAGTCACTTCGTCGATCGCTGCGAACGGCGGTCTCGATGAGGACACGGCGATCGCGTCGCGAATCACCGACCGAAAGGACGAACTCGGTCGCCTGGCGCAGAGTTTCTCTTCCATGATCGGTTCGCTACGCACGTCGCGCGCTCAGCAGCGCCAACTCGCCCAGGACGCCGGACACGAACTCCGCACCCCGCTGACAACACTGCGAACGAACGTTGAGGTCCTCGCGAAGTACCCGGATCTTCCCACTGACAAGCGTGTTGCGGTCCTCCACGAGATGGACGAAGAACTCCGTGAACTGTCAACGCTCACCGACGAGTTGCTGGTGCTGGCTGCTGATGCGACGCCCGATGATCCCGTCGTCACGATCGATCTGGCCGAGCTCGCGACGCGATCGATCGAGCGGTTCCAGCGGCGGACCGGTCGCTCCGTGATCGCTACGGCGACCACCACTCCGTTGCGCGGGCGCCGCCTTCAGCTCTCTCGGGCGATCGACAACATTTTGGCGAACAGCGCGAAGTTCGACACGACCACGCGGCCGATCGAGGTGACGGTCGACGCCGGCCGGGTCTCCGTTCGCGACCATGGGCCCGGTTTCGAGCCCGTTGACATTGACCGGGTCTTCGACCGGTTCTTTCGGTCCGACGCCGCGCGATCGCTCCCCGGCACGGGCCTCGGGCTGGCGATCGTTGCCGACGCGGCGGCCAACCATCACGGTGGAGCGAAAGCGTCGAATCATCCCGACGGCGGCGCGGTAGTGACGCTTACGCTCCACGATGCGGATTCCCCGACGGACCAAGCCTGAGTCTTGCTCTCGCGCTCGGTGGTCCCGTGAGCGGACACGGCCGGTGCAGACTGAATGTCGCTTATGTCCGATCAGTACAAACAGCCGCTGCCGACCCCGGTACGGCTCTCGTCTTACAGCCACGGCGCTGGTTGAGCCGGCAAGCTCGGTCCGTCCGAGTTGGCGCACGTGTTGCGCCATCTGCCTGCTCCCTCAGCGCCTGACCTCCTTGTCGGCACGTCGACCGGTGACGATGCCGCTGTTTGGCGCGTCTCCGCCGACCGTGCGCTGGTCGCCACCGTCGACTTCTTCACCCCGGTTGTCGACGACGCACGGACATGGGGTGCCATCGCGGCGGCGAACTCGGCGTCGGACGTGTATGCCATGGGTGGGCGTCCGCTCTTTGCTCTGAACATCGCCGGTTGGCCACGCGACCTGTTGCCTCTCGACCTCCTCGGTGAAGCGCTGGCCGGGGCATCGGAGCTCGCCGCTCGGGGAGGGTGGGTCGTCGCGGGAGGTCATACCGTCGACGCGCCCGAGCCATTTCTCGGCCAAGCGGTGACCGGTGACGTTCATCCGGAGCGAATGATCACGAATGACGCCGCGAAGCCCGGCGATGTGCTGATCCTTACCAAAGCGATCGGGACCGGCATCATCACCACGGCGCTGAAGCGCTCGCCGGCCGAGGCCATCCGTCCCGGAGGGGCGCTGGCCGACGCGTATGCCGCAGCGGTGGCATCGATGACCACGCTGAATGCAGCCGGTGCCGAAGTGGCGGTGGCCAACGGCGTGCGCTGTGGCACGGACGTGACGGGGTTCGGACTCCTCGGCCACCTCCACAAGCTGGCGCTCGGCAGCAACGTGAATCTCGTCCTTACCACCGCCACGATGCCCCTCCTTGCGGGGGTCAAGGTGTTGCTCGAGGCCGGGTTCGTCCCGGGAGGGACGTTACGCAACCTGGAGTTCGTCGCCCCGTTCGTTGATTGGACCGCCGACCAGCTTTCGTGGGAGATGCTTCTCGCCGACCCCCAGACGTCTGGAGGGCTGGTGCTTTGCGTCCGCCCCGATCGGGTCGAGGCGGTCCTGGGGTCGCTCGACGGAACACCGACCTCCGGTCACGTCATCGGCGTTGTCAGTGCGGCCGAGCCGGGGTCACGAGGGCGAATCCACGTGCGTTGAGCGCCACTTCGGACGCGTGAGTCGAACGGCCCTGGCCAACAAACCCCCAAGTGCGCGACGATCGAGTGCTGTGGGAGCCGTTGTCGCCGTGGTCAATCAAAAGGGCGGCGTCGGAAAGACGACCGTGACCCTCGGTCTCGCATCGGCGGCCATGGCCCGCCGGGACCGGGTGCTCATCGTCGACGCCGATCCGCAGGCCAACGCGACCTGGGCATTGGGTATCGATCCGGAAGTCGTCACTCACGGCTCTGCTGAGGCGATCGAGGCAGACCATTCGGGCGCCGCCGCCCGTGGCATCGTGACCTCTCCGTGGAGCGAGTTCATCGACGTGCTGCCGGCTTCGCGCTCGTTGCAGATACGCGACACGGAGACGGGCAAGAAGCGTCTCGCACGCCGTCTCCGGGTGGCACTCGAAGGCGTATGCGACCGCTACGAACTCGTCATCATCGACTGCTCGCCTGCTCTGGGCCCACTCACCACGAACGCGCTCGCCGCCGCCGACCTTGCGCTGATGGTCGTCGAGCCGGCCGCCCTCTCGGCGCGAGGCATTGCGGGTGTGAGCGACCTGGTCGACGAGGTATGGGAAAGGTTCAACGACCGGCTCGACGTCGCCGGGGTGATCGTGAACCGGGTTCCTCCGGTGTCGCACGAGGCCGATAGACAGCATGAGCTACTCGTGCGGATGCTCGGGAAGTCGACCGTGTGGAGTCCCGACATCCCCCAGCGCGTGGCCGTGACCGAGGCGCTCGGCCAGCGCGCGCCGATTCACCGTTCGGGAGTCCGAGGGGCCGAGGTGGCGGCGATGTTCGATGAGCACTACGCGAAGCTGCGCCGTCTCGGCCGCAAGGTGATGTCCGACCGGCAGGCAGAAGGCCAACAAGTCTGAACTGAACCAGGGCAGAGCGTCCGAAAAAGGGAAAGGCGCGGCAAGTCATCCGGCGGCGAAACCCGAACTACAGCCGCAGGTGAGCGCGCCAGGTCGACAGGAACTCCCGGTCAAAGTGCTCGTAGCGATCACGCAGACGTTGGCCAGGCCAACGAGCGGGCAGGAGCTCTCTCGGAAGGAGGGCATCGGCCTGCAAATGCCGCAGGACCGCGGCGTTCAGTACGAAAGATTCGGCGAGAACGCCGGCGTCACCCGGCTTCAGCTTTCGCGGCATTCGGTGGACCTCGTCGATCAGGGCTCGTGCCTGCATCGCCCATGCATTGACGTTGAAGAGTCGCCCGGCCAGTGCTTTCGCCGCGGGCGGCCGTGCGCCCGGCACCATCATGCACTCGGCGATGGTGCTGTCGGTCGGATCGAGGTTGTCCGGACGCGCCCAGAGGCCTTCGCGCCACTCCGCGAAACGGTGTTGGTCGAGCGATCGGCGGAGCTCCGCCCGGTCAGAGGGCGAGCGCGCCTCACCGCTCACCACGGCGAGCCGCCATGTACCGTCCCAGCGGGCGTCAGCCTCGACGCCGCGTCGACTGCGGTCCTGGCGGTACTGGCGGTCGCGCAATCGTCCGGCCAATTCGTACCGGCTGTTGTCGACCGTCAGCTCGCCCGCGGCGACCATCCGGGTCAGGGCAACCCGGGCGGCGTTCTCGCGGACACCGAACAGTTCGCACGACCTGACCAGGAGGGCCGCCGGCATACGAGGCGGATGCGTTCCGAGAAGGGTGCTGGCAATAATCGACCGAGCGGTCAGCGGGCGCAATGACGAGCTATGCATGGCACGTCACAGCAGAATTGGTCGGACCGGCGCCCATCGCAACCACCAATGCTGCCAGGTGAGCGAGCTTGACCACAGTTTGAGATCGCACTCGAGGTCGTGAGGACATCGGGCGCTGACGGATGCCGGCGCGTGCGGTGATCCCTCGACGAATCCGACTTCCGCCGGCTCAGCGCTGGGCGGCAAAGACCTGCGTCCAGTAGGGAAGCCCGGATGGGGTGTACGCCACGGCCATCCCCACGTCCTTGAAACCACTGAACATGATGTTGCGGCAGTGGCCGGGACTGGTCATCCACCCATTGATGACTGCCGAGAGGTTCGGATACCAGTAGGCGACGTTCTCCCCCCACGTCGAGAAGGGGGAATACCCCTGTCGCTGGATCCGGGTTCCCGTGTCGCTGCCATCTGACCCGCTGTGGCTCATCACGCCGCGACTGGCCTGGTCAGCACTGTGGGAAGCGGCAGCGGCGGCAAGTCGGCTGTCCCACCTCAGTGGGGCAACCGGGCCAAACGTCCCGTAGGCCCCGCACGTGCGCACACCCGCTCGCTGGGCATTGATCGCCTCGAGGAACGCCGCTGCCGAGCCGTCCACGGGCGGCGCGGTGGGTGGTGCGGTCGTGACGGGAGGGCTCGTCGGCGGTGACGTGGCCGGCGGCGAGGTTGTGGGCGTTGGGGCTGTGGTGGGAGGCGCAGTCGTTGGCGGAGTGGTGGGGAGCGCAGTCGTCACCGGCGTCGTTGTCGGCGCAGCGGTCGTGGGAGGCGGCGTTGCGGGGGGCGGCGTGGTGGGAGGCGCGGCTGTGGGAGGCGGCGGTGTCGTCGGCGGCGTGGTGGGACGCACGGTGGTCGGGGCAACGACGGTTGTGGCCGGTGCCGACGTGGTGACGGGAACTCCGGTGCTGGTTGGCGTGGTCGTCGGGGCGCCGGTAGTGGTCGGCGTGGCCGTTGGCGTCGCTAGAAGGACGGTCCAATATGGTGTGCCGTTCGGGGCGGCCCCGCCGATCGCGACGTCGCGGATCGATGGCTTCATGAGGGCGGCGCATGCCCACGGGCTCGAGAACATCGCCTGGGCCAAAGAAGCCCCGCTGGGAAAGCCCGACGCAACAACTTCGCTGACCGAACCGGTGTAGCCCTGAGCGACGATGCGTTGGGTCAAGGAACTGCCATCTCGGCCGACGTGGCTGAGCACTCGGCGAGTGGCGATGTCGGCGGTGTGCAGCGTTGCCGCGACGGATAGACGCGGATCGATGCGAACCGGCGCAACCGCGCCGAATGCGCCGTTCGACCCGCAGCTTCGTCCCACTTCGCGTTGCGCGTTGACCGCACCGAGAAACGAAGTCTCTGTGCTGACCTGGGCGTTCGCCGGCGAGACGGTGACCAACGGGAGCGCAACACCGACCAGCGATGCGAGACCAACAGCTTCGATGAGAAGCAAGTGCCTGCGAGAACGTCGGTCGCAGCCGATCAAACGCATTCTGGCGGGGGTGGTTTTTCCGGACATGTGACCTCTTCCGCTTACATCGTGACGGTTGTGTTCATCGGCGTTTCCAACAAAAGTCTTGAGAAAACTGCCTTGGCCTTCATTACGTACTTACATCGTCTGTAGGGATTGAGTAATATCCAGTCATGACCGCGACGATGCTTCCTGGTCCCGAACTCCTCCCCGATGTGCTCCCTACCGTTCGGCTCAACAAACGGGGCATGCCCGCCGGTTCGCTCCGTGCCGAGCTGCGGGCGATCGCCTCATGGCGTAACGCCTTCACTGTCATTGGCGCGCTCGCCCAGACCGTCGGGCTCGTCGTCCTGTCCTCGGTCATTGTCGACCGAAGCGGTTGGTGGCCGCTCTATGCCCTGACGTTCGTTTTGATGGGCCGCGGTTTTGCGTTGCTTGCCATCCTAGGCCATGAGTCGGCCCACAAACTGCTCTTCGCCAACCAACGGCTTAACGATGCCGTTGGCGCCCTGCTCTGCAACGGGCTCGGGTTCACGTCACAGGGTGCGTACCGCCGGGCGCATTTCTCGCATCATCGCGATCCGCTGGGGCCCAACGAACCCGATCAGACCCTCTACCGCGACTATCCCGTCACGTGGCCGACCCTACGTCGGCGTCTGCGACGTGACGCGACGGGAGAGTCGGGCTACAAGATCACCAAGTCGCTGCTTCGGGCCCTCCTCAACCCGATCGCTCGCCGCAGTGTTCTCCAGGTCCTTGCCGTTCAGGGCGTCCTCTTCGTCGTTCTCGGTCTTCTCGTCGGATGGTGGGCCTGGCCGGTGCTGTGGTTCGCCCCGTGGTTGACCGTGTGGCGCGTGATCAACCGACTGCGCGCCATCGCCGAGCACGGCGGCATGATCAACAGCGACGATGATCGTCTCACCACCCACCATGTCCGCCAGTCGTGGTCGGCCCGTTTCTGGATGGTGCCCTATAACACCGGTTGGCACATGGCCCACCACGCCGATATGGGTGTGCCGTGGCGGAACCTTCCCCGGCTCCACGGCGAGCTCGTCGCCGCCGGTCACATCGTTCCGTCCCTCGAATACCCGAGTTATGTGGCACTCTGGCGAAAGCTCGCAAGTCGCCCGCTCTCGGAAACGGCAAGGACCGACATATGACCGCCACACTGGCGCAGCGCACCGCCGACGCGGCTGCGGTCGCGCTCAAATATGCCGATACGAACGAGCAACACCGACGCCTTGCCGACGAAGTCGTACGTGAACTGAAGAACGTTGATGTTCTGCGCGCGTATGTTCCTTCGGTCTACGGCGGACCCGAATATTCACCGTTCGACACGATGTCGATGATCGAGTCGCTCAGTGCCGCCGACGGATCGACCGGTTGGTGCGCCACGATCGCGTCGCTCACGTCCCACATCGCCGGGTGCCTCTCCGCAGGCGCGGCGCAAGAGATCTTCGGTCCGGCCGACGCGGCCGTCTGCGGCGCCTACGCGCCGAGCGGACGCGGCACGGCGCGAGCTGACGGCTCCTACGACGTGACCGGGCACTGGCAATGGGGGAGCGGGTCGTCGTTCGCCACCTGGATGACCGGTGGGGCCATCAACGACGACGGAACGGCGCGTCACATGTTCTTCCGATCTTCGGACCTCACCATGCACGACACGTGGGATTCGAACGGGCTGCGGGCCACGGCGTCACACGACTTCAGTGTCTACGACGTCCACGTTCCCGCCGGACACTCGGTCGACCTGGCGGCCGCCCGACCAACGGTCGACGCCGCCATCTCCCGCATGCCGCTGTTCGTGCTCTTCTCCGGCGGGGTAGCGTCCGTGATGCTCGGCATCGCCACGCGAGCCATGGAGGAGCTTGCCGTCTTGGCGCAGACCAAGAAACCGGTGCAGTCGTCCAAGACCCTCGCCCTCTCGGCACTGGCCCAAGTCGACATCGCCCGCGCCGAAGCTGCGGTCCGGTCGGCCCGCTCCTTCCTGCACGAGACAGTGGGAGAGGCGTGGCAACGGGTCCAGCGGGGTGAACGGGTTGAGATCGAAACCCGCCTTCTTGCCCGTCTCGCGGCCACACACGCCGGTGAGCAGGCCTGCGCCGCCGTTGACCTCTGCTACAAGGCGGGAGGCGGTTCGGCGGTCTACGCCACTTCGCCCCTCCAGCGGTGCTTTCGTGATGTCCACACCGCGTCGGCCCACGTGATGGTCGGGAGCCGCGTCTACGAGACTGTCGGGCGTCATCGATTCGGGTTGGAGATCGACAAGTCGTCGCTTTGATGCGAAGACGGACGTGAGCTGTCGTCACGTGAACGAGGGGGTTTCGGCCCATCGAACGATGTCGTCTTCGCTACGGTGTCAACCATGCTCTCCGCCGGTGACAAGGCGCCCGACCTCAACCTGACCGATCAGGACGGCAAGACCGTGAAGCTGTCGCAGCTCAAGGGTCGCAAGGTCTGCGTCTACTTCTATCCCAAAGCGGACACGCCGGGCTGCACCCAGCAGTCGTGTCTCCTGCGTGACATCGCCGGGCAGATCGGCGACACGGTCATCATCGGTGTCAGTCCCGATCCGGCGACGAAGCAGAAGAAGTTCGACACAAAGTTCG
>JANOHI010000277.1:0-24487 GCA_031406385.1 Acidimicrobiia bacterium
ACATCGCCGGTCATCGGCCTGTGTTCCGACACACGCGCCGAGGCCTATCGATCCGCGGCAGCCGGCTCGACCGTGGCGACCATCGTGGAGATCGATGAGGCCGACTGCTCCCTCGACGTTTTCGGCGGCGAATCGCTCACGCAATGGCCGACACCGGAGCTGCTCGACCGTGCCGCGGTGATGTTCACCTCGGGGACGACCGGCGCGCCGAAGGGCGTCGAGATCACCCAGGCCAACTACGCATTCGCCGGGGCGGCCATGGCGGGGGTGGCCGCACTCGGGCCCGATGACCGCCAGCTCGTGGTCCTCCCGCTGTTCCACGCCAACGCGCAGTACTACAGCTTCGCTTCGGCGATCTGGGCCGGAGCGTCGGTCGCGCTGATGCCGACGTTCTCGGCGAGCGGTTTCCTCGCCCAGGCGGCGCGTCATCGGGCTACTCATGCGAGTCTGTTCGCCGCCCCGATCCGAATGATCCTTGCCCGTGGTGCCACACCGGTGGAGGGTGTTGCGCTCACGCATTGCTGGTACGCCATGAACATCAGCGACGACCAGCACGAACTGCTCAGCTCCTTGCTCGGTTGTCGGCCCCGGCAGCTCTACGGCATGACCGAGACCATTCCCGCGGTGCTCACCGATCGGCCGGGTGGGCCGGCCTCTTCCATGGGCTTGTCACCGCCGGTTGCGAGGTCGAGATCCACGATGGCGCCGGTGTCCGGGTTCCCCCCGACACGGTTGGAGAGATCGTGGTGCGGGGCTCCCGCGGCATCACCCTCTTCGCCGGGTATCTCGACGATCCGGCCACCACCGACGCGTCGTTTCGTGATGGTTGGTTCCTCACCGGCGATCGCGCCCACTCTGACGCGGCTGGACGGTTTGTCTTTGACGGGCGTCGCAGCGATGTGCTCAAGGTTGCCGGTGAGAACGTGTCGACGGTCGAGGTCGAGCAGGTGCTCTCGTCGCACCCCGGCGTGTTGGAAGCGGCGGTGGTGGGTCGCCATGACGAGGTCCGTGACGAGGTCCCGGTCGGTTTCGTCGTGCTCACCGATGCCCCGCACCCGCCATCGGCCGACGACCTGCAAACGTGGTGCGCCGAACGGCTCACGAAGGCAAAGCGTCCACGCGACATTACCGTCGTCGACGAGCTTCCCCGCACCAGTGTGGGCAAGATCCGCAAGTTCCTTCTCCGAGATCCGAACGCCGAATCCGCTCCCGCCGACAACACCCGCGTCGAAACCACCGACGCCCAAACCACTCACGCCGACAACACCCCCGGCGAATCTGTCCCTGCCGAATCAGCCGTCCCCCACGAGGTTCTTCGATGAGTCTGCTTACCCCCGACCTTCTGGCATCCTTCGATGCTTCCGTCACCGATTTCGCAAGTGCGCGTACGTTGCCGCCGGAGATCTATACCTCGGAGGCGTTCCTGGCGTTCGAACGCGAAGCTGTCTTTGCCACGCAGTGGCAGTGTGTCGGCCGAGCCAGTCGCATTCCCAACGTCGGCGACTACTTCACCACCGTGGTCAACAACGAGCCGGTGATCGTGTCGCGCGCCAAAGATGGCGCAGTGCACGCATTCTCCTCGGTGTGCCAGCACCGGGGGATGCAGGTTGTCGACGACAGCGGAAGTTGCACCAAGTTCACGTGTCCGTACCATCTGTGGAGCTACGACCTCACCGGTCGACTGCTCGGAGCTCCGGCGATGGAGCGAACGGCGAACTTCGACAAGAAGGACTTCCCGCTTCCGGCGCTGAAGGTCGAGGTGTGGCTGGGATTCGTGTTCGTCCACTTCGATCCGAACGCCGAGCCGCTCGCGCCGACTCTGGCCACGTATGCGCCGTACCTCGACAACTACGACCTCGACAACGCGGTGTGCCCCGGGACGTTCACCCTCGAAGACATGCCATGGAACTGGAAGGTGATGTTCGAGAACTTCAACGACGGCTACCACGCCAACAAGCTGCACCACACGATCCAGGACTTCTGTCCGAGCGAACTGGCGGCGTTTCCCGTCGACTGGAAGCCGGGATCGAACGTGATCTTCCGGACCAACGGCTACACCCATATCGACGGGGGCTTCAACGCCACGACGAAGGCGCTCATGCCGGTCTTCCCGCTCCTCACCGAGGAGGAGAGGATGCGCTCGACGTTCGCCCTGATGCCGCCGACCCTGTGCTTCGGCACCGCGCCGGATCAGGCCTTCTTCTTCATCGTCCGGCCGAAGACAGCGGGCACGATCGACGTGGAGATCGGCTATCTGCTGCACCCCTCCGCCCTGGAACACCCGATGTTCGACCACCTGCTTGCCATGAGCGACGCGGGAGTGCAGGTGTTCGTGCGCCAGGACCAGGATGCGACCACCAAGGTGCAGCGCGGCATGCAGAGTCGCTTCGCGGCCCGGGGCCGGTATTGCTGGCAGGCGGAGAGCCACGTGCAGTTCAACCGGTGGCTGGTCCAGCACTATCGCGCCCACTGGCCAACTGAGGCCACGCCCTCGAAAGAGTCTGTAGTGAAGATGTTGCCGGAGTCCTTTGCGCCCTCCCTGAACGAGATCGGAGTTCCTCGATGAAGGCCCTGTTCTACACCGAGCAGGGTGATCGTTCGGTGCTGCAGTATGCCGACCTCGATGATCCGACTCCCGGTTCACGCGACGTCGTCATCGACGTGGCTGCCACCGCCCTCAACCATCTCGACGTCGTGCAGCGAAACGGCTGGTACACCATGCCCGGGTTGACCCTTCCCCATGTCGCCGGCATGGATGTTGTCGGCATCGTGTCCGCGATCGGGTCGGAGGTGACTCGGCTCAAGGTGGGTGATCGGGTCGTCGTCGATCCGTCACT
The DNA here is from genome assembly GCA_031406385.1 of Acidimicrobiia bacterium. Classification (GTDB taxonomy): domain Bacteria; phylum Actinomycetota; class Acidimicrobiia; order Acidimicrobiales; family JANYDT01; genus JANLQX01. The sequence continues at coordinate 2,838 of JANOHI010000277.1, forward strand.
CACCGATGTGCCTGCTGGCTCGAAGCTTGCCGGGACGGACGCACTCACCGGCGAGCCGGGCGTGATCGGAGCAACCGTGGACGGCGGGTATGCCGAGAAGTGCCTTGCTCCGCAAACGCATGTGCACGTACTGCCCGGCCATATTTCATGGCACCACGCCGTCTGCTTTCCTACTTCGTGGGTCACGGCGTGGCATGCGTTGGTGACCGTCGGACGACTCGCGGCAGGCGAGTCGGTGATGATTCACGCTGCGGGAAGTGGCCTTTCGACCGCCGGCATCCAACTCGCAAAGCACCTCGGCGCCATCGTTCTCGCGACAGCAGGAACCGACGACAAGTGCGAGCGAGCGTTGGCGTTGGGGGCGGACTTCGTTTGCAACAACCGGACCGACGACGTCACCGCATGGGCTCGTCGGGTCACCCACGGGGTCGGCGTATCGATGGTGTTCGACCATGTCGGGCCGGCACTCTGGACGCAGTCGATATTCGCGCTGAGGCCACGTGGTCGCTTGATCAACTGCGGGAACACCACCGGCGACACCGCGACGATTCCGTCACTCGGCTACCTGTTCCACAACGGCATCTCGATCATCGGCTCCGACGGCTACGCCCGCGAGGAGTTCGCAACGGCATGGGAGGCGTACTCGACCGGCTCGTTCCAGGCTCCGGTCGATTCGGTTTTCGCGCTTTGCGATGGAGCCGACGCCCAGGAGAAGATGCTCAGTGCCAACTTCTTCGGCAAGATCGTTCTCGAACCCTGAATTTGGCGGCGCGTTCGGAGAGCGGATACCTCAGCCGGTCGTCGGGTCGAAGGTCACCTCAGACGTCGGCACCACGCTCGCAGTCCGTCCGGGACCGGTGTGCCACGACCAGTACATGTTGGTATGCGCGATGACTTTCTCGGGCGGCGGCATGCCGTAGTCGGAAAAGTCTTCGGTGGTGTGGGCATCGCTGACGAGCACCGTGTCGTAGCCGCGGGTGAAGGCACCATGGAGCGTGGAGCGGATGCACGCGTCGGTCTGGGCGCCGGTGACCACGAGTCGTCCGACGCCGCGTGCCGCGAGTTCGGCTTCGAGGCTCGTGTCTTCGAACGAATCACCGTAGAGCTTGTGGATCAATGGCTCCGTCGCCCGGCGGGAGAGCTCCGGCACGTACTGCCATGCATCGCTGTTCGTCGGAAGTTCGTCGCTGGAGTGTTGCACCCAAACCACTGGAGTGTCGTTCGCCCGGGCGGCGTCGACGAGCGTGCTGATGTTCGCGATGACACGGTCGCGGTCGGTCGCCTTCGCAACGACCCCGTTCTGCATGTCCACCACGAGCAGAGCGGTCGCAGGTCGATCGGTCATCTTCGTCATCGGGACCTCACCGTTCGGTTGTCATCGGATTGGTGAGCTGGGTCGCCCGCTCCAAGAGCGATTTCTCCAAAAACTATCCGAACGCTCGAGTAGATGTTCGCGTCAGGCCCGAGGCTGTCGTCGCATGGGAACATCGGGGCCGGCCTTGATCATCCGGACAATGCGATGGCCACGGCACTTCCGACTCAGTGCACTAGTCGAACGTGACCACGAGCTTGCCGATGAAGGAACCGTGTTCGAGGCGGTCGAGCAGACGGGGCAGCTCGGCGAAGGCGGCAACCTCATCGACGACTGGAACCAATCCCGACGAAGCCACGGAGTCGAGCATGGCGCCGACCTCGTGGGGTCGATACCCGCCGGAGCCGAGGAGCTTGCGACCCCACCAGTAGACGTCGGTGAGCGATAGGTTCACTTCAGTTCCCGTCGTGGTGCCGCAGAACACCATGCGTCCTTCAACGGTGAGCGCGTCGATCGATGCGCCAAATTGGGCCGGGCCAACGTGATCGATGACCAGGTCCGCTCCGAGGCCGTCGGTGAGCGCCCGAACCTGGTCGGCGATAGTGCTCGGGTCGGTGGCGTCGATCACGTGGTCGCATCCAACGGCGAGGACGTCGGCCATCTTCGCCGCGCCGCGGACGGTGCCGACGACGGTCGCCCCGGCACGCTTCGCGAGCTGTATCACGGCGATCGACACCCCAGCATTGGCGCCGTTGACCAGCACGACTTCGTCCGCCCGAACGGCACCCACGGTGACGAGGGCCTGCCAAGCCGTCATGTAGGCAACCGGAACCGCAGCGGCCTGCGCAATGCTGAGATGAGAAGGAACGGGCCAGCACCGGTCGGCGGGAACCGACACCAGCTCGGCAAACCCACCGGGACGGGTCGACCCCACCGTTTGCAGCAGCTGGCAATACGGTTCCTGTCCGGCACGGCACCGACGGCATGTCCGACATGTGGTGACCGGGTCGACGAGCACCAAGGAACCGATCGGTGCACGTGCGGTGTCGGCGTCGTGGTGCGCTGCCACGACGACCCCCACCACGTCGAGACCGGCGATATGGGGAAGGCGAAACCCGCGCACGAGCGGCGCGGCGCGCTGGAGGAGGTCCAATCGGTTCAGGCCGGCGGCCAGGACCCTGATGACGACCTCACCCGGACCGGGAGTCGGGTCGTCGATGTCTTGGAACGAGCACACCTCGGGACCGCCGTGGCCGCGCTGCACGTACGCCTTCATGGCGTGTCGTGCCAGTGGTCGGCGGCGATCCCGAGGGGGGAGCTCATGCCCAGCGCGTCGTCACACTCACGCCGCGTACTTCATGAAGATGACTTTGCCGTCGGCTCCGTAGAGCTTTGCCACGATCGTGGCGTCATAGGACTTCGGATCGGGCACCGTCAAGATCCCTGCCGCGGTGTAGTCGGCGATCTCGGCGTCGAGGACCGACGGGATGATGGTTCCCACCGGCTGACCGCCAAGGCCCTTGACCACTTCGGCCAGCTCTGCCGTCCACCGGAACGTTTCGCCGGCTTCGGTCAAGAACGCTTGATTTCCTGCGGCGTTGATCTGACCGACGGAAATCTTCACCGCGCCGGCCGGGTCGGCGACCGCGTCTTCCATCCCGCGGAGCGCGGCACGAGCGAAGTCCTCGACGACCGTGGGGTTCTTCGTTGCGAATTCAGCGGACGTGTAGAGAAGACCGAATGATCCGGGAACGCCTTCGGCGGTCGGGTCGAAGAGCTTGTACGCGATCTTGGCCGCATCGAGCTGTCCCGGCTCGTTGCTCTTGTACACCGGCATGGCGTCGATCGGAAGTCCGATGTGGACCTTGGGGTCGAACCCATCGAGAAGCACCTCTTTGTAGTCCGTTCCTCGCTTGAGTCCGGCCTTGCTCAGCATGGCGACGATCGATGGCGGGATGTCACCCTTCACCCCAATCGTCTTGCCTTTCAGGTCGGCGAGTGAGGCAAGTGCCGGATCCTTTGCCACGAGCGCCTCGATGGGCGACTTGCCGTAGCCGACGAACGCCGTGAATGCGGCACCGTCTTTGGAGAAGTTCACGATCTCGGTATAGGAACCGGCCGACGAGAACTGCACCTGGCCGCTGGCGACCAGGGGATAGTTGCCGGTCGAGAAACCAGGTTTGAGGTCGACATCGAGGCAGAGGTCGGCGAAGTAGCCCTTCTCCTTGGCGACGACGACGTCGATGATCGAGGCGGCGGCGGCAAAGTCGAAGCTTGACGAGTACGTGATCTTTCCAATCGCTTTGTTCGTCTCGCAGCGAGCCGCGGCGTCTTCGGCACTCATGGCGGCGCCTGCGGCCGCCGCTTCGGTTTCTACTGCGGCTGCTTCGGTTTCCGCTGCGGCGGCCTCTGTCTCTACTGCGGCTTCGGTCTCGACTGCGGCTTCGGTCTCCACCGCCGCGGCTTCGGTTTCAGCCGGGGCAGCGGTGGTGTCAGCGGAGTCGCTCCCGCAGGCACCGAGCAGCAGCATGCTGCCGGCCAGTGCAACTATCACAATTCTTGATTTCAACGTGGGCTCCTTGATGGTGGTTGGTCAGCGGTGGAACAGGTGGTCAGTTGCGTTGTGAAGCGTGGCCGCGAAGCATGACGCGCTCGAGGCCGGTGATGAGAAGTGTGGCGAGAGATCCGATGATGGCGAGGGAAAAGATCGAGCCCCACAGCTGGTCGACGAGGTTGCGTGATTGCGCGACCTTCACCGAATAGCCGAGCCCCTTGGCGGTGAGCGCGAAGAATTCGCCCAGCACGGCCCCAATCAGCGCAAGACCGACGTTGATCTTCGCCGCTGACAACAGGTAGGGCAGGGCCGAGGGAATTCGGAGACGTCGCAATACCTCGATCTCGCCCGTGTCGACGGACCGAGCCAACTCGATGAGCAGCGGATCGACGGACCGCAGACCGGCGATGCCGTTCAGGAGGAAGGGCACGAAGCAAACCAGCGCGGTGATGGCCAGGATCGAACGGAGCCCGGGTCCGAGCCAGATGACGATGGCCGGCGCGTACGCAATGATCGGCGTCACCTGGATGAGCACGCTGATGGGAAGCCCGGCGCGTTCAAGGAAACGGCTCCGCGCCATGATTGCGGCGGCGATCATGGCCAGCACAAACGCCAGGAGGAAACCGAGGAACGCCTCCCATACCGTGGTCCGGGCATTGGTGAGGTAGTAGCCGGGATCATCGGCCATATGCACGACGATCGACCACGGGCCCGGCAGCACGAATCGTTTGATCCCAAGCGCCGAGGTGGCGAGTTGCCACAGCCCGAGGAATGTGGCCACCCCGATGAACGGTGCGAGGGCCGAAAGGGACCACTGTCGCGGTTCGTGTCGGGTCGGGGCATCCTCGGCTGCTGCTGTCGCGGAGCCGCTCACGTGTGGTGATCCCGGAGGTCGTTTCGCAGGCGGCGAACGTGGTCGTGAAAGGCTTGCTCGTCTTCCATCTCGGGGTTGCGGGGACGGGCAAGGGTGATGTCTTCGACCGCAGCGACACGTCCGGGACGCGCGGCCATGACGACGACACGATCGGAGAGGATGACCGCTTCGGGAATCGAGTGGGTGACGAAGATGACCGTCGCTCCGGTCCGCGACCACAGGTCGAGGAGCAGATATCTCGCGCTCGCTCGGGTGATCTCGTCGAGCGCAGCGAACGGTTCGTCCATAAGGAGAACTGGTGCACCGAGCGCGAAGCCACGAACCAGAGCAACGCGTTGTTGCATGCCGCCGGAGAGTTCGTGCGGGTAGGCGCGGCGAAAGTCGGTCAGGCCAACCGCGGCGATGAGGTCGTCGATCTGCGCCGGAGGCAGGGTGGTGCGTCCGGCTTTTTTGTTGAGGGTACTGAGAAAGAGGATGTTCTCCTCCACGCTGCGCCAGGGGACCAGGGCGGGAGCCTGGGGGATGAGGCCGAACTGTTTTCTGCTCCGTGCCGCGTGGGGCGTGTTGCCCTCGATGGTGACGACGCCATCGTCGGGGTCGATGAGACCCCCCACGATGCGAAGAAGGGTGCTCTTTCCGCACCCGGAGGGTCCGAGCAATGAGACGAACTCGCCCTTGGCTATTGTCAGGTCGACTCGAGTGAGGGCCTGCGTCGTGCGACTGCGTGTCCGAAACGTCTTCGTGACACCGCTGATCGAGACCGAGGCACCCGTTGGCGGAACGGGGGTTGATTCGCCCGTCGCAAGCGACGACAGGCGATCAGGCACGGCTCTCCTTGCGGCCGCGCTCGGCCTCTGGCTTGCGTCCACCACCGAAACCTACGCCGCCGCCGTCGATTCTTCGATTCCTGGCCGTGAATAGCGCGTTACCAGTTGGTCTGACCAACAGACCATCGGCTGCAGCGACGTTCACGGTATGCCCGCCTGCTGCTTGAACACCAGACTGTCCCAGTAGTCGACGCGATGCGCGACGAGGTCTCCGGCAACCCGAAAGCGCATCACCCCGCGCACGTTGATCGGCCGCTCGTTCACGGTCGTCCGCAGGACGTAGGCCACCGCGACTCGTGCGCCATCGGCGAGCACATCTTCGATGTCGTAGGTGAGCCCGGGCATGGACGCAAGGAAGGCCGGCACCCTCGCGGCGTACTCGGCGCGGCCGGTGCATCCACTTCCCAGGGCGGCGGTGTGCTCGTTGACGAAATCGTCGGTGACCCACGCCACGACGCGTTCGGGCTCGCCCGTTCCGAAGGACGCGAGGTACCCGAGGCACACCTCGCTCGGCGTCACAGCCCCCAGACCTCCTGGGCCTTCTCGTAGACGCTGTGCTCGATCGTGGTCATAGTCCCCAGACCTCCTGGGCCTTCTCGTACACACCCTGATCGAAGGAGAACTCGATCATGTTCCCGTCGGGGTCGGTCAGCGCGCAGATATAGCCGATGGGCGGCGGCATCCACTGCGGCTCCCACACCAGGCAGTCGGTAGCACGGCCCAGTTCGGCGATGGCATCAACCTCGGCCTTCGTCGGCATCTCGATGCCGATGTGGGCGAACGGCGCCATGATCGGCTGGGGACCCTTGTGCTGATCACGTGTGAAGCTCACGAGCACAAGGATGAAGGGCTTGTCGCCCTGGTCGGGATGGCCGAGCCACGCACCCTGCCCATCGGCGTCTTCGCGGCGATCAAGCAGCCGCATCGGTGTGAACTTCTCGTACCACTCGATGGTGGTGTCGATGTTGGTGGCGGGAAGCGCGATGTGGGTCCAGCGGACACCGGTGGGCCGAAGACGCTCAGGTGTCGTGTCGTGTGCTGCGTTGACCTCACTCACCGGTGTATCCCTCCGGCAGAACGGGATCGGTTCCGCCCTTGGACCACAGGATGATCGTGGTGCCCCACGGATCGCGGAACGCACCGTTGAACCCGTTGAACTCCTTCCAGTAGTGATGCCGCCACAAGATGGTGGCCCCGTGCGCCTCGGCCCGGGCGAGGATGGCGTCTTCGGTGTCGTCGTCGCTGACGAGGATCCACACTCGCGGACTGCGCCCGCCTTCACTCAGATGGCGAGGCTCGACGCCGGCCGAATCGGGATGGGGTCGGGCGTTGGCGACATCGAAGAATCCGACGTGCAGGTTGCCGACAGGGGAGTCGGAGCCGTCGTCGAGCGGGAAGAAGCCGCCCGGCACGCCGCGGTGGAACACCCCCGTCGGTCGCCCTTCAACCAGCCAGCCGAACACATCGCCATAGAACTTGGCACAAGCCGCAACGTCGTCGGACGGGAAGTCCACGAAGATCAACGTGTTGGGTTTCATGGCAGGACACTACCAATCGTGGACTGATGGTCTGACCAAGGAACCGAGCCGTCATCAACGGTTCACACGACGCACCGGTGCGGGTAAGCGAACCAGCTCAAGGCCGAGGTGAAGCGGGCGTGCCTGGATGGCATTGGGCGAGATTCCCGGCGCATGAGCCGGAAGTTGCACGGTGCCGATCGCCCGGGTCGGACGCACGAACCTTAGGTGTTGAAAGCCGGTCGCGAAGGTCCCGCTTCAGGACATGCCAACCGGGTTGCGGGGGAGCGCGTCGTCACCTGACGTAGTGGCATTCTGATGTTGGGTATGGCGCTTCCGTCGCGCTGCGTAGCCGTCTCCGCTCCGGGTAGTCGCGTCGTGGGGTGTGGGTTGTCGTGATCAGCGTGATGCATCGGGACGCGACCTGACGCTCACTTCTTCTTCTTCTTCTTCTTGGTCGTTGTGACCTTGCGTGGCACCGCTGCTTTGACGGTTTTTGTCGAGATCACCGTCACCGACACGACCGCCGTTTCCGATGTCGACACGCCATCGCTTACGGTGAATGTGAATGCATCCGTTCCCACGAACCCGCTGTCTGGGACGTAGCTGAGATTCGGAGCCCGACCCGCCAGGCGACCGTTTTCAGGGAAGTCGACAACTGAGTATTGGAGTGGCTTGCCGTCTGGGCCCGTACCTTTCAACACGACCGCAGTCGCCGTGTTTTTCTTCACCACGACGCTCGCGCCGACTGCCGCAGGTGCAGGTGCAGGTGGTGCAGGTGCAGGTGCGGGTGGTGCTGGTGTGGGTGCGGGTGCGGGTACGGGTGCAGGTGGTGCTGGTGTGGGTGTGGCTGCGGGTACGGGTACGGGTGCAGGTGGTGCGGGTGTGGGTGATGTGGCGACGTTCACCGCAGTGAGCCCATAGTCGAAAGTGAATGACGATGAGGGGAAAGTGGATTGAGCGCGTAGGAAGATGTTCGCTGCACCCGGACCCTGCACCGAAATCGGTTGTGCCAGAGCTATAGCCAGACCCTGGGGTCCGCCGATTTCGAGAGTTTGCCCGCCGTTCGCAAAGGTCAGTCCGCCAGTCAAGGTGACATTGACGGTGAGATACATCACGACAGCTGATGACAATGGCCCAGGTTTGAAGAGTTGTCCTAGTGCTAGCGTCTCTCCTGATTTCGCACTAACCGGCCCACTGGACGTGACAATAAACGTATTCGGGGTCACGAGAACGGAAGTCTCACCGCACTCCTTCACGGTGGTCCAGTTGCCAACGCGAGCTTGCTTAATCGTTAGTGTTGTCGTCACGCCCTTCAGTGTCAGTAGCTCTGCCACATTCTCTAATGAAACCTCCGTTGTTGGAATGTTGAATTGAACCCCTTTAGGATCACGATCGGGAAAAGTGATAAGCCAACCTCTCGTGACATTGGGTGGAAACTTCGCCATTGCTGCGATGCATGCCGCGTCGGGTGTGATCGTAATTTTGCTACCGGGCGGCGCCGGGTTCGGGGTTACGGTGGGGTTTGCTGCATATGCGCTCGTCCCGGATGCAAGGATCGCTGATGCCATGAAGACAACCAGGACAGGTTTCCTCCGCCGAGGTGCCATCGGTGTTCTGCCACGGGCGATAATGACGAAGCTCTTCACGAGACTCCAGTGGTCGGAGGATGAACCCCGACGAGCGTATCCCGATCACAACGCCACGTCATCAGTAGGAGACACGGAGTTTTGGTCCACTATCTACGGAGATCTGACTCCACCCATCGCTTCGGATTGTTGCGACACGGCTGGGACGTGCAAAGTACTGATGGCCACGACACCAAGCTGCTTCGCGCCCACCCGCGTGTGATCATGCGCATGATCGCGCGTCTGGTCGACTCGCATCACCTCGCGAGGCACGGCCGGTAGGCCGGTGCCGTGATGTTCACCGCTGCAGCGGTCATGGCGCTCCGGCTCCTGTCCTCTGGTGCGACCACTCCGACGGCGACGGCAGCAGTTTCCGGTGGGCCGATAGCACACCGGCTGCGGTCACCCGGTGGAGCGGGAGGCGAGGAGTGCGTCTCGTCGCTCGTCGGCCGCAGCCCTTAACCCGTCAATGTCGACCGTGACGCAGCGTCCGTCGCGCACCACCTCCCGTCCGGCGATGAGCACGTCGTTGACCGATCGGCCATCGGATGCCCAGATGATCTGACGAACCGGATCGATGCCGCGGGGCGTGAACTCGGCCCCTTGCGTCGAGTGCACGACCAGGTCAGCCTGCTTGCCGACTTCGATCGAGCCGATGAGGTCCCCCTTGCCGATGGCGTCGGCCCCGCGCACCGTCGCCAGTGCCATCGCGTCATCGCTGGTCAAGGAGAACGGGTCCACGGCACGGTCACGGGCGATGCCGACGAACAGCGCTGCGGACTTCAAGATGTCGACGGCATCTCCGGCGTTCTCGCCGTCGCAGCCGAGGGCGATGCGACCGCCGCGACGGAACAGCTCGTCGTGGCGCGATGCCCCGATGAAACCTTGCGCAAGTCGGAGATACGCCCACGGGCAGGATGCCACGGCCGTGCGTGTGGTCAAAAGAAGTTCGACTTCCGCGTTGTCGAGGTGCACTGCGTGGCCGATCAACACGTGCTCACCGAGCACACCGAGGCGGTCGAGGTGGACGAGTGGCCGCAACCCGGTGCGGGCCAAATAGGTGACGGGGTCGCCGCTATGGGGCGACATGTGGAAGGTCATCCCGGTGTTGAGGCGGCGGGCGAGGTCGCTTGCGCCGGCGACCAGGGCATCGCTCATCAAGTCGTGGCCGACCAACGTGACCCACGCCTCGACGATGCCGCCGGGTGGATACTTGGTCACGAGGGCTCGCTGCTCGTCGAGCACCTCGTCGGTCGGGGCCGAGAAAGGCAGTCCCTCCGTGTCCCAGCCCCAGCGCCCGATGGTTGCCCGCAGTCCGACCCGATGCAGGCCCGCAGCGACCCTTTCGGGGTGGGCCACGGTGCCGGCCTCGACGGTGCACGTGATTCCGTTGGTCACGGCCGCGATCGCCGCAAGGGTGGAGGAGAGCTCGTCATCGTCGCCGGTGTGGCCGGTATGCACCGGCACGGCCCAGTTGTAGATTGCGTCCTGCGAGTCGATGGCATCGGGGATGCACGACTGCACGAGCCGGTCACCGGTGAAGTGCTGGTGGGCGTTGATATAGCCGGGTGTCACGATGGTGTCGGTCCTGCCGATCACGGTGGCGTCGGGGAACTTTTGGCGGAGCTCGGCGAATGATCCGATGTCGATGATGACCTCGCCGGTCACTGCAACGGCGCCGTCACGCAGTACCGTCCGAGATGCGTTCATCGTGACGATGTCACCGCGAACGAGCAGAACCCGTCGTTCCGGCGCGTTGACCAAATTCGATGCGTCACCGCGTATCAGCACAGAATCCATGGCGAAAGGCTGCCACACGATGTCCCCTACGAAGTCTTCGGTTCCCGCCACCAACGTGCTGTGCCAGAGCCCCGCGCTTCGAAACGCCTGGTATCCGGTTGCTCGCAGCAACGATGTCGCAAGCTCTCCGCATGCTGTCACCCTGCTCGCCACTTCGGTGGTGCTCTATCGCAGTGCGAGTGGAGTGGTTGCCGCCCCGGATCGCTGTCCCCATCGTGAGGCACCGCTGTCGAAGGGCAGCGTGCGCGATGACTGCCTCGTGTGCCCCTATCACGGGTGGACGTTCTCTGATGATGGGCGCTGCGTCGACGTCCCGTCGTCTGCAGACGGTGTGCCGGTTCCGCCGCGAGCGCACTTGACGACCTTCGCCTGCGAGGAGCGATACGGACTCGTGTGGGTATGCCTCGGCCAACCGGCCACCGCACTCCCGGTGATCCCGCAAGACGACGACCCGGCGTTTCGGCGCATCAACACGCCGGTCGACGTGTGGAAGACCTCGGCGACGCGTATGACCGACAACTTCCTCGACATCACCCACTTTCCGTTCGTCCATGTCGGAACGTTCGGTCGGGCCCAGGACACCCGTGTGCCGAGGCTGGAGCTCACCGAGCTCGACAACGGGTGGTTCGGGTACTCCTATGAGATCACCGCAAACAACGATGCGCTCGGCTCACTCGCCAGCGGGCAGGTCGAGGCGGTGGTTGAACGGGCGATGAGCTCGGGATTCCACCTCCCCTTCGACGTGCGATCGACCATCCGCTATGCCACCGGTCTCGAACACATCCTGCTGCTGCTCTCGACCCCGATCGACGACGTCACGTCGTATTTCACGTTCGTGGTGTGGCGCAACGACGACTTCTCGACGCCGGCCGACGAGATCATCCGGTTCGATCTCGCCATCGGAGCCGAGGACAAGCAAATGCTGGAGATGCTCGACGGCGTGCTCCCGCTCGATCAGACGACGCTTGTGAGCGTGCAGGCCGACAAGTGCAGCGTGGAGTGGCGGCGTCGGCTGAGTGCATTCATGGGTAGCGCCGACTGACGCTGTGTGGCCCCCTGCCCGGGAGGCGCGTGAGCGCAAGGTGCCGCGAATGCGTTGTCGTTGTCGAGGTAGTTTCGTCCTCGTCGATAAGGCGAGCCGGGAGTTCTTCAGTGACAGCCTGAAGCTGGTCGGCACCGGTGTTCAACGGCCGGCGACCTGGAACACTGCATTCATCGTCGCGGTGTGAGCAACAACCCGGTCTGGATTCGTCGATGGAATCGTGCCGCTATGCAAACGACGAGAGAACTGCCGCCCTTACGTTGCGGCCCGCTTCGTCGCTCAGCTCGTCGCCGTTCCGATCGACAACATAGAACACGTCGACCACCTCATGACCGAGGGTCTGCACGAGGGCCCCCTGGATGTTCAGCCCGAGCGAGGCAAGCGTTGTCGCGACCCGGAAGAGAACGCCGACACTGTCGGGCGCTCGCACCTCGATGAGCGTCGATGTCGCGCTCGCATGATGATCAATGATGACTTCGGGCGGGGCTGCGGGTGCGGCGCTGACCCGTTTCACCGCACCGGCGTACACCCGAGCTCGTTCGGTCAGTCGCTCGTCGAGGTCGATTTCGCCAGTGAGTGCGCGCCGAAGGTCCGTTTCGATTCGCCCCCACGGCGGTTCGCCGCCGAGTCGTCGCTCGATGTGGAACTCCTCAACAGCAAGGCCGTCGTCGGAGCTCCAACCCTTCGCCGAAAGCACCTCGACACCGTGGGCGGCGAGTGCACCGGCGACGGTAGCCAGCAGACCGGTTCGATCGGGCGCGGCGACAACGCATGTTGTTGCGCCGGGTACGAAACGCACTCCACCGTCGGCCCGCACGTCGTCGAGAAGGCGATGGTGGTCAGCAGTGGGAAAGGCGTCGAGTGACGGCGATGGTGACTCACCGAGCATGTGTGCGCGTGTCGTCCGCACGAGCTGTTGGATCAATCCGTCCTTCCAGTCGCTCCACGCCGAAGGTCCGGTCGCTCGACTGTCGGCCTCGGTCAATGCGGCGAGAAGTTCGAGCACTTCGATGCGGCCCATGGCCCGTGCCATGAACTCGATGGTCGCCGGATCGGAGAGGTCACGGCGGATCGCCGTTTCTGGAACGGTGAGGTGGTGTTCCACCATGGTGACGAGTATCGACACGTCGTCGGGCGAGTACCCCATGCGGGCGCCGATGACCCGGACGAGGTCCATGCCAACAACGGTGTGGTCACCCGGGAAGCCCTTCCCGATGTCGTGGAGGAGCGCGCCGACGAGCAAGAGGTCGGGTCGATGCACCCGGCGAACCAACGCAGCAGCATTCACTGCGGCCTCGCACAGATGACGGTCGACGGTAAAGCGGTGGTATGCGTTTCGCTGCGGTTTGCATCGCACCGCCGACCATTCGGGCAGTATTCGTTCGAGCAGACGGAAACGGTCCAGTGTTTCGAGTACTCGAATGGCGCTCTGGCCGGCACCAAGCAGGCTGACGAAGTGCTGACGTGCTTCCTCGGGCCATGTGTCGGTGAGGGGCTCAACGCCGGCCACGAGACGTTCGAGCGTTCCCGAGTCGATTGTCGCGTCCGAGTGCGCGGCAATCGCGGCGATGCGCAGGAGCGCCACGGCGTCGAGCCGATTGTCGGTGCGATCGCGCACACGGTCGCCGACGAGTTCGACATTCGCTCCGAGGGAGAACCGCTTCGGCTTGCCGCCTCGACGGCCGCGCGTCGCCCATCGCTCCCAGAAGCGTTCAGCGACCCACTGCAACTCTCGACCAGCCGATGAGACCCGCTGCATCAGTGCGTCGTCGGAGATCGAAAACCGTTGGGCAGTGGCGAGTTGGTCCTGCAGCAGGAGTCGGTCACCCGGCCGTGTCGTGGCCGCATGGAGCGCGGTGCGCACATCGAGCAGCGTGTGGAAGTGTTCGTCGAGCGAGGCTCGCGGGACCTCCAGGAATGCATCGAGTCCGTCGATGTGGGCGGCGAGCATCCAGTCGATGGCGTGGAGGTCGCGGAGACCGCCGATGCCTTCCTTCAGTTCGGGTTCGAGGAGAAACGCAACTTCGCCGTGGCGCTTGTGGCGTTCAGCGACGGACGCTGCGAGCTCGCCCATCCACCGTTCACCGTTGTCTTTCCACGTACGCATACTTTTCGCATAGGCGTCGGTCGTTGCTTCCGGATCACCGCTGATATGGCGAACGTCGAGAAGCGACGTGGCCGTTTCCAGGTTGCGGCGCACCGACGCGTGAAGGGTCTTCGGCGAATGGGTGAGTGGGCTGACCTTCCAGCCGGCGTCCCACAGCGGATACCAGCACGACGAAGCGACACTGGCGACCGCCGCCTCCGCCACCCCGTCGGGGTGGAGGAGGACGACATCAAGATCAGAGAACGGACAGAGCTCCCGCTTCGCCGTGCCCGCAAGTGTGGCGAGCGCCCATCCAGGCGGAAGGTGCTCGTCACCGAGGCTGCGCAGGGTTGACTCGGCGAGCACCACCAACATGTTGCGCTGTGACGACGGCGATGTGCTGGTGTCGTTGATGACCGACATCCGAGCGGCAGCACCGGCCTCGTTGCTCATGCGCTCCCGCGGGGGAACAAGAGTTCCATTGCTGTCGTTCCGCCCGGTGACCAAACGTGGCCACCGACTTCAGCGTGCAACGACAGCCTCGGGACTCTTTCGAACATGGGCTAGCCGAACGACTAGATCGCGTCGTCGCCGCGTTCACTCGTGCGAATGCGCACGACGTTTTCGATCGACGTGACCCAGATCTTGCCGTCGCCGATCTTGTCGGTGCGGGCCGAGTTGATGATCGCATCAACAATCGGTTCGACCTGATCGTCGGTGGTGAGAACTTCGATGCGGATCTTCGGCACGAAATCGATCGTGTACTCCTGACCGCGATACACCTCCGTGTGTCCACGCTGGCGACCGAAACCCTGCACCTCGCTGACGGTCATACCGTGGACGCCAACTGCCTGTAGGGCTGTCTTCACGTCGTCGAGCTTGAACGGTTTGAGAATGGCGGAGACGAGCTTCATGGGTCAGATCCTTCCGGAGAACGAGTAAGCGGTTTCTTGGTGTTCGGCGAGGTCAAGGCCTTCGGCTTCGGCATCTTCAGACACGCGGAGTCCGATGGTCTTGTGGATTGCCATGGCGATGACAAACGTGAACCCGCCGGACCATGCGAGCGTTGCCCCGGAGGCAATCAGCTGGTTGACAAGGAGCGTTGTGCCTCCTCCGTTGAAGAGCCCGTCGGCGCCGAGGCCGTTGACGCTCTTCGTGGCAAAGAATCCGAGAAGCAGCGAACCGAGCAGGCCACCGATCAGGTGCACGCCGATCACATCGAGAGCGTCATCAAGCTTCAGAACAGACTTGAGTCTGAGTCCGAGGTAGCACACGACGCCGGCAATGGCCCCGATCAGCAGCGCGCTCATGGTGTTGACGAAGCCAGCGCACGGCGTGATGGCAACGAGTCCGGCGACGGCTCCCGACGCCGCACCGAGGGTCGTCGCATGCCCGCCCTTGATCCGTTCGGCGACGAGCCAGGTACACATGGCTGCGGCAGCGGCAATGTGGGTGTTCATGAACGCCTGAGCGGCGAGGTCGTTCGCGCCGAGCGCCGAACCAGCGTTGAAGCCGAACCAGCCGAACCACAAGATGCCGGTGCCGAGAAGCGTGAGCGGGAGCGAGTGCGGCGGCATCGGCTCTTTGCCATGGCCGCGGCGGTTGCCGATGACTTTCACGAGCACGAGCGCAGCGATTCCGGCATTGATATGGACGACCGCGCCGCCGGCGAAGTCGAGAGCGCCTCGCTTGAACAGCCATCCCGTCGGGCTGAACACCCAGTGGGCAATCGGTGCGTAGACGATCAGGAGCCAGAGCGAGATGAAGAGCGCGTAGGCCCCGAACTTGAGCCGATCAGCGGTGGCGCCGGTGATCAGCGCCGGGGTGATGATGGCGAACATCATCTGATAGGCCACGAATAGCAGGGGCGGGATCACGAGAGCAAAGTCACCCGTGTACCCGGGGAGGCCCTTGGCCACGTCGGCGAGGCCGATGAAGTTGAAGTCGCCGATGAACCCGCCGCCGTCTCCGAAGGCGAGTGAGAAGCCGACGAGAACCCAGAGAACGCTGATGATTCCCATGGCAAAGAAGTTCTGCATCAGCATCCCGAGTACATGTCGGGAGCGGACCATGCCGCCGTAGAAGAAGGCAAGGCCCGGTGTCATGAACAGGACGAGGGCAGCGGAAACAAGGACCCAGGCGGTGCTTCCCGCATCGATGGCAGCGAGCATGTCAGTGAACTCCAGCGCGGACGGTTTCGGGAGGGGCGTCCGTGGCCGGGCCAGGATGCTCTATGCCCGTTTCACGTTTGTGTGTGGTTTGTTTCGGCAGGATGAACGAAGTGTCTGCACTCGCTTTTCGTGCCTCTTGCTTGCGCCTCGTTGCACTTGGCCTGTGGTCAATGCGAGCAGTTTCAGCGGTAGCGGACGCCTTGTCTGGTCAGTTCGGCCTGCACGCTTGCCAGGGCGATCGCGTCCAACTCAATTCTTCCGCGCACAGCAACCGCCGCAGCGATGCCTGCACCCTGACCGGCAACGGCGCAACAGGCCATGTTCCGGGTGGCGGCGTGGGCGATGCGGTCGCCGCCGATCGCCCGTCCGGTCACGAGCAGTCCCTTCACGGCCTTGGGGAGCATCGATCGATAGGGCACGTGCATGTAGCGGCCGGTGGTCGGAAGGATGAGAACGCCGTAGCCATCGATGAACTCCGGATAGATGCCGATGGAGTCAGCGAATCGCGCTTCGTTGCGCACATCGTGTTCGGTCAAGTTGTACGCCGCGTCGATCTTGCGGGTATCACGAATCCCGATGGTCATGCCGAAGTTTCGTAGGCGCGCATTTGAACAGCCGGGTGTGTAGCGGCGCAGCGCCTCGATAGCGTGCATAGCCTGGCGGCGACCGTCGATCTCGAAGCGGGTCATGCTGTCCGGGTTCGTGCCGTCACAGCCGGCGAGGTGCACGAGGTTCATATACGTCAGCTCGCCGCTGTCGTGCATTGCGCCCCAGGTTCCGCCGATCGTGGTGAGGTCGGGCGGGATCACACCATCGTTGATGGCCTGGGCGAAGGGCTTCCCGAGGAACGGGGAGAACATTGCATCCTCCTTGCCGGAGGTCTCGATCTCCCACTCTCCCGTCGACCAGTCACCATACGTTTGCGGGTCTGATCGGACCCCTTCGAGGAATGCACGCTTGTCGACACCGGCAAGATGGAACATCACCGATGCCGCCTGCATGTGCTCGACCGGTGTCTTCACCGTCGGCGCGCCAGCCCGGTGGGCGATGTCGGCATCGCCGGTGGCGTCGATGACGATCGCGCCGAGGATCGCTTCCCGACCGGCCTTCGACTCGGTGATCACCCCGATGATCCGATCGCCGTCCATCACCGGAGCCACCACCTGGCGGTGCAGCATCGGGTGGACACCGGCTTCCTCGACGAGTCGATCAGCCACGAGCTTGAACCCTTCCGCGTCGATCTCGTGGGAGAGCGACTGGCTCTCCGGGACGGCCGCTCCCATGATCTTGGCTCGCTCCTCGAACTCCCATCCGATCCCACCCGCCTCGACGGTCTCTTCGTGTCGGTACCAGGCGAAGCCCTCAACCCCCACGGCGGTGATGTTGCCGCCGAAGCAGCCGAAGCGCTCCACGAGCGTGACATCGACTCCGCACCGGGCTGCCGCGAGCGCGGCTGTTAGCCCACCCGGACCCGACCCGATCACGAGGACGTCGGTGCGATGGATCACTTCGACGTGACGCGACGGCTCGAAGATGGTGGTGCGTACGGACTGCATGGGTCCTTCCTCAGGGTCGACGCGCGTCGAAGTCGGGATGGGTTCAGAACTTCAATGCGCTCAGATCAGGATGCCACTCCCGGCTCCGGCGGAGTGCATCGTGCCACTGGGACCGGAATCCCTGCGCTCGGGCGGATGGTTCCACGACCCGTGCCGGCGCCCACATCGAGGCGATGTCGGCCCAGCTCCACGTGCCGGTGCTGATGCCGGCAAGGTACCCCGCTCCGAGGGCCGTCGCCTCCAGCTGCGGTGATACCTCAACGGAAAGGTTCGTGGCCTCGGCAAGCGCCTGCACGAACACACTGTTCGCGCTCATCCCGCCGTCGACGCGAAGCGAAGTGACCTGCCGGTGCGAGTCGGATTCTGCGGCTTCGAGGAGATCCGCGCCGCGATTGGCGATGCCCTCGAGGACGGCCCGCACGATCTCCGGACGGCCCGTTCCGCGGGTGAGGCCGACCAGTGTGCCGCGTGCGCCGTAGTCCCACTCCGGCGTGCCGAGTCCGAGCAGCGCAGGGACGAACATCACGCCGTCGGTGTTCTCACACTGTTGGGCCACCGCCTCGGAGGCGGCGGGCGACGAAAGGATCTCGAGGTCTTCGCAGAGCCATGACACACATGAGCCGGCAGCGAGGTCGATGGCCTCGAGTCCGAAGGTGGTGGCATTGGCCTCGGACCACGTGACGATCGGGAACGTGCCACCGATGCTGCGGGCGAGCGCCGCAGGACGATCGGGGCCGAGGAGCATGTCGAACATCGCGCCGGTGCCGAAGGTGATCTTCGCCAACCCAGGACGGACGCAGCTCTGTCCGATCAGCGAGCTCTGCTGGTCGCCGACCACACCGGTGATCATCGGTGCCCCGTCGAGAGCAGAGGCAGTGCCGATCGCTCCAACGCTCGGCACGATGCGAGGAAGGCACGATGGTGGGAGATGGAAGAACGCAATGTTCTCGTCGTCCCAGATGACGTTGCCAAGCGCATCGAGATCAATGAGGCCGGTAACCGCAGCGTTACTCGCCTCGATGACATGCTCGGCACCATTCGTAAGCGTCCAGATGATCCAGGAGTCGACGGTTCCGAAGCAGAGGTCACGGGAGCGGTCAGGGTCGTACGAGTCGAAGAGGAACTGGGCCTTTGTGGCGCTCTGGTTCGGAGCGATCGGTTTTCCCATCGCACCAGCCATCAGGCACATGCCTGCTGTGCGCAGGTCCTGCCAGCCGATGCCATTGGCCACGGGCATCCCGGTCGCCCGGTCCCACACGACAGTGCTTGCCCGCTGCGTGGTGATCCCGACACTCGCCACCGGTCCGCCCGATCGAAGTGTGGCGTTCGCGAGTGCGATCACCGTTGCTGCCAGTTCGGTCGGGTCGAACTCGACGGCTCCGGCCGACGGGTTCACCGCGGGGATCGGCGCCCGGTTCTCGTGGCTGATCGAACCGTCCGGGTGCACGAGCAGGCTTCGCAGGTTCGACGTCCCGACGTCGACCACGAGATGGCTCATATCCGCTCGGCTCGTCGCATCGCCTGTGACCGTAGACGGTTCGTTGTCGTCGTGCACCCTGCAACCCTCACGTCACGCCGCGGACCTCCCGGAATCGACGTTTCCTTGACGCCGAGACGCACTAACGTTGGAGCCCGCAACGCCAGGGCGGCGTGGCAGAGTGGTCATGCAACGGCCTGCAAAGCCGTGTACCCCAGTTCAATTCTGGGCGCCGCCTCACAGCCCCTGACCGGTATACTTCCAGGTCAGGGGCTCTTTTTATTCGACCGGTAGTTACCGACTTATACCGCTCGTAACCCCTGAAAACCGCAGTTTTGTTCCCGCGATGTTCCCGCGGGATCTTCGAGGAGGGGTCTGATGGCATCGACGAGAAGCGTTACGGCGGCTACCGGGTGAAGTACCGCGATCCGCTCGGCCGACAGAAGTCGAAGAGCGTCATCACCAAAGACGACGCCCGTCGGTTCAGCCGCGAGATCGAGGTCGACAAGACCCGCGGCGCCTGGCTCGATCCGACCGATGCCGACATTCCTCTTGCCGAGTGGGCCGAAACGTTCCTCGGACTCTGCCGTCGCCTGTCGCCGCGAACGCAGGAGACCTACCGCCGAGACCTCACCACCTATATCGTTCCGCGCTTTGGGTCCTACCGGATCGTTCGGATGCCCGCCGAAGAGATCGAGAAGTGGTTGCTCGACGAGATCGACGGTGGCCTTGCGCCATCATCGGTGCATCGGCACTACCGCACGATGCGGCGCATGTTCCAGGTCGCCGTCGAGAAGCAGAAGATCCTCGCCAACCCGTGCGAACGGGTGCATCCGCCCAAGGTGCCCAAAACGGAGATGACCTTCCTCACGTGGGAGCAGTCCATCACCCTGGCCGAAGCACACGCCGAACGCTTCCAGACGATGATCTACCTTGCCGTCGATTCCGGGATGCGGTGGGGCGAGCTGATCGGATTGCAACGCAAGAACCTCGACCTCGCGAGTCGGTGCGTGCGCGTCGTCGATCAGCTGGTGCGGACAGCCGACGGACAATTCCACCGCACCGAACCGAAGACGTCGGCCTCGGTTCGCTCGATCACGATTTCGAGAATGACTGCCGAGATCCTCGCCACGCACCTTGAGCGCTACGCCGGTGTCGTCGCGATGGACTGGTATTCCCGAACACCGCAGGCAATCCGCTAGCCGAATCGAGCTACTACGTGCACCATTTCAAGAAGGCGCAGGTCGCGACCGGGCTGAAACTGCGATTTCACGACCTCCGCCACACCAGCGTCGCTTTGGCGATCGCCGGGGGAGCGCACCCGAAGGCAATCCAAGCGCGGGCCGAATCGTTTCGGCACGTCTGCGGACTCTGGCAGCCGAGCGGAGGAGCTTCTGCTTCGAGACGAACCTCGCTTCACCCGGACTCGTCGGACGGATCGACGGATGGCGTGCCGATGGGTATGAGGTGCGGCCGGTCCTCGTGTCGCTCCCCAACGTCGATCTCGCACTCGCCCGAGTCGCCGCCCATGTTGCCGCCGGTGGCCACGACGTACCGGAAGAAACTGTTCGTCGCCGCTTCATGGCCGGGCTGCGCTCTTCTTCACGCTCTACCGCCTCCGAGTCGACGCCGTGAGCCAAGCGCAAGTGACCGACGTCGTCGTCTCAGACGAGGAGCGGTTGGCGCGACATTTGGAGTGGCAGCGGGGTGGCCGGTCTCGTTCGCTCCGTCCCTCGGGGCGGTACGGAGTGAACGATTTCTACCAGCCACTCGGTAACGGCCCGATTGCGTGCAGCCCACCGCCGCTGTGGCGGCTTAGGGCAGGAGAGTGAACGGGCCAACGGCTGGGCGTACGACGCTGAAGTGTCTACGATCCAGCGTCGCAACTTCCGTGATTCCAAGTCGTTCGGCCGCGGCCACGACCGACGCATCCGCGGTTCCCAATGGAAGGTCACGGTACTTGGCGACAAGTTCTGCGATCCGTAGCCAATCACGAGCCATGACGGGTTCGGCGATCAGGTTGCCTTCAGCGAGGTCGGCCAGGAATCGGACTTCCGCCTCGACTCCCAATCGGGTTTCCAGCAGGTACGCCACCTCCGTGATGACCAGTGTCGGCACGAGTAGTGGACCGGGATGGGTCTCGAGAAGTTCGAGGCACGCTTGGTGGTGTCGATCGTCTCGATCGATGTAGGCGAACAGCGGCCCGGCGTCGACGATCAGAGCGATGAGCCGAACTCCGCGGCGAGGATCTCCTCGATCCGTTCAGAGATATCCGTGCGGCCGCTGGCACCGGCTCCCGCGGCACGGAGCCGCCTTCGACCAGTTCGCCCGCCGAGATGCGCTTCGATTGCTTCCCTCGTGAGCTCGGAGATCGTTGTTCCCCGGCGCTGTGCCTCGTGGCGCAGGCGAGCGTCGAGGTCCTCAGGCAGCTTCACGGTGGTCCGAATCATGTATGCCAGCATACCGGACGCCCGCCGCCGGCGCTCACTCCATAACGGCCCGAGAGCGTGCGCACGAGATCACCTACTGAAATGCGAAGCGCGCAGTGGATTGGAGTCGCCGCGCGATACGGCACCTTACCCACTGCCGTCCGTCGGATATGGGCGGCGCCGGGCTTCCTCCCTGTTGAGCGAAGTGTGAACGCCCCTGGGGACCCATCGTGGCAAACGACCGTCGGTCGGTGGCATGACGGGCGAGGACCGATCAGGTGGTTGACGCGTCGACGACGCCGAACACCTCGGCGCCGGCGTCAACCGCCGCCACCTGCGGCCCCGGCGTGGCTGGATCGCGATTCGCTTCCTTGGCT
>JANOHI010000283.1:0-6151 GCA_031406385.1 Acidimicrobiia bacterium
CCGGTGACGATCAGCAGCCGGTTGAGAACGCCGTAGACGAACAGCCCGAGCGGGCCCGCCGCCACGACCCCGCGCGACAGCGAGTCGATGCCTGCCTCCAGCCACGGAAAGCCGAGCCCGAAAACCAGCGCCCCACCCAGCCCGGCAAGACCGGCGGCAATCGGCACGAAACGGCGCCCGCCGAAGAACGCAAGGTAGTCGGGCAGGCGGATGTTCGCGAAACGGTTGTACAACGCACCCGCCGGAGCGAACGCGTCATAGACCCGGTCACCGACGGCGTGACGGAGTTCGTCCTCGGTCATGCGGCGGTGCAGCGCCAGTGCCGCTATGAGATGAACGTCGTCGACGCCCTTGCGGGCGGCGAGTTCCAGGACCTCTTCGATGATCATCTGGCGGATGTCAGGCCGCTCCATGGGGGGCAGCGGCAGCGAGATGTCATCGAACGCGATCGTCAGCTTCATCCCCGAGAACAGCAGTACGTCGAGAGGCTCCGAATCGCCGATCGGATTGGCCAGCGCGTGGCGGATCGCGCCTCGCGGATCGGCGATCGCGTCGAGCGGCTCCGGGGCGTAGATGACCCGGCTGCCCACGGGCAGCTTTTCGAGGCGGAACCCTTCACCGTGCCAGAACAGCGTGGCCGGGGTCGACCGATCGACCTCGAGGACGAACCCAGGACGGGGGCCGCGTTTGCGATCGCTCATCGTTGCTTTTCCTTGCGCAGGTCGAAACAGATCTTGGTGGCGCCTCGTCGGCCGGCATTGAGCGCATGGTCGAAGGCGAGGGGGTGTTCATGGAGCGGATAGGTCGCCGAGACGAGGCGTCCGAGTCCGGGAGCGAGTTCCATCGCGAGGTCGAAGGTGCGTCGCCCACCGAGAGCCGGTTCCCTTCCGTAGGCGTACGCCCCGACGAGAGTCACCTCTCGATGCCACAGCGGAGTGAGATCGATCGAAACCGTTGCCGGCATGCCGACGAGGACGATCCGTCCGCCCGGTCGGACCACCGCAAGCGCCTCGGTGATCGACTCAGCCGATCCAACGCAGTCGAAGACGACATCAGCGCCGCCAGTGAGCCGCTCGATGGCGCCGTCGCCGATGGCCATCGACCCGGTGACGCGCCGGACGGCGCGGGCGAGCGCCGATGGGTCGACGACCGTATCGGCGCCGAAGGACCGAGCCAGACCGATCTGCTCGGGATGACGTGCGGCCACGATGAGATGACTCACCGGATTGCATGCGGTTATCGCCCGAATGGTAAGCGCACCGATGGTCCCGGCCCCGATCACCACGGCGATCGCACCACCGGTTGTCCCGCCGAGCAGTCCCGGTGAGAGTGCTGCATGCACGCAGCACGCCATCGGCTCGATCATGACCGCGTCTTCGTCGGTGAGTTCGTCGGGCACGGTATGGAGCTGGGAGCGGTGCGCAATCATGCCCGTGGACCATCCGCCCCCCGTGTCGCAGCAGAACCCGGACTGCAGGCCCGGACGCAGGTCGCCGAAGATGAGGTGCTCGCAGCGGCCGAGGTCGCCGGCGGCGCACCACGAGCAGACGGGGCTGATGTTTCGGGCGACACAGCCGAGGACCGGCTCGAGCACGACGCGCTGACCGTCGGCCGCGTCGGCGACGACCTCATGGCCGGGTACGAAGGGGAAGGAGACGATGGCTTCGAAGTACCGCGAACTCGTCGCCTGCACGGTGGCCAGGTCGCTGCCGCAGATCCCGGAGAGCCGAGGACGGATGCGCTGCCATTCGGGTCCGGGGAGTGCTGGCTCGCCATGGTGCTCGTGGAGCGTGAGCGGCCCCGCGCGATGGGCGCGTGCGGGAGCCAGCTTCGACAGCACCTTCGCCGCTGCGAAACGGGAAAGGTCGCGTTCGAAGACCAGTGCCTTCATCGTGAACCGCCCCCGGCTCGGGCACCCGGCAGCATGCGTGTCGGCTTGAGCGGTCCGATCGGCAGAAGGGGGCGGGGTCCGCCGGGAGCCTTCTCCCAGTTCTCCACATGCCAGCCGCGTTTGCGGGCGATGGTGGCCAGTTTCGACTCCGGGTTCACGGCAACGGGATACCCGACGGCTTCAAGCATCGGCAGGTCACTCGCCGAGTCGGCATAGGCCACGGATTGGTCGAGCGAGAGGCCCTCGGCTTCGGCGTAGGCCTGCAGGAGCAGCGCGCGTGACTCGCCGGTGGGAGGACCGATGTCGAGTTCGCCGGTGAAGGTCCCGTCGGCACGCGTGGTCATGCGGGCGGCGACGATCTCGTCGAAGAGCGGACGAAGGGGCTCCACCAGGAAGTCGAGAGCGCCGGTGATGAGCACGGTGCGGTGGCCGAGGGCGCGGTGCTCGCGCACCCGGCGGATCCCGGCCGGGAACGATTTCGTGACGACGAGTTGGGTGAGGTACTCGACAGCATCGTCGGACATGAGCTGTGACGGCGCTTCGTCGTAGCGCCGGTAGAACGAGCGGAGGAAGTCGCCTCGGTCTTTGCGATCGAGGGCGAGCAGCGACGGCGCGTCACGAAGCATCTTCAGGACGAACGTGGTGCGCTCGGCGGCGTCGAGGTCGCGGGTGGCGAGCCACGAGAACGACTCAACGACGTTGGATGCGATGAGGGTGTTCTCAAGATCGAACGCGGCGAGATGGCGTTCGGGGGCGAGGATCGCCCGCTTCGTCCGGTCGTGGCGTGATTCGCCTTCCTTCTTGCCCGGTGAGGTCCGCACTCGGGCGTGGATCACCACCGACGGCAGGTGGGTATTGCGCACATAATCGCGCCACACGATGACCTTCGGATCGAAGGAGAACTTCTCCTGATCGGAGACGGGAAGGCTCTCGAACAGCGAGATCAACCGGTCGACCCGGAAGATCGCCTCGGTCTCGGTGTAGGCGCCGTAGAGCTTCACGTAGGAAAGCGCTCGGTCGGCGTCGGCCCTCTTCTCCTCGAGTCTCGCCACGATCTCGGCCCGGTTGCCGCGCACCGGGAGCGCGGAGATGATCCGCTCGCCCCGTCGGAGCAGTTCGGTCGTGCGTCGCAACTGCGCTTCGACGCGTCCGCGACCGGGGAAGGACCACTCGGGCACGATGATCGGCTGGCCCTCGCGGTCGTAGAGGGGATGCTCGGTGAACCACTCGCGGATCGTGTCGACCATCTCGCGGTAGCGCAGCGGCTGGCGTGACCCCGATGCCACCTGGTAGACGGTCGGTCCGCTCGGATGTGGGCCCGCTGCGCATACAGCGATGATCGCCGCGACCACGTGGTCGACGGGGATCACGTCGACGACGCCTTCGGGTATGCCCGGGAACTCTTTCAGAAGTCCGCGCGCATAGGAAATGATGACGGGCTCGGCCATCCGGAACCCGCGGATCCAGCCCGGTTTGGGTTCAGCGAGCGCCGATTCGATGATCGATGGTCGGACGGTCGTGACGGGAACGCCATCGCGGGTCTCGAGCAGCGCCCGTTCGCCGAGCGCCTTGGTGTAGGCGTAGGCGTCGGGCCAACCGAGCGATGCGGCCCGGGCGATGCCGGCGTCGACCAGCTGGGTCCGGACCCACTCCTCGCGGAGCTTTTCCGTTTTGGCGGCGAGGAGCGGCGTGCCGGCGGCCCCGAGCTCGGACCGTGCCTGTCGGCGGAACCGTTTCAGGTTCTCCTCCGAGCGCGATGCGGCGTCGAAGTCGCCTCGGAGGCGTCGGGCCGCCGCCACTTCGGCCCGCCAGTCGGCTTCGGTGGAGAACGGGGTGTCCGGGAGCGGTTTCTCCGGGGCATCGCCCCGGCGGGCCCCGGCGACGTAACACGTGGACACCGCCACCAGGTGCCCGGCGCAGCCGGATTCCCGCATGGCTTGGGCGACGCGCATCGGTCCGAGGAGGTTCGTCTCGACGGCGGAGTCGAGCGGCGAGTCGAAGGCCACGGCCGCCGCTGAGTGCACCACGGTGTGGCAGGACTGGAGGATGGCGCGGCCCTCCTCGGTGAGGCCCATTCCGTCTCGGGACACGTCGCCGTCGATGACGAAGATCCGTCGCTCCATGTCGGCTTCGAAGCGATCACCCAGCTCGAGACGAAGCCGGTCGAAGCAGTCGTTGCGGAGGATCTCGCGTTTCACGCGGTCCTTGGCCGATGTTCGCTTGCCGGCCCGGACGACGAGCACGAGCTCACATCCGGGGACGGATCGAAGGAACCGCTCCACGAGAGCGGTTCCCAAAAACCCTGTCGCGCCGGTGATGGCGATGCGGGCTCCGTCGAGTGATTCCGAAATCACGGACATTCGTTCTACCATTTGGTCAGTGTCGGCCGCTCACTTCCCCCGAACCCGGGTTCTGCCCCGCAATGCCACGGCCGTGCGCATCCTTGAAGCCGCACTCGCGATCTTTGCCTCACGCGGCGTTGGCGCCACCTCCCTCGACGCCGTCGCGGCGGCGGCTGGCTGCACCAAACAGACCCTCCTGCACCACTACGGCTCGAAGGACGGCCTGCTCGACGCGGTTCTGATCGCCGTCGCCGGTGAACTGGCGGAGGCTGTCGATGCCGGATTGTCGAGGCCGGAAGGGGAGTGGCAGCGCCTCGATGCCGTGGTCCGAGCGGTCTTCCGCCTGGCCGCCCGTCGACCGGAGCTGCTCAGCCTGGTCCGTGAGGTCGGCCGCCTCGGCGCCCCGTTCGTCGATCGTCTCTCCGGATCGCTGGAAGTCCTTTCCGAACGGGCGACCACATTCCTTCTGGTTGGTGTCACCCGGGGTGTGTTCCGTCCGCACGACCCCCGTCTCGTCCTGCTCTCGGCGTATTCGTCCGTGGTGGCGGCGGCAACCGAGGTCGAGACGCTCCGCCAGCTGGGGGTTACGCCCAGTGTTCGCATTCTCGTGCGCCGCCGCCGCGCCCTCACCGAGGAGTTGCGGGCCATCCTCGCCGAGCCGTCCTCAGCAGCCCTCCGTCGCGCGGTGTGATGCCCGGGATCCTCGGAGGTACCCCTGACGAGCCGCGACGCGCTGACGCGCGTCCGGTCGTGGAGGCCATTCCCGGACGCCGGATAATGCACCGGGGAACGCGGACCATCGGCGTGATCGTGTCGGCGAAGGCCGACATGGTGACCGTGTCGACCCCGACCGGCGGGGAACGCCACTTCCGGATGCTCCCCGAAGGATTCGTGGTCGACGGCACCATCGTCACGCTTGTCGAGCCCCGCCGTGTCACCGCGCCGGTGGCTTCTCGGCGCACGGCATCGGGCTCGGTTGCCACGGTCGCGCCGGCTCGGGCCAGGGTCGCCCGGGCGGGTCGGCTATGGGTCGAGGGGATCCATGATGCCGAGCTCATCGAGAAGGTCTGGGGAGACGACCTTCGTGAGGCCGGGGTGGTCGTCGAGCGGCTCGACGGGATCGACGGTCTGATCGCCGCCGTTCGAACGTTCGGTCCCGGCCCGGGTCGCCCCCTCGGCATTTTGGTCGATCACCTCGTACCGGGATCGAAGGAATCCCGGGTGGCAGCCCAAGTTCGCGGCGAATACGTGCTGGTCACCGGCACCCCCTACGTCGACGTGTGGCAGGCGATCCGACCGCGATGCGTCGGGATTGCAGCGTGGCCGGACGTCCCCCGGGGCGAGGACTGGAAGACCGGCGTCTGTCAACGTCTCGGCTGGGGTGACGCACACGGGGCGGTCTGGCGTAAGCTTCTCTCTTCCGTTTCCACCTTTGCCGATCTCGAGCCGTCGGTGGTAGGCGCAGTCGAGGAACTCCTCGACCGCCTCCTTCCCGACGAATAGCAGCAGCGTCCACGGTCCTGTTCCTTCATGAGTGATGGTTGGTTCATCAAATTTCATGATGAGTAGTCGCTGCCGAACGGCCGAAAGGATCCGTCATGCGCGGTTATTCCCTGTTCGTTCTCGCCGTAGCCGTTTCCCTGGTCGTCGGGTCGCCGACGGCATCCGCCCAGGTTGCCGGTAGTGATCAGGTCACTGACGAAGACAGATTTGTCGACCTCATCAACGCTGAGCGCGCCAGGTTCGGGTTGGCGGCACTTCGGGTCGTTCCGGAACTCGTTGGGGTCGGCCGGCAGTGGTCGACCGAGATGATTGCGAGGGCCGGCGGACCTGACCGGTGTGGTGTCGTCCACAATCCAGACCTCGCCACCAAGGTGACGGCTGACTGGCAACGCCTCGGAGAGAACGTTGGTTGCGG
>JANOHI010000305.1:0-5308 GCA_031406385.1 Acidimicrobiia bacterium
TGTCGCGGATCTCGTCGGTGATCTTTTCGGCGCTGACGCCTGAGCGGTCGACCATGGTGCCCGACGGTCTCGACAGCAGCGCGCAGACGTCGGCGAGGGTGGGCTTGTCGTTCCATGATTTGGTGAGTTCGTCGATGACCCACCCGACGGCGGCATCTTCGACGGGTCGAAGTGGCCGGTCGAGCACACCGGCGGTGAGCGCGCTGATCATGTGCATGCGTCGGGTTGCGAGTTGTTCGAGCGTTCCGTGGCGAGGTCCGGGGTCCAGCGGATTGAGCCGTGTCGTGCCTCCGGGTTTCAGGGAGAGCCGGGCGAGGCCGAGCGCGTCGGCGAGGGGTCCGTATTCGCCTTTGGGGTCGGCGATGGCGGCGAAGCGGGGTTGTCCGGCTGGTGAGGAGAGGATGCCGATGGAGCGGTAGAGCAGGGTCTTGACGACGGTGCTCTTGCCCGATCCGACGAGCCCGAGGATCAAGATGTTGGGTGAGGTGATGATGCGTCGGGCGTAGAGATCGAAGGGGTCGTAGTGGAAGGTTGCGCCGCCGGATTCGAGGTCGATGCCCATCATCACGCCCCGGGCTCCGAGGCCGGCGTTGGCCTGGCAGGGGTAGAGCGAGGCGAGGTGGCGGGTGGTAGCCCGGTGGTGCGGGAGTGGCAGCCCTGGTCGGCGGAACGTGAACGACTCGCGATCTTCGTTTCGATCGTCACGTTTGCGAGAGCGCTGCCTCATCGGCGGGCGCTGTTCGCAGCAGCAATGCGGGTGAGCAGGGCGGCGTGGTGACCATCTGCAGATACGAGTTCGATTCCTTCGTCGGCCGCGAGGTGTCGGAGTGTTGTGGTCTGTTCGTCGAGTGATTCGACGGACGGCGCGACGAGCACGATGAGACGCTCGAGGTGGATGTCGACGTCGTTGAGCTGTCGGCGCTCGCGTGGTGGGGGCGGGTTGATGATCAGGATGCGGACGTAGGTGCCGTTTCGGTTGCACCACGACGTTGCGGTGTCGACGGTCTTCAGGACGTGGGTCTTCATTGGTGTCCTCATCGGAGTGTGTTGACGACGGAGCGGGCGCATGGGAGCACAGCGGCAAGCGCGTCGGCGTGCCGTCCGTGGAGCGGGCGAAGTTCGACGCCGGCGGCCGCCGCGATCTGGACGAGATCGGCGCAGGACCGGTCGAGTTCGTCGAGTTCGGGTGCGGTCACGTTGACGATTGCAGTGAAGGCGAGTTCGGTGTATCCGGCGACGAGTTCTTCTTCGCGTTCTTTCACGGCTTGCGCGGCACGTCGATGCCACGCGCCGACGCGGTAGCCCTTCTCGTTGCGGTGGGCGACGTCGGCTTCGATCTTGGTGGCTTGTGCGGTGATGTGGCGCTGCGACTTGGACCTCGGTACGGGGGTGAGGAACACCCCGATCGTGCGGACGGCGGTGGAGTGCAGCAGGAGTGGTCGGAGCCAGTCGCCGGGTACGTCGAGGCGCGGCCATTCCGATACCCAGAACGCTCGGTGATGCGAGGAGTCGACGGTGTAGGTCGTCCATTTCGAGTTCGTGGCGAGCGGGAGTGCATTGGCGATCGACGTGGCGCCGGCGTCGTTGCCGAGTGATCGTTGGCGTCGTTCGAGGGCCGCACGGCTGGTCGGGTCGAGCCGGATGCGCATTGCTCTGGTCTGTTCGCTCGGGTCGAGGACCTTTGCGGTCAGGCCGGTACTGGTGAGTCGCTGTTGGAGTTGGCGGGTCTCGGTGAGGAGCGCTTCGAGCGTGGCCGTGCGACGGTTGTGGTTGTGTCGCTTCTGGAGAATGGCCCGGTTGGTATGTGTGCTGATGGTGAGGAGCACTTCGTGTCGGGTGGCGATAGGGCCGGCCTCCGCGAGGAGGCGTTCGTAGGAGGCGAGCGCGTCAGGGATCGGCTGGTCGGCTCGGTGGGCATCGAGCCAGTCGCGTTGTTCTTCGATGCCTGACGGTGCTGCCCATTCACACCATCGGACGGCGCTGATTACGGGTCGTTCGGTGACGAAGCCTTGGAGGACGTTGCCCCAGTTGGCGAGTTGGTAGTCCTGCTCGTCGGGTTCGAGGAGTCCGAACTGGCGTCCGGCGATGCGCAGCGTCGTGGCGTACAGGCCGGCCGTGCGGTCGGTGACGACAGCCACGGGTCCGGGAAGGTCGACGCCGAACTCCGACGGCTCGATGATGTGGATCTGTTGTCGCCACAGTGCCGGGGTCCTCTTCGGGTTCTCGATGGGACCTAGGAGCGGCAGCGGTGGGAGATGGGACTGTGTGTGTCCTCCCGAGGTGGCGTCGCGGACCAGCGTCGGGATCTGGGCAAGCAGCGGCTCGCCGGTGAGTCGTGCGAGGCCAAGTCCACCTAGTCCGACGGCGAGAGCGAGGCCGATTGGAACGGAGGCAACGACCATGACGACGGACCCCGCGAGCGCACCGGCTCCAGCCACGACGAGTTGGACCAAGGAGAGGCCGAGGAACACGCCGGTCTTGTCGACTGGTGCGAGCCGGTAGAGGCGCCGCTCGGTCGACGCTGATCTGGCCCGGCTCATCGCTCGTCCTCGTCCGCCTCGATGTCGTCGACGCGCCTGCCGGCCCGATCAGTCGATCCGTCGTTCGGTCTCTTTGCTGATGGCGTCATTGGTATCGGAAGCGATCCGCGGGCGGTCGCGTCCGTCGCAGCACGAGTCGGCCCAGGTGGCGAGGCCTGGTTGTCTTGACGCACCTTGCCGCCAGTCGTCGGGGCCTCAGCGTTCGGCTCAACCGTCGAGCGATTCCGGGCTTGGGAAGGGCGGGCGGTTACTCTTCCATCGGCCGCGCTCGCCGTGTTCGCAGTCGTTGATCTCTGGCTGCCTTTCGGCGGCGCCGATGCGGACACGGCCGCGGCGCCCGGCGACGCATCGCCGCCTGTGGCGGTCCCGCCAGCCTCGGTCGAGGTTGCCGCTGTGTTGCGGTTCTCCCAGCGTGACTGGATTGATCCGCTCGCCGCCGAGGTTGAGCCCTTGATGGCGTCGCCGATCCGTGATGCGCCGTAGCCGGCGATCGCCGCCTTGGTCCCGACCCCACGTGCGACGCCTTCCCCGGAAACCGCGCCTTCCATGATCGGGATGACCCGCAGAAGCGCGAAGGGCATGAAGGCGGCGAGGAGCAGGATCGCCGACCCTTGGATCATCTCGACGTTGCCGCCGGTCTCTGCCGCGCCCTGCATGAGCGACGCGCCGGTGGCGAGCGTCACGGCGATCGCGAGCTTCGAGAAGATCAGTGCGACCGCGACTTCGGTTGCTCTGCGCGCATAGGAACGAGTCGGACCCCACACTCGTGTCGCGAGTGCGAGTGGGGCGAACATGATCACGAGGTAGATGAGCGACGAGCGGACGAACAGCTCGATGCACAAGAAGATCGCCGCGGCGATGTAGAGCACAGCGAAGATGAAGACGAACAGCCCGCCTTTCACCAGGCCCTCCTGCGAGTAGAGCGTGGTGACCGTTTCGTTGAGGGTCGTGGCGAACCCGTCGATCATCGGATCGGAGAACGCATCGATGATCGACAGGAGCGTGTAGCAGAGGAACCCGAAGAACAGCGTGCCGACGACAACCAACGGGAGCTCGACGATCGTTGCTCGCACGCTCTGCCCGGCCTGG
This sequence comes from Acidimicrobiia bacterium, assembly GCA_031406385.1. Lineage (GTDB taxonomy): Bacteria > Actinomycetota > Acidimicrobiia > Acidimicrobiales > JANYDT01 > JANLQX01. Next base: position 3,630 of record JANOHI010000305.1, read on the forward strand.
CCCGTGATGATGCCGTGACTGATGCGGAACAGGTAGAACGCCGCGAGTAGCGATGCTGCGAGCCCGAGGACCGATTGTTGGATTGGTTGGGCGTTTTCGATCGCCCCGCCCGGTGTGATCGATGGTTTGATCGTTCCGAGGAGCGTCACGAGGGCTTCGGTGACCTTGGCGACGGTGTCGGCGAGGAGTCCGGCGATGAACTCCATGATTCTGTCGAACACCGCGTCGGCGACGTCGACGACAGCGTTCTTCAAGGCAGTGACGAGATCGCCGGGGGTGGGGATGCTGATCGGGCCGATCCCGATGTCGGCGAGCACGGCGCTCACGTGTTCACATCGTCGTCGGTGAACCCGGTCAGCGTGGCCTCGAACGACGGTGCGTTGAACGACGCGTTGGGTCGTGCGCTGAACCGGCCGGCCGGGTACGGGCCGTCGATGAGCGATGACGAGTCGAGCCGCCACTCGTCTCCTTCTCGCACGAGGTGGATCTCGACAGTGGCGTAGTCGTCGAGCGCTCCTCTTCCAGGGAAGGACCAGAGGCGTAGGAAGTAGACGTCGACCGTGCAAGCCGTGTCGCTGCAACTTCGGGTGCGGGTGGCGATGGGGGCGATGCGCAGCTTGAGGCCGGCAAGGTCACCCTTGGCGAGGGTCTGGCGTTGATGATCCTCCGCTTGATTTCCGAGACGGTCACGGTTCCGGGTCGAGGCGATCGATTCGGTAAGCGCACGTGCCTTCTCCGGTGTGACGGGCGGGAAGAGTTCCTCGTCGAGGTCGAGGAATCGCAACGCCGCATGCGTCGGCGATTCGGCGCTCACTGGTCGGCTCGGGGCCGATGTTGCGGGAAGCGTCGACGCCGTTCGTGTCGCGGGCGGACTGTGGCTGTCCACGGGAGCCGGTGCGGGTTGCGTTGTTGACGGGGATGACGCCGTTGGTGTGGGCGGCGTGGTGGTTCGGGTGAGGCGGTACGCACTAGTGGCAGCAATCGCGATGAGGAGGGCAGGGGCGGCGATGGTCGAGCGGCGCACCGGTCACGCTCCCGCCGACTCGAAGAGCCTGTTGACGATCGTGACGGCGAGGCCCGACAGGAGCGCCCCGGTGATGCCACCGAGGACCCAGTTCTTGCCAGACACGGCGTAGCCGGAGTTACCCCACCTCGACCACGTCCACGACGCCGCTCCGAACAGGATCGACCCGACCGACAGCCCGGCAAGCGGCGGTGTGTGGACGCCGATCGTTTCGTCCCTCAGGAATTCCAGCTGACCAAGCTGGCCCATCACCGCTTTGACTTCGGCCTTCTTCATGCCGTCCATTGCCGCCTCGATTTTCGGATAATGGGTGATCATGGGAAGCAGCATGCCATTGTTCAACGAGGTCAGGTAAAAGTCAGAAAGTGAGTCGTTTTCCACCCCTACCGCATCGAAGCGGAAGTATGCCGGGACGGGCAGTTTTCCATCCGTGTAGGCATCCTTGCGGTAGGCGATGGCGACCTGTTCCTGGTGATACAGTCCTGTCATGACGACAGCTTCATTGCGACACTGGAATTCGAAACTATACGGAACATGCATCATCAGGTTTGACGCTTTGCCCCCAACGACTGGTCCGCGAATGACCATGTTGCGCAGGTCCAATGCCACCATCTCTGCGTTGGCGCCCGTTCCATCCAGCGCCGCCTCGATCGCG
>JANOHI010000315.1:0-11541 GCA_031406385.1 Acidimicrobiia bacterium
CGCCTCGCTCACCTTCGGTGGGGCCGAGGATGGGTGCTGGACCGACGAACGGGACCGTGTGCTGATCGCCGCGGTCGACGCGCTGCACGATTCGTCCGATCTCACGGACGCGCTGTGGGATCGTCTCCGGTTGACGTTTGATGAGCGTCAGGTCCTCGATCTGCTGATGCTGACGGGCTGGTACCACGCCATCAGCTTCGCTGCCCGAGGCGCCCGGATCCCGCTGGAGCCTGGTGCGCCGCGCTTTGCCGACGTTGCTGTTTCGGCCGGACGCGAACGACGGCAGGATGCCTGACCCGGGTATGCTTCGGTCCTGACCGAAATATGCCGAACCGACCAGGAGCATCCGATGACGACGACTACTTCCGCCGCCGGCCAGGGATCAGGCACTCCCGACGATCCGTGGGTCCTGCAGACACCGCCGCTCACCTCGGAATACACGATGCACCTCGATCAGCGCAATGGCGTGAAGGTGATCGTCTGCACCGTGGGCAAGACCGTCCTGCTCTACGACGCCCGTTGTCTCGATGACCTCCACGACATGCTCGTGGCGCACGGCGACTGGATCGACCTCGGTTCGGCCGATGAGCAGAAGCCGGCGAAGGACGGCACAATCGAGGCGTGGGGCCGGTCGGAGAACAATCCGATCGGCGGTTGGTACGGACTCAAGAAGGGACTCCGAGGCCGGTTCGGGATGTACATCCCGCCGCTCATGGAACGCCTCGGCCGGGCCGAGCTGGAGCACAACCCCCGCAACAACCGCATCCGGGCGATGTGAACCGCGCGTCGGCCCGGGCCCGACGCCACCCGTCGGAGTCCGGTGTCGATCGACGATGATGACGGTGTGATCGAACGGTTCCGAGCTTCGCAAACCGGAAAGGTGATGCGGTTCTTCGCAGCGATCCACCGCGCCTCGCCCGGGTGGTCGATCGCGTGGTGGCTGCTGCTGGTCGTCCGCGGCATCCTGCCAACCGCGCTGTCGGTGTGCTTCGGCTGGCTCGTGTCGTCGATTTCTCGCGATGTGTCGGCGACGGCGCCGCTGGTCGGCGTCGGCGTCAGCTTCATCCTTTTGTTGGTGCTCCTTCCTGTGCACACCATGGTGAGCTCGAACCTGGGCGATCGCGTGGCGTCGCATCTCTATGACCGGCTCACCTTCGCCGGCGTGAGCCCCGAGGGCATCGGTCATCTTGAGCGACCGGAGTTGGCCAACGATCTCACGATGGCCCGCGACTTCGACCAGGGGATCATGGGCCCTCCCCTTTCGATCAGCATGGATTTCCTCACCGGAGGCGTGCTCGATCTCGTGATCGGAACGGTCGCCGCGGTCGTGCTGTTCGGCTTTTCTTGGTGGGCGCCACCCCTGGTCGTGGCGGGATGGGTCGCCACTCACTGGCTCCTACGCGAGAGCGGTGTCTGGCGCGACCGCAACACCGAAGAGGTTCGTACCGCACAACGCCATGCCGACTACTCGTACCGCCTTGCCGTCGACGCCCTGCCGTCGAAGGAGTTGCGCTTCTTCGGACTCGCCGGGTGGGTGACCGAGCGATTCATCAGTACACGTACGAAACTGTATGAGCTCCAGTACGAGGCGACAAGGCTTCGGGAGAAGTCGCTTGCCGGCGCGATCGCGATCGTGGCGTTCGCGAATGGCCTCGTGTTCTGGGCGATCGGAGTGGCCGCCAACAACGGCGAACTCTCGACGGCACGCGTCGTCGTGTTCGTACAGGCCGCGATCGGAGTGTCCTCGATTGCGTTCGGGGGTTTGAACTGGGCACTCGACGGTGCAAGCGCTCCGGTCGAGGCTCTGGCGAGGCTCGAACCGGCCATGGCCAAAGCCGGTTCCCTCAGCACCTCGACCCAGCCGTCAGCCACACTGGGATCGCGCCACGAGGCCCCGGAGATCGCGTTCCGCCAAGTGAGGTTCGCCTATGGCAGCGAAGGGGAGCGCAACGTTCTGCACCACCTCGATCTGACGATTCCCGCGGGAACGTCGCTTGCCATTGTCGGCCAGAACGGCGCCGGAAAGACGACGATCGCCAAGCTGATCTGCCGTCTCTACGATCCCGACGAGGGCAGCATTCACGTTGACGGCTCACTGCTTACGACCCTCGCTGCGGACGACTGGCGACGACGGGTGGCGGCAGTGTTCCAGGACTATGTGCGCTTCGAACTCTCGCTCCGCACGAACGTTGCGCCGCTCGGCGCCCCGGACGACGTGATCCGCGCCGCGCTCTCGGATGCCGGAGCCGAAGGTATTGCCGACGGAAATCTCGACACGGTGCTGTCCAAGGGCTACGCCGGCGGTACGGACCTCTCCGGAGGACAGTGGCAACGGGTCGCGATCGCGAGGGCCCTCTGCGCGGTGCGGATGGGTGCCGACGTGGTGTTGCTCGACGAGCCCACGGCGCAGCTCGACGTCCGGGGCGAGACAGAGATCTTCGACCGGGTGCTCCGGGCCACGAAGGGGTGCACGGCCATCCTGATCTCCCATCGCTTCTCGACGGTTCGCCTCGCCGATCAGATCTGCGTCGTGGAAGGCGGGCACGTCATCGAACAGGGCACACACGATGAGCTGATCACCCTGGGCGGACGATATCGAACGATGTTTGATCTCCAGGCCTCGCGCTTCGCCGACGGCGCGGCGGCAGTCGAGCTCGATGAGCACGGCCGGGAGGTTGTCCATGACACCCTCTGATCACGTGGTCGGCTCGAGCCCGGTCATCGACGAGCCGGAGCCGTTGCCGGGCGGCTTCTCGTCGTTGTGGCGGACCTTCCAGCTGGGATATCGCGCTGAGCCCCGGCTTCTCGCACTCTCTCTCGCACTCTCCCTGCTGATGATGCTGCCCGACGCACTTCTCGCGTTGTGGCTCAAGCTTCTGATCGACGGAATCACTCGTAACAACAGTGGTCTCGTGCGCGTCGGCGTAATCGGGTTGGCGGTCTGCGTTGCCGGCACGTGGGTACTCCGCGTGCTCTCGAATCGCGTGGGACGGCGGTTCCGCGATCGCGTTGCCATTGCCCTTGAGTCCCACGTGGCGAGGCTGCAGGCGAGTGTGCCGACGGTGGAGCACCACGAGCGCCCGGCGTATCTCGATCGCCTCGCCATGCTCCGCGATCAGGTGTTCGCGCTCGATCACCTGTTCATGTCGTTGTTCTCGACGCTCGGCTGGATCGTGCGTCTCGCCGTCACCGTTGCGCTGCTGGCATCGATTCACCCGGCGCTGATCGCCTTGGTGCTCTGTGCCCTGCCCGCAGTCTGGGTCTCCACGTGGCGACCGGCTGTCGAGCGAAAGGTCGAGGAGTCCGTGATCTCGAACACGCGGCTCGCTCGTCACCTGTTCGTGTTGGCGACCACTGCGGCCGCCGGCAAGGAGGTCCGCGTCACCCGCATCGGCGAGTGGCTCGCCGCGGAACGCACCGCCGCGTTCGAGCGTTCATACGGTCCGCGGGCGAAGGTGCGCATCGCCACCGCCGCGTGGCAGGCGGGCGCGTGGGCGGTGTTCGGTGCCGGATACGTGGGCGCAATCGTCTTTGTATCCGAGAGGCTCGGCCGGTCCGTCGGATCCGTCGTGCTCGTCGTCACCGCGGGCATGCGCCTGGCGATGTACGTCGGCGCCACCGCCGGTGAGCTTGGCTTCCTCCGGGGTTTCTGGCTCGACTCCTCGCGGCGCCTCACCTGGTTGGAGGACTACGCCGCGGCCCAGGACACCGGGATTGGTGTGCCGGCCCCGAAGGTGCTCAGCACCGGTATCGCCTTCGAGCACGTCAGCTTCTCGTACCCGGGGACCGCTCGTCCCGTGCTCGATGACGTGTCGGTTGCCTTCCCAGCCGGTTCGGTGGTCGCCATCGTCGGCGAGAACGGGGCCGGCAAGTCGACGCTCGTGAAGCTGCTCGCCCGCATGTACCGCCCGACGGGCGGGCGCATCACGGTGGATGGTGTCGATCTGGCGACGATCAACTCGGCCGAATGGCGCGAACGGCTGGCCGGCGCGTTCCAGGACTTCTACCGGTTCGAGTTCCAGGCACAGCGGACCGTCGGCCTCGGCGACCTGCCCCGCCTCGATGACCGACCGGCGGGCGAAGCGGCCATCGACAGAGCGGGTGCGCAGGACGTCGTCGAACGGCTGGCCTACGGTCTCGACACCCAGCTCGGACCCACCTGGGACGGAGGTGTGGACATCAGCTTCGGCCAGTGGCAGAAGCTGGCGCTGGCGCGGGGGTTCATGCGCGACGCGCCCCTGGTCGTGATCCTCGACGAGCCGACTGCGGCGCTCGATGCCGAAACCGAGCATGCGTTGTTCGAGCAGTTCGCCGAGGCCTCGCGGGCGGAGGCGATTGATGGCCGGGTGGTCGTGCTCATCTCTCACCGGTTCTCGACCGTGCGAATGGCGGACCTCATCGTCGTGATGGACGGCGCCCGAGTTGTCGAGATCGGGAGCCATACCGACCTCCTCGCCCAGGGCGGCCGCTATGCCGAACTCTTCACCATGCAGGCGGCGGCGTACGCGAGTCGGCCGGAGCCGTGAAGGCGCCTGCCTCGTGCGGTTTGCGTGATCGCCATTCCCGGCTGAATGCCGCCACGCAACGGAGCCAGGAACGGGCGAATACGCTGGGCGAACTATGACCAAAGCCCCCGTCCATGTGACCGTGACCGGCGCTGCCGGGCAGATCGGCTACTCCCTTCTGTTTCGTATTGCGTCCGGCGCCCTTCTCGGCCCCGACCAGCCCGTCGTTCTTCGTTTGCTCGAGGTCGAGCCGGCGATGAAGGCCCTCAACGGTGTGTGCATGGAGCTTGACGACTGTGCGTTCCCGCTGCTTGCCGGCATGGAGCCGACGAGCGACTTGAACCATGCGTTCTCCGGCACCAGCTGGGCGCTGCTCGTCGGCGCCATGCCCCGCAAAGCGGGAATGGAGCGTGGCGATCTCCTGAGTGCCAACGGCGGGATCTTCCAACCCCAGGGCCGGGCCATTGCCGCCAACGCCGCGTCGGACATCCGCGTCGTCGTGGTCGGCAACCCATGCAACACGAACTGCCTCATCGCCCGCTCCAACGCGCCCGAGGTCCCGGTCGATCGCTGGTTCGCCATGACCCGCCTCGACCAGAACCGCGCCAAGGCGCAGTTGGCCTCGAAGGCCGGCGTTCCGGTGGCCGATGTCAAACACGTCACGATCTGGGGCAACCACTCCGCCACCCAGTACCCCGACGCCCGCAACGCCACGATCGGCGGCAAGCCGGCCTTCGACGTGATCAGCGACCACGCCTGGCTCGATGGCGACTTCATCTCGACGGTGCAGAAGCGCGGTGCGGCGATCATCGAAGCGCGCGGTCTCTCGTCGGCGGCCTCGGCGGCCAATGCCGCCATCGATTCCGTCACCAGCATCTGGAACCCGACGCCGGCCGGCGAAGTGGCGTCGCTCGCCGTGATCAGCCGCGGTGAATACGGTGTGCCGGAGGGCCTGCAGTTCGGCTTCCCGGTCGTGAGCGATGGCGCGAACTGGACCGTCAAGGAAGGTCTGGCGATCGACGACTTCGCGAAAGGCAAGATCGCGATCACCACAACGGAACTGCAGGAGGAGCTGGCCGAAGTGAAGAACCTCGGCTTGGTCAGCTGAAGACCGTGAGTCACGGCGCTTCACTGCGCCGCTTCCCTGCATTGGTCGCACTCACCGCTCCGTCACCTCGCGTAACGTGCGTCCGATGACCCCGACACGCGCCCGGGTTTCGTCGCTCGACGTTGCCCGGGCCGTTGCGCTTGTCGGGGTGTTCACCCAGAACTACGTCGTTGCCTTCAATCTCTCGCGCCTTCGGAGCGGGTCCTGGCCCGACGTGTTCGACGGCTGGCTCTCCCGAGCCGTCGACCTCTACCAGGGTCCGCTGACCACACGCTTTGCCGCTGCGCTCGTCACGATCTTCGGAGTCGGGCTCACCCTCTTGTCGCACAAAGACGGCTTCTCGCCCTGGGTGCCGGTGCGCCGAGGCCTGCTGCTGCTCGTTGTCGGCATGTGGTTCAACACGGTTTGGCCCGGAACGATCCTGCCGTTCTACGGCGCCTATCTCATCATCTTGTCGGTGTGGACGAAGGTCCGTCGTTCGGCCATACTGCTCCTAGGCGCGCTTATAGTCACCGTGCTTACCTTTGTTTCCCGCCTGCTCATCTTCTTCGCGACGGAGAACCAGCCTGAACGATTCAGTGACGACCTGTCGTGGTTGGTGATGCGCGATCCGTCCGGCGGACGCATCGGCACGTCGAACCCGCACGGGTTCGTCGCCTCGATGTTGTTCTGGGGTGCGCATCCGCTCCTTCCGTGGTTGGCGTTCGGTCTGATCGGGATGTGGATCGGCCGCCAGGCTTGGCAGACAACTCGTTTCCAACTCGCCCTCGCGGCCGCGGGGGCCTTCATGCTCACCGGTGGCTACGTGGTGTCGTCGATCATGACGCGCGTCTCGTTCGGAGGGGGCAAAGGTCGCTTCGCGTGGGTCTGGAGCACGGCGCCTTCGTCGGCATTCTTCGATTCACCGATCAAGTTCGACAGCCCGCTCTACGTTGCGACGACGATTGGCTCGTCATTGCTCGGGATCGGCCTGGTGCTGCGCCTGGCGACAACGTTTTCGCAGTCGGCGGTCGTCCGCGTTCTCGCCGACGCAGGGACGGTGACGCTGTCGATCTACCTCCTCCACGCGCTGATTCCGGCAGCGCTCTTTCGCTGGCTGTACCACGACCGACAGGTTGGCGTGGGGTGGGCACTGATCATCGCGCTCGGTAGTTGGACCTCGGCGATGGTGAGCGGGGCGTTGTGGGTCAGACGCGTCGGCGCCGGTCCGGCCGAACGGCTCCTGCGCGCCGTCGGCGGCCGGTAGCCCTCGGTCGAAACCGGCGCAGCGCCCGATTCCCGGTGCCGGTGGTGTGTCTGCGGCTAGACGCTCCGACCGAGAAACGCGGCGAGCTGGTCGGCGTTCGAGGCGTCGGCCGGCGCCTCCTGGATCGGGCCGAACGGCATCTTGCCGTCCTCGCCGCGCATCGCGGCCGGAATCGTCGCCTTGGCACCGGCGAGCACGCCCGCGGCGAACTCGGGAGCCAAGTCGGTCGAGCGGCCGGTCGACTTGGCAAGGTCCCAGCCGTGCACGAAGGTGTCGTTCACCGCGAATCCGATGAACGCCCGACCGGGCATCTGACCGAACGGCGCGGTGAGGACCTTGTCCATGGCGCCGTCGGCGGCGAACGCTCCGACGAGTCGGGTCGAGATGTCGTCGAACGCCGCGAGGTAGTCGCCGGACGCGAAGTCCTGTTGAGCCGCCGAAGGCGGGGCTCCTTCGACGACAGCAAGGAAAAAATGTTGGGCCCCGACCACGTGATTGATGAGTTCGCGCACATTCCACGACTGACACGGAGTGGCGAGGTCGAGATGCTCGGGCCGCACGGCGGCCAACTCCGCTCTTGTCGAAGTAATGGCGGCTTGCAGCGGGGCGGTACTCATGAGAACTCCTGATGGTCGGCGAGGGCGGAGTCGTGCCAGACGGATTGTTTGGCCTTCGCTCCGCCGTTCTTGTCATGTTCTCATGCGGAATCGACGATGATTGAAACCTAGGCCAATCGCAAAGGGGTCCCCAGTTGTCTCATCTCGATACCGCAATCAAACGATCCGGCACGTTTACCAGCGTCGGAGAGAAGTCGTTCAAGGCTCACCGGGTCTATGACCGGCTGGCCATGCTCGTGGCCATCACCACGGTGGTCGGCAGCATCTCCTACAAGGCGATCGACGTCGGTGCCAACATCGGCCCCCTCGTCGTCATCGCCCTGATCGTTTCACTCGGCGCCGGCCTCGCCGGTTCGTTCCGTCCGCATCTCTCGCCCAAGGTCGCCATTCCCTATGCGCTCGCCTCAGGCGTGCTGCTCGGGGCGATCTCGAAGTCGTATTCGAATATCTCCGGTGGCATCGTCACCATGGCAATCGTGGGCACCTCGGCGTTCTTCGTGAGTTGTCTGTTCCTGTTCCGCAGCGGCATCGTGAAGGTCACGCCCCGCTTCGTGCAGATCGTTGGAGCCGCCAGCCTGGCGTTCTTCATCGTCTTGATCCTGAGCCTCGTGGGTCTGCCTATTCCCGGCGTCGGTGACGTTCGGGGCGGCGGGGCTCTCGTGATCGGGTTCATTGGTCTGGCCATCGGCCTCGGCTCGCTCTTCGTCGACTTCGAGCGCATCCGCCGCATCGAGGAAGACGGCACCATGACGGCAAATGCCGAATGGTTCCTAGCCCTCCAACTGATGATGAGCCTGGTCATGGTCTACATCAACCTGCTCCGCATCCTTGGGGCGTCTCGCCGCTGACGTTTCGCTCTTCGTCTGACGCAACGGGCGTCGCCTTCGGGCGGCGCCCGTTGCGCGTTTCGTCACGACATCGCTCTCCGAGCATTCGCGATGGCACACGGTTGCGACGGAGCACACACCTCCCGGTGGACCCCGCTCGTCCGGCTACGACTTGAACAGACTGCTGTCGTAACGTCAGGACACGGGGCCGAGAGGCGACCAACAGCCAAGGGAGACATCGTGCTCGATCACGTCATCAAGGGCGGCACCATCGTCGACGGCACCGGTACACCGGGTCAGCGAGGCGACATCGGCGTGCGCGACGGTCGCATCGTGGCCGTCGGCGGCTCAATTTCGGAGTCCGCGACGAACATCATCGACGCGAACGGTGCGATCGTGACTCCCGGTTGGGTGGACGTACACACCCACTACGACGGCCAGGTGAGCTGGGACGAGGAGATGGATCCCTCCGCCGGCAACGGCGTCACCACGGTCGTCATGGGCAACTGCGGCGTCGGGTTCGCCCCGGTGCGGCCGGGCGGCGAGAAGGCCCTGATCGAACTGATGGAAGGCGTCGAGGACATCCCCGGCACGGCGCTGTACGAGGGCATGGAATGGGGTCGCTGGGAGACGTTCCCCGAGTATCTCGACTACATCGCCGGTCGTCGATATTCGCTCGACATCGGTGCGCAGATCGCCCATGGATCGGTGCGGTACTACGTGATGGGCGAGCGCGGTGCCGACAACGAGGACGCAACGGCCGAAGACATCGAAGAGATGGGTCGCCTGGTGCAGCAGGCGATCGAGGCGGGCGCGGTGGGGTTCAGCACGTCACGCACGATTGGACACCGGTCGCTGTGGGGTTCGCCTGTCCCTGGCACGTTCGCGCCCGAGGAGGAACTGCGGGCGATCTCCCGAGCGATGAGGGCGGCAGGCAAGGGCGTCTTCGAGATGATCCCTTCGGGCACGGTGGGCAAGCTGGAGGGTCTGGGCGGCGAGCGCTTCTCGCCCCTCGAGGAACTGCAGCTGATGGACCGTGTGTCGCGCGAGAGCGGGCGGCCGGTCACCTTCACGCTCGTGCAGTCGCCCGAGTACCCGCCCGACATGTTCCGCGAGATGCTGGCCCAGACGCTGGAGATGAACGCGTCCGGTTCGCAGCTGTTCCCGCAGGTGTCATCGCGTCCTATCGGTCTGGTGACGGGCCTGTCGGGCTACCACGCGTTCTTCCGCCGCCCGACCTATATGCGCCTCGCGGCACTGCCACTGGCCGAGCGAGTAAAGGAAATGGCCAAGGCCGAGGTGAAGGCGGCGATTCTCGGCGAGCCCGACGTGCGGGTGGACGAGCCCGGTTCGATGGCCAACCTCTACACCCTGTTCCAGAACGCCGCTCCGGTCATCTACCCGCTGGCCGATCCGGTGGACTACGAGCCGCAGATGTCGGAGTGCCTCGGCGCGAGAGCGGCCGCCACGGGCGACGACATCATGAGCGTGATGTATGACTTTCTGCTTGAGCAGGAAGGTCGGGTGATGGGTTCGCTCATGGGCGGGCTCGACGTGCACCAGGCGCAGGAAGTGGTGCGAGAGATGCTCACCCATCCGGCGACGGTGACCGGCCTGAGCGATGCGGGAGCGCACGTCACGATGATCTGCGACGCGTCGATGCCCACGACGCAGCTCACCTATTGGACCCGCGATCGCCGGCGCGGTGAACAGATTCCACTCGAGTTCCTGGTCGCCAAGCAAACGTCGCGCAACGCCGCGTTGTATGGGTTCGCCGACCGTGGCACCTTGGCCCCGGGACTGCGGGCAGACATCAACGTGATCGATCTCGATGGCCTCACCGTGTCGCCGCCCAAGGCGTTCCACGATCTGCCGGCGGGCGGCACGCGGCTCATCCAACCCGTGCAGGGCTATCTCGCCACGATGGTGAACGGCGTGGTCACCCGCCGTCACGATGCCGACACCGGTGCCCGTCCGGGTCGCCTCGTCAGGAGCTGACTCGCCGCTGTTCCGGGCGCATCGTCTGACGCAACGGACGTAGTCTCCGGCGGCGCCCGCCCGCGCGTTCCGGGGTCGATGCAGCTGTCCGATTCCCGCTCGCGCTGGACGCTTCCGCGGGCCATGCTGAACAAGTGCGTCCAACCGTGAGCTCTCGAACCGTCGATCTCGCCTGCCTAGGCGTCGTCACGGTTTGGGGTCTGAACTTCGTGGTGATGAAGCGGGCGCTGGAGCGCTTCGATCTCCCGACCTTCAACGTGATCCGGTTCACCGGGATGGTGGCGATCGGCTGGGTGCTGATGGTCGTCAATCATCGACGGAGCGGTCATGCCTACCTCCCCGAGCCGGCCGATCGCCGCCGCATCGCCTTCGCCGGTGGGGTCGGGTTCTTTGGATACCTCTACGGGTTCACCGTCGGCCTGAAGTACACCAGCGCGTTCTCCTCGGCGCTGCTCACCGGCATGTCGTCCCTTTTTGTCGCCCTGTTGCTCTGGGTGACCCGAGTCGAGTCGCTCGCCCGGCGCAACGTCGTGGCCCTGATGTGCGCATTTGTCGGGGCGGTCATCTTCGTAGTCGGTCGCAGCAATGGGCAGATCGAGTTCAAGGGCGGCGACGTGATCGCGCTCGGTGCGGCCTTCCTCTATGCCGCGTACCTCGTGATCAATCGTCCGCTCACCACGAAGTATCCGGCGTCGTCGCTCACCACGTGGTCGATGACCGTGGCCTACGTCGTCGTTCTGGCCGTCGGCGGACCGTACGTGAAGAACCAGGACTGGGCAGCTCTCGATGCGAGCGCATGGCTCTCGATGGTGTGGGCGATCACGCTGCCGGTCTTCGTAGCCTGGACGGTGTGGGCGTGGGCGAATGGCAGGGTCGGTGTCGCCCGTCCCGCCCTCTTCCTCGTGTTCGTGCCCGTGGTCTCCGGTGTGGCGGCGTGGTGGGCGCTCGATGAGGAGGTGCGAGTGCTGCAGATCGTCGGGCTGGTGCTCGTCGTCGGAGCGCTTCTCCTCGGCCGCCAGGGGAGTCGCGGCCGACGGCCCTCGGGAGTAGGGCTCGCTGCCGATTCGTAAGCATCCAGCGCGAACCGTTTCGACGGTTCGTTCATGGTCCGGCGTAGAGGGATCCGTCGGTTTTGCGGCGGATGAGGGTGGGTTGGTCGGGTTGTCGGTCGATGTAGAGGTTGTTGTCGTGGAGGAAGTGGTGGTGGGGATCGCACAGCAGGGTGAGGTTCCATACGACG
>JANOHI010000316.1:0-2381 GCA_031406385.1 Acidimicrobiia bacterium
GTCATGGCTGTTGCCGAGGCCGTCGAGGCCATCGTCAAGAACCCCGACTACATCGGTAGCGAGAACGCGGTCAAGACCATCGCCACCACCAAGTTCCAGGAGGGCGGCTTCCCGATCCTTCAGGGCAAGTGCTACATGCACCGTCAGGCTTCCTTCTACAAGGACCTGTGGCCGTCAGGCACCAAGGTCGGCGACGACGGCGACATCTCCACGTTCTACCTGCCGAGCCCGGCAGGTGGCCCGAAGTACATGCTCGGCGCCGGCGACATCCTCGCGGCAGGCAACAACAAGCCCGTCACGATGGATGCACTGCTCTTCAGCACGTCGCTCGACTATGCGAACGCCATCCTCGTCACCCGCAAGTCCAACCTTTTCCCCCGCAAGGACATCGACGTGTCGAAGTACACCGACAAGGTCGGTGCCAAGTTCGCGGCACTGCTCAAGGGCGCTGACGTCTTCCGCTTCGACGCCTCCGACCTGATGCCCGGCGCCGTCGGTGCCGGCACGTTCTGGACGGAGATCACCAAGTGGGTCACCGGTCAGTCCACCGACGACACCGTGAACAACATCGAGAAGAGCTGGCCCAAGGCCTGATCGACTCCGGTCGGTAACAACAGAAGAGCTTGTGTTTGACAGTGCCCGTGCGCCTTCGCGCACGGGCACTGCTTTTTTCGCCAGCCGGTCGTCATTCCTTACACGGACTGTGGTTGACTTCCGCCGGTCGGCAAACCTGCGAGAGGGATAGTGAACAGCACACATGGAAGACCTCCTCAGAAACATCGCGCTGATCACTGGTGGTGTTGTCGGCTTCGCCGCCATCTTCCTGATCATCTACGCGCTCATCAACAGACTCCCCCGGGGCATTCGGGAGAAGTTCCAAGCCGTGCCGTTCATCATCTTTGCGCTCATCTTCGCGATCGGTGGCTTGATGGTTTCGGCCGTTCGAACGGCGATCGCCAGCGTTCTCGACGACACCGGGAAGAAGTTCATCGGCCTCGACAACTACCGTGAGATCTGGAACCAACTCGACAGCCGACTTGCTGTTGTCAACAGTTTCGTATGGGTGTTCGTCGGGACGAGCATCACGGTGGGGATCGGTCTGATGATCGCCCGCTTTGCCGACGGCATGCGAGGGGAGCGAATCGCCAAGACCCTGATCTTTCTCCCGGTGGCGATCTCGCTCGTCGGCGCCGGTATCACGTGGCGCTTCATCTACGCCGAGAAGGGATTCTCCTTCGACGCCGGACTTCTGAACGCCGTGACCAAGGCGGCCCACCTCCCGGACTCCATGGGCGGGGGACCGGAAGGCCGGAACTGGCTTCTCGAACGCGGCTTCGGCGGGCTCACACCGCCCGGTTGGGGCCCCGGGTTCAACACGCTTCTTCTGATCGTGATCTTCATCTGGGCCCAGATCGGCATCGCCACCGTGGTGCTCTCCGCCGCGATCAAGGGGGTTCCCCAGGAACTCCTCGAGGCGGCGATCGTCGACGGCGCCACAAGCAACGAGACCTTCTTCAAGGTGACGATCCCCTACATCAAAGGGACGATCGCTACGGTCACTTCGCTCGTCGCTCTCGGCTCGCTGAAGGCGTTCGACACCGTGGCGGCAGCGACTGGTGGACGTTTCGGAACCAGCACGATCGCCAACGAGTTCTTCGTGAAGTTCTTCGTGCAGGACCGAAACGGCGTGGCCGCGGCACTCGCCATGGTGCTGTTCGTGTTGTGCTTCCCGATTGTCGTGTGGAACCGGCGTGTGCAGCGCCGCATTGAGGAGACGAACTGATGTCTGAGACCACCGGTCTGAAGCGGGTCCGCCCCCGACGGGTCAAGGAATCGATGGGAACCTCCATCGCCGCGAGCGCCCACACGCGCAGCGGGCGGATTCTCGTGTGGATTGTTGCGTTGCTCTGGACGGTGCCCACCTTTGGGGTCCTGGTGTCGTCGTTCCGCCCGGAGGCCGACGTCAAGTCGACGGGTTGGTGGACCTTCTTCCTCCACCCGACGAACTTCACGTTCTCCAACTACAACGCCGTGCTGTCGACAGGGCCGGGCAACGAAGGACTGAGCCACTTCCTGCTCAACTCCTTCCGCATCACGATCCCGTCAGTCATCATCTCGGTCGGGGTGGCTGCACTTGCGGCCTACGGCTTCTCGTGGATCGAATTCAAAGGCCGCGACTGGCTGTACTCCCTCATCCTCGCCATGTTGATCGTGCCATTGCAGATGTGCCTCATCCCGATCCTTCGGTTCTTCACCGGTGGTGTGCACATCGGCGAAACCACGATCTTCCCCTATCTCCACCTGGACAGCTCAGTCGTTGCCGTCTGGATCGCGCACAGCATCTTTGGACTCCCGTTCTCCATCTTCCTGATGAAGAATTT